>NZ_JAAKZZ010000595.1 GCF_011045075.1 Streptomyces boncukensis
GCGGCCTGTGCCCGTACCGCGGCCTCGGACTGGCCGGACACCGGCCAGGTCAGCACGGCCGGGGACGCCGCGGCCTCCAGGACCCCGTCAGCCGGGCCGTCCTGGCTGTCCTGGCCCTCCTGGTCGCCCTCGTCCGCCTCCGGCGCCTGCTCCAGGATGACGTGCACATTGGTGCCGCTGAAGCCGAACGCGGAGACCGCGGCGCGGCGCGGTCGGCCGGTCTGCGGCCACGGCCGCGCCTCGGTCAGCAGCTCGACCGAGCCCTCGCTCCAGTCCACGTTCGGCGAGGGCTCGTCGGCGTGCAGCGTCCTGGGCAGCTGCCCGTGCCGCAGCGCCATCGTCATCTTGATGACGCCGCCGACACCGGCCGCGGCCTGGGTGTGCCCGATGTTGGACTTCAGCGAGCCCAGCCACAGCGGGCTGTCCGCGCTGTGCTCCTTGCCGTACGTGGCCAGCAGCGCGCCCGCCTCGATCGGGTCGCCGAGCGAGGTGCCGGTGCCGTGCGCCTCGACGACGTCCACCTCGCCCGCCTTGAGCCCGGCGTCGGCCAGCGCCGCGCGGATCACCCGCTGCTGCGCGGGGCCGTTGGGCGCGGTCAGGCCGCTGGACGCGCCGTCCTGGTTGACGGCGCTGCCGCGGAGCACGGCCAGCACCTCGTGCCCGTTGCGCCGGGCCTCGGACAGCCGCTCCAGCAGCACCATGCCGACGCCCTCGCCCCAGCCGGTGCCGTCCGCCGCGGCCGAGAACGGCTTGCACCGGCCGTCCAGCGCGAGCCCGCGCTGCCGGCTGAAGTCGACGAACGCGAACGGCGTCGACATCACCATCGAACCGCCGACCAGCGCCAGCCCGCACTCGTCCTTGCGCAGCGCGTGCGCCGCCAGATGGAGGGCGGTCAGCGACGAGGAGCAGGCCGTGTCGATGGTCACGGCCGGGCCCTCCAGCCCGAAGGTGTACGAGACCCGGCCTGCCGCGATGCTCCCGGAGCCGCCGCTGCCGACGTACCCCTCCACATCGTCGGGCACCTGGCGCAGCCGCGAGCTGTAGTCCTGGTACATGACGCCGGCGAACACGCCCGTCCGGCTGCCCTTGAGCGTCGTCGGGTCGTACCCGGCGCGCTCCATGGCCTCCCAGGCCGTCTCCAGGAGGAGCCGCTGCTGGGGGTCCATGGCCAGCGCCTCGCGCGGCGAGATGCCGAAGAAGTCCGGGTCGAAGTGCTCGACCTCGTGGACGAACCCGCCCTCGCGCGCATAGCTGGTGCCCGGCTTGTCGGGGTCGGGGTCGTAGAGCGCGTCCAGGTCCCAGCCCCGGTCGGTGGGGAACTCCGCTATGGCGTCGCGCCCCTGCGCGACGAGCTCCCACAGCTCCTCGGGAGAACCGACGCCGCCGGGGTAGCGGCAGGCCATGCCGATGATCGCGATCGGCTCCTGCTCCCGCTCCTCCAGCTCCTGCAGCCGTTGACGGGTCCGGTGCAGATCTGTTGTCACACGCTTCAGGTAGTCCCGAAGCTTCGCCTCACTCATCGTTGTGCTCCCTAGTCGTTCCGGCTACCGGCAGAGGTGGACAACAGCCCTCAGTTGAGACCGAGTTCGTTCTCGATGAAATCGAAGATCTCGTCGTCGGAAGCGTCTCCGATCCGGTCCGCGACCTGGTCTTCCTCGCCCTCGGACGGCCCGAGCCGGGTCAGCAGCTCCTCCAGCCGGGCCGCCAGCCGGGCCCGGGACTCCTCGTCGCCCGCGATCCCGGGCAGCGACTGCTCCAGCCGGTCCAGCTCGGGGAAGGAGAGCGGCGCGTCCCCCGCCTCCGCCGCGAGCTTCTCCGTGAGGAAGTCCGCGATGGCCTGGGACGTCGGATAGTCGAAGAGCAGCGTCACCGGCAGCCGCAGCCCGGTGGACTTGCTGAGCCGGTTGCGCAGCTCGACAGCGGTCAGCGAGTCGAAGCCGAAGTCCAGCAGGCCGCGGTCCTTCTCCACCTCCGTGGCGCTGCTGTAGCCGAGCACGTCCGCCACCGCCGTGAGCACCAGGTCCAGCAGCACCCGGCCGTGCTCGGACGCGGGCAGCGACGCCAGCTGCTCCTGGACGCCCGAGGCCGGCGCGGCGCCGGAGCCGGACGCCGAGCGGAGGCCGGACCCGCGCGCCTGCGGCCGCACCAGGCCGCGCAGCAGCCCGGGAACCGGCCCGGAGCGGGCGCCCAGCGCGGCCACGTCCAGCCGCACCGGCAGCACCACCGCGCTGTCCACCGCCCGCGCCGCCTCGAAGAGCGCGGCGCCCTCGGCGGAGGAGAACGGGAGGACACCGCTGCGCGCCATCCGGGACAGGTCGGCGCTGCCGAGCTTGCCGGTCATCTCGCTCTGCTCCGCCCACAGGCCCCAGGCCATCGACTGCACCGGGAAGCCGCGGCTGCGGCAGCTCTGCGCGAAGGCGTCCAGGAAGGCGTTCGCCGCCGAGTAGTTGCCCTGGCCCATCCCGCCGAACGAGCCCGCGATGGAGGAGAACAGCGTCAGGGACGCTCCGCTGTCCCGGGTGAGGCGGTGGAGGGTGAGGGCCGCGTCGACCTTCGCGGGGAGGACGCGTTCGAGGTGCTCGGGCGTGAGGGAGGGGATGGTGGCGTCGTCCAGCGTCCCCGCGGTGTGGATGACGGCGGTCAGCGGATGGCTGTCGTCCACGGTGGCCAGCAGCTCCGCCATCGCCTCGGGGTCGGCCGCGTCCGCGCGGGCGATCGTGGCGTCGGCCCCCAGCGCGGTCAGCTCCTCGCGGAGCTCGGCCGCGCCCTCGGCGTCCATGCCGCGCCGGCTGGTGAGCAGCAGCCGCGGGGCGCCCTCGGCGGCCAGGTGCCGGGCTATGACGCTACCGATGGTGCCCGTCGCGCCGGTGACCAGCACCGTTCCTGAGGTGTCCCAGTCGGGCAGGGCCCGCTGTCCCGCTCCCAGCGGCCCGTCGTCCGCCGGCTCGTCCGCGGGCTCGGCCGCCGGTTCGTCCGCCGGGGTCACGGCCACCAGCCTGGCGACCCGCGTCCTCCCCTCGCGGATGACGAACTGCGGCTCGTCCGACGCCGGCGACGCCAGCGACGCCGCGAGCGCGGCCGGCGCGTCCTCGCCGCCGTCGAGGTCGGCGAGGACGAAGCGGTCCGGGTTCTCGGACTGCGCGGCGCGCACCAGCCCCCACACGGCCGCGTGCGGCAGATCGGTGACGTCGTCCCCCGGCTCGGACGCGACCGCGCCCCGGGTGACGAACACCAGCCGCGCGTCGGCGAACCGGTCCTCGGCCAGCCAGCTCTGCACCAGCTCCAGCGCCCGGCGGGTGGCCTCCCGCACCGCCGCGCCGGTCTCGCCCTCGACCGGTGCGCACCGGACGAGGACCGCGCCGGGCAGCTCGTCCCGCTCGGCGAGCGCGGCCAGCTCCGACGCCGCGCCGACCTCGGGGAAGCCGCCGGCCGGCGGGGCTGCGGCGGGGGCGGTGGCCGTCCCGGTCTCCGCCGGGTCCACCCACTCCAGCCGGTAGAGCTCGTTGCCGCCCTGGCCGGTGGTGCCCAGCTGCTTGGGCCGCTTGCGCAGCACCAGCGACTCCACGCCGAGCACCGGCTGCCCGAGCGCGTCGGCGACCGTCACCGCCAGGCTGTCGTTGCCGTGGGGCTCCAGATGGACGCGCACGGTGCCCGCCCCGGTGGCGTGCAGCGAGACTCCGGTCCAGGCGAACGGGAGCTGCCCGTCCTCGTCCTGGAGCGCGGGGGCGAGTGCGATGCCGTGCAGTGCGGCGTCCAGCAGCGCCGGGTGCAGGTGGTAGTCGGCGGCGCTGGGCTGCTGCTCGGCGGGCAGCTGGATCTCGGCGTAGACGCTGCCCTGGTGGAACCAGGCCCGCGTCAGGCCCTGGAACGCGGGCCCGTATCCGAAGCCGTTGTCGTGGAAGTACTGGTACAGGGCGCCGGTGTCCAGCAGTTCGCCCTGCGGCGGCGGCCACGTGGTGAGCTTGGCCTCGGCCGTGGACGTCCGCGGTGCCGGGGCGAGCCGGCCGGTGGCGTGGCGGGTCCAGGTGCTGGTGCCGTGGGGCTGGGAGTGGATGGCGAGGGGGCGGTTGCCGTCGGCGTCGGGTGTGTCG
>NZ_JAAKZZ010000596.1 GCF_011045075.1 Streptomyces boncukensis
CCTCCCTCCCCGCGCACCGTGGTCGCGATTCCGCTGGCCTGCGCCGTCAGCCTGGCGGTCCCCTACCTCCTGCTCCTGGACTACTCGGCGCCCCGGTTCCTGCTGCCCGGCTACGCCCTGCTCGCACTGCCCCTCGCCACGCTCGCGGTCCGGGCGCCGCTGCGGCTCGCGGCGGCCGTCCTCGGCCCGCTGCTGGCGCTCCAGCTGTTCAGCCAGTACCTCGTCCTGCGTGACGAGGCGGCCGCCGCGCAGGACGTCAACACCCGCTACCGGGCGGCCGCCGCCGAGCTGCACCGGCTCGGCGTACGCCCGCCCTGCCTGGTCACCGGCCCCCGGGCGCTGCCCGTCGGCTATGCGGCGGGCTGTGCGTCGACGCAGGTGGCCGGGAACAACCGCGATACGACGGTGCCCGCTCTGCTGCGCCGGGCCCGGAAGGTCCCCACCGCCGTGCTGGTGCCGGAGGACCGGCGGGCCCCGCGGTTCGCCCGGGACTGGAGCCGCCATCCGCTGCCCGGCACCGACTGGGCAGCACGGCTGGCGCCGTGACCGGCGGAACTTGCTGGGTCGGGGCTGCCCCTTGCTGTTTCGTCGCAGGGCGCGGGGAACTGCGCGGGCGACCGTGGGGGTACCCCCTGCTCGAGCGGAGCCGAGAGCTTGGGGGAGACAGCCGCGGTCCGCAGAGCACGGGCCGGGGCAGCTCCGGCCCGGCAGCCCCGGTAGGGGGCAACCACGGTCCACCGGAGGCGCCCGCTCAGCCCTCGGCCAGTAGTTCGTGGGCGTCGACGATGCGGTAGGCGTAGCCCTGCTCGGCCAGGAAGCGCTGGCGGTGGGCTGCGAAGTCCTGGTCCACCGTGTCGCGGGCCACGACCGAGTAGAAGCGGGCCTCGTGCCCGTCGGCCTTCGGCCGCAGGACCCGGCCGAGCCGCTGGGCCTCCTCCTGGCGGGAGCCGAACGTACCGGAGACCTGGATCGCGACCGTGGCCTCGGGCAGGTCGATGGAGAAGTTCGCCACCTTCGAGACGACCAGGCAGCTGATCTCGCCCTGCCGGAAGGCGTCGAACAGCTTCTCGCGCCGGGCGTTGCTGGTGTCGCCCTTGATGACGGGCGCGCCGATGTGCTCGCCCAGCTCGTCGAGCTGGTCGATGTACTGGCCGATGACGAGGGTCTGCTCGCCCTTGTGGCGGCGCACCAGCGCCTCGGTGACCCGCTGCTTGCTGTCCGTGGTCGCGCAGAAGCGGTACTTCTCCTCGGCCTCCGCCGTGGCGTACGCCAGCCGCTCCGAGTCCGTCAGGCCGACCCGCACCTCGACGCAGTCGGCGGGAGCGATATAGCCCTGGTTCTCGATCTCCTTCCAGGGGGCGTCGAACCGCTTCGGCCCGATGAGCGAGAAGACGTCGGACTCGCGGCCGTCCTCCCGTACCAGGGTGGCCGTGAGCCCGAGCCGCCGCCGGGCCTGCAGATCGGCCGTGAACTTGAAGACGGGGGCCGGCAGCAGATGCACCTCGTCGTAGACGATCAGCCCCCAGTCCCGGGAGTCGAACAGCTCCAGATGCGGGTAGACGCCCTTCCGCTTGGTGGTCAGCACCTGGTAGGTGGCGATGGTGACCGGGCGGATCTCCTTCTTCGTCCCGCTGTACTCGCCGATCTCGTCCTCGGTGAGCGAGGTGCGCCGCACCAGCTCGTGCTTCCACTGCCGGGCCGAGACGGTGTTGGTGACCAGGATCAGGGTGGTCGCCCGCGCCTCGGCCATCGCCCCGGCGCCGACCAGCGTCTTCCCGGCGCCGCAGGGCAGCACGACGACGCCGGAGCCGCCGTGCCAGAACCCGTCCACGGCCTGCCGCTGGTACGGGCGCAGCGCCCAGCCGTCCTCGTCCAGCGCGATGGGGTGCGCCTCCCCGTCCACGTACCCCGCGAGGTCCTCGGCGGGCCAGCCCAGCTTCAGCAGCACCTGCTTGATCTGCCCGCGCTCGGAGGGGTGGACGGCCACGGCGTCCTGGTCCACCCGGACCCCGACGAGCGGCTGGATCTTCTTCGACCGCAGCACCTCTTCGAGCACCGGCCGGTCAGTGGTGGTGAGGATCAGCCCGTGCGCGGGGTCCTTGCTGAGCGTGAGCCGCCCGTAGCGGGACATCGTCTCCGCGATGTCCACCAGCAGCGCGTGCGGCACGGGGTAGCGGGCGTAGGTCACCAGCGCGTCGACGACCTGCTCCGCGTCGTGCCCGGCGGCCCGCGCGTTCCACAGCCCGAGCGGCGTCACCCGGTAGGTGTGCATATGCTCCGGCGCCCGCTCCAGCTCGGCGAACGGAGCGATGGCCCGCCGCGCCTCGTCGGCCTGCTCGTGGTCGACTTCCAGCAGCAGCGTCTTGTCCGACTGGACGATGAGGGGTCCGGGCATGCGATCCAGTGTGCCGCACTCGGTTCCGATGCGGATCAGAAGCTGGTGAGGGCAGCCAAGTCGATCTTGACGGGGAAGGGGTGCTCGGTGATCAGTTCGCGGCGGTGGACGGGGCGCTCGGGGCGGGGAAAGTAGGTACGGGTCTCGGTGTTCAGCCAGTACTCGTGGACGGCGATCTGGTTGTCGCGCTCCTGCTCGACCCGCCAGTAGTAGGGAATCTCTGCGGTGGCGTACTGTACCGGCTTGAAATCGCGGTCTTGGACGCGGGACCCGGGCGAGACAACCTCGATGGCGAGGACGACGGCGGCGACAGGCACATGCGGGGCGTCGTTGAGGTCCATTCCCGTGCCGTCGTAGACGATCATGTCCGGCTTCCGGGCGTTGTACCTGTCGAGCACCACGCACGTCTCAAGGTCCACTTCGTACGGTTCGACCTGGGCGTCCTCCAAGGCGTTGGCGAGCTTTCGCTGCACCCGGCTGTGCCACACTTTCGCCTGCCCACGAACCACGATCATCCCGTCCACGAGTTCCCAGTCGAAGGGCAGATCCAGCTCTTGAGCCTGGTCAAACGTCCACCCTTCCCCGGGAGGGAACGCCCAGTGCTCGTCGGTGGCGCGTGCCGGTGCTTCAGCGGCCATTACTGCTCCCATGGACGGTGAGTCTGGACAACGGTGCGACTCGTTGTCCCGCATCCGACGATACGTTCGCCTGAAGCGGCGAGCCATCGAACGCGCGGGCGCACAGTGCGCCCCCGCATCCGCTCAGTCCTCCGTGACCTCCGCCACGCCCGTGATCCGGTGCAGCGGATAGGTGCGGACCTCCTCCGCGGTGTGGTCGTACGCCGTGACGAAGCCGCCCTCGACCTTCACCGGGGCGATGACGCGCTGGCTGGCGGCGCCGTCGGCGTTGACGTACCCGATCCACAGCGGGGAGCCGGCGAGGGTGGCGGACTGCATGGCCGCGAGGGTCTCGGCCATCACGGTGCGCGGGAGGCCGCCGTCCGGCGCCGGGGACGCCGGGGGCTTCGGCTTGTGGGGGAGGGTGGCGGCGTGGTCGCCCGCGCGGACGGCGCGGACGGCGGCGCCGAGGAGGGTGGCGTCCGGGCGCGGCGGGCCCTCCGGGACCGGGTCCGGCGGGGTGCGGGGCGGGGTGCGGTGGATGTCGGCGCGGGTGAGCACGAGGTCGCCCTCCGCGGACTCCGCGGCCGGCGCGTACCCCATGCCGCGCAGCCGCTCCAGCAGCTGGTCCGGCGGGGCCGGGGACGCCAGCACCGTGGGCGCCAGCAGCCGCAGCCGCAGCGGCGCCGACCGCCGGTCGGCCAGCACCTCGGCGAGCAGCGCGTCGTCGTCGCAGCGGATGTACGAGGAGGCGGCGCCCACCCGCAGCACGCCGTGCTTGCGGGCCACGTCGTCGATCAGATAGCTGAGCGGCTGCGGCACCGGGGTGTGCGCGTGCGCGGCGAGGAAGGCGTGCAGGTCGGCGGCGCCGCGGCCGGCGTCCAGGGCGCGGCGCACGGAGGCGGGCGTGAAGCGGTAGACGGTGGCGCCGCCCTTGGACTCGACGTCGGCGACGGTGCCGAGCGCGGCGGCCAGTTCGCGCTCCAGGGGGCCGGGCGCCACGGCCGTCAGGTCCGCCTGGAGGAGGACGTGGTCGAGCGGCGCGGGGAGGAGGGGGG
>NZ_JAAKZZ010000597.1 GCF_011045075.1 Streptomyces boncukensis
GTGCGCGGCTCGCCGGCCGGGACCTCACCCTCGCCTACGATCAGCGCACCATCGCCCGCGAGCTGGACGTCGCCGTCCCCGACCGGTCCTTCACCGTGGTCGTCGGCCCGAACGCCTGCGGCAAGTCCACGCTGCTGCGGGCGCTCTCCCGGATGCTCAAGCCCGCCCGCGGCTCCGTGCTGCTCGACGGCTCCGACATCGCGGGCCTCCCCGCCAAGGCGCTGGCGCGCACCTTGGGCCTGCTGCCGCAGTCCTCCATCGCGCCCGACGGCATCACCGTCGCCGACCTCGTCGCCCGGGGCCGCTACCCGCACCAGGGGCTGCTGCGGCAGTGGTCGAAGGAGGACGAGAGCGTCGTCGTCGCGTCCATGGCCGCCACCGGCGTCGGAGACCTCGGCGACCGGTACGTCGACGAGCTCTCCGGCGGGCAGCGGCAGCGCGTCTGGATCGCGATGGCCCTCGCCCAGCAGACGCCGCTGCTGCTGCTCGACGAGCCGACGACATATCTCGACATCGCCCACCAGATCGAGATCATGGACCTGTGCGCCCGGCTGCACGAGGACGAGGGGCGCACCCTGGTCGCCGTGCTGCACGACCTCAACCACGCGGCGCGCTACGCCACCCATCTGATCGCGATGCGGGAGGGGCGGGTGGTGGCCGAGGGCCCGCCGGGCGAGGTCGTCACGGCCGATCTGGTGGAGGAGGTCTTCGGCATGCCCTGCCGGGTGATCGACGACCCGGAGACGGGCACCCCCCTCGTCGTCCCGGCAGCGCGGCGGCGCGTGCGCTAGCGGTTGTCCCGCGGATCTTCGGGGCGCACAGCACGGGGCAGCCCCCTCCCGGAGACCCGGGTGCGGAAAGGGGGCCTGCGGAAAAGCACCTGGCGGGCCGCACCAGGTAGCGTCGGGGCCATGAGTGACGCGCCGCCCTCCGACGGCGGGCCGGAGGACGACGGCCCGCGCCCGCTCGGCATCGGTATCCGCCCGACCGGCCAGGCCCCCGTCGACGACCGGCTCAGACGGCTGGAGGACGCCGACCACCTCGCCGTGTCCGGGCATCTGGAGGTGTACGAGGATGTGCACACGGGGCTGCGCGAGACGCTGGCCTCCCTCGACCGTCCCCGACCGCAGACCCCCCGGAGCTGACAGGTGCCACGACGCCGACTCGACGCGGAGCTGGTGCGCCGCAAGCTGGCCCGCTCGCGCGAGCACGCGGGCCAGCTGATCGCCGCCGGCCGGGTCACCGTCGGCGGGAACACCGCCGCCAAGCCCGCCACCCAGGTGGAGACCAGCGCGGCGCTGGTCGTCAGGGACGATCCGGGCGACCCGGACTACGTCTCGCGCGGCGGCCACAAGCTGGCGGGCGCGCTGGACGCGTTCGTCCCGCGCGGGCTGGCGGTCACCGGGCGGCGGGCGCTGGACGCGGGCGCCTCGACCGGCGGCTTCACGGACGTCCTGCTGCGCGCCGGGGCCGGGCACGTCGTCGCCGTGGACGTGGGGTACGGGCAGCTGGCCTGGTCCCTCCAGAGCGACCCCCGGGTCACCGTCAAGGACCGGACGAACGTACGGGAGCTGACGCCGGACGCCATCGGGGGCGAGCCCGTCGACCTGGTCGTCGGCGATCTGTCCTTCATCCCGCTCGGCCTGGTGCTGCCCGCGCTGGTGCGCTGCGCGGCGCCGGAAGCGGACCTGGTGCTGATGGTGAAGCCGCAGTTCGAGGTGGGCAGGGAGCGGCTCGGCAGCGGCGGCGTGGTGCGCGGCGCGGCGCTGCGCGCCGAGGCGGTGCGCACGGTGGCCGGGCAGGCGGCTGAGCACGGGCTGGGGGCGCTTGGCGTGATCGCGAGCCCGCTGCCGGGCCCCTCGGGCAATGTCGAGTACTTTCTGTGGCTGCGCGCCGGGGCGCCCGACCTCGACCCGGCGGATGTCGAGCGAGCGGTAGCGGAGGGTCCCCAGTGACAGCGAACGGCCAGGAGCGCACGGTCTTCCTCCTCGCGCACACCGGACGGCAGGCCGCCGTCCGCAGCGCCGAGCTGGTCGTCCAGGGGCTGTTGCGCTGCGGCATCGGCGTACGGGTGCTGGCGGGGGAGGCGGCCGATCTGCCGCTGCCCGACCCGGTGGAGACGGTCGGCGCGAAGCCCGACGCGGCCGAGGGCTGCGAGCTGCTGGTGGTGCTCGGCGGGGACGGCACGCTGCTGCGCGGCGCCGAGTTCGCGCGGGCCTCCGGGGTGCCGATGCTGGGCGTCAACCTCGGCCGGGTCGGCTTCCTCGCCGAGGCCGAGCGGGACGATCTGGAGAAGGTCGTGGACCGCGTGGTGACCCGTGCGTACGAGGTCGAGCAGCGGATGACGCTCGATGTCCTGGTCCGCGAGGACGGCCATGTCGCGCACACCGACTGGGCGCTGAACGAGGTGTCCGTGGAGAAGGCGGCGCGCGAGCGGATGCTGGAGGTCGTCACCGAGGTCGACGGCCGCCCCGTCTCCGGCTTCGGCGGCGACGGCGTGGTGTGCGCGACGCCCACCGGCTCCACCGCCTACGCCTTCTCCGCCGGCGGGCCGGTGGTGTGGCCCGAGGTGGAGGCGCTGCTGATGGTGCCGATCAGCGCGCACGCGCTGTTCGCCAGGCCGCTGGTCACCTCGCCGGACTCGGTGCTTGCCGTCGAGGTGCAGCCGCAGACCCCGCACGGCGTGCTGTGGGCGGACGGGCGGCGCAGCGTGGACCTGCCGCCCGGCGCCCGGGTCGAGGTGCGGCGCGGGGCCGTGCCGGTGCGGCTGGCGCGGCTGCACCACGCCTCGTTCACCGACCGGCTGGTGGCGAAGTTCGCGCTCCCGGTGGCGGGCTGGCGGGGCGCTCCCCGCTGAGCAGCGCGCGAGCGCGGGTGAGCGCCGAGTCGCGGTGGTGGCGGAACTCCTCCTCGGTGAAGACCGGCGTGCGGTGGTGCGGCGGAACCCCCGCGCCGTCGAACGTCCGTCCGTCCTCGGTCAGGAACTCCTCGTTGGGCAGTTCGAACCTCCAGCCGTTCGGCAGCGCGCGGTCCAGCGTGTCGGAGAAGACGCCCTGGGTGTTCCCGCCCACCCGCACGGGCGCCGGCGAGCGGCCCATCAGCCCCTGGGTGAAGGTCTCGCCCGCGCTGACCGTCAGCCGCCCGGTCAGCACCGCCACGGGGCCGGTGAAGACGGGCCCGCGGTGCGGCCGTACGGTCACCGCCTCGGGCCGGGTGCCGTGCCGGCCCGGGGGACACCCCGCCGGCCCCCGCCCCGGCAGACAGCGCGGGTCGTTCCGGGCCCGCTTGCGGTACGCCGGGTACGGCCGGTCCGTCAGCCGGGAGGCGACGTCCAGCGCGAGCCGGTCGGAGCCGCCGCCGTTGAACCGCACGTCCACGATCAGCCCGCGCAGCGAGCGGACCCGCTTCCGGGTGAAGATCTCGTCCAGCGCCCGGTCGAGCGCGGCGGCGTTCGCCTCGTAGGTGCCGTCGGCGAACCCCACGAAGCGGGTGAGGCGCAGATAGCCGCTGCCGTCCGGGAGCTCGGCGAAGGAGACCAGGCCGTTCGCCCAGTGCCGCTGTGGGACGCCGACGGCCTCGGATGTCGCTTTGTCGATACGGGCGATGGTCTCCCCGGTCGGCGGCTCGGTGTCCTCGCGGATGCCCGCGTACCGGCGTCCCTCGCCCGCCTCGAGGGAGGTGTGCGCGTCGTGCAGCGGCTCGATCATCGCGCGCAGGATCCGGAAGAGCCGGTCGTCCGTGGTGTGCCGGGTCACCTTCGGGCGGTACCGGTCGCGTACGGCACGCCAGTCGACGCCCTTCGCCGCGAAGAACGGGTAGTTCTCGGCGTAGGTCTGCCAGAAGGTGTCGAAGACGGCGCGCGGATCCTCGGCCGGCCGCTCCCGGCACCGGCCGGGAAGCGCGGCCACGCGGTGCAGGGTGCGCGAGCCGACGCTGCCGGCCAGCCGCAGCTTTGCCCGGCCGGGCCCCAGCGGACGCACCGTGAGGGGCCTTCCGTCGGTGCTGTCGTAGGTGCGGACGCCGCCCGGCCCCGTCC
>NZ_JAAKZZ010000598.1 GCF_011045075.1 Streptomyces boncukensis
CCGATCCGCCTCCCGCGCCGCCTGCCGATCCGTCCGCTGCACCGCAGCCCGGCGCTCCGCAGCCGGCGCCCGCACCGCAGGGCTCCGTGCCGCACGCCGCCGGTGCTCCGCAGTGCACGTCCGGACCGAGCATCGGCGCCCTCTCCTCCCACGACCTGCTGGGCCTGCTGGGCCAGGTCCCCGCGCTGGCCGCCGTGGTGCACGGGCCGGAGCACCGCATCGCGTTCGTGAATGACGCGTACGCGTCCGTCTTCGGCAGCCGCCCGCCCGGCGCCCCGGCCCGGGAGGCGCTGCCCGAGCTGGTCGAGCTGGGGCTGCTGCCGCTGATGGACCAGGTGCTGCGCAGCGGCAAGCCCCGCACTGTCAAGTCCCGCCGCGTCCCCGGCAGCCACGAGGCGCGGGACGGCACCGCCAGGGACGGGTACTACACCTTCACCTGCACCCCCACCACGGCCGCCAGCGACCGCGGGGTGCTCATTTTCGCCGCCGATGTCACCGACCAGGTCGAGGCCGCCGAGCGGCTGCGCGCCAGCGAACGCCGGCAGCGCGAGGCAGCCGTCACCCTGCAGCGCAGCCTGCTGCCCCAGGAACTGGAGCAGCCCGACGACCTGCGCGTCGCCGCCACCTACCAGCCGGGCGGCACGGAAGCCGCCGTCGGCGGCGACTGGTATGACGTCATCACCCTCGGAGCGGGCCGCACGGCACTGGTCATCGGCGATGTCATGGGGCGGGGCGTACGGGCCGCGGCTGTCATGGGGCAGCTCCGTACGGCCGTGCGCGCCTACGCCCGGCTCGACCTTCCGCCCCACGAGGTCCTGCAACTGCTCGACGGGCTGGCCGCGGAGATCGACGCCAACCAGATCGCCACCTGTGTCTACGCGGTGCACGACCCGAACGAGGGACTGCTGAGCTACGCCTCCGCCGGCCATCTGCCCATCCTCGTACGGGACGAGGAGGGCACCGTGCACCGCGCCACCGACCACACGGGCCCGCCGCTCGGTACGGGCGGCTGGCTGCACACCACCGGCACGATCGCCCTGCAGCCCGGCTCGACGGCCGTGCTGTACACGGACGGGCTGGTCGAGCGGCGTGACTCGGACATCGAGGAGGGCGTCGCCGCGCTGGAGGACGCCTTCGCCGGTGCGGCCGGGGCCCCGGACATCATCTGCGACCGCCTGCTGCGCTCCCTCGGCGTCACCGCGGAGCACGACGACGACGTGGCCCTCCTCGTCCTCCAGCACCCCGTCCGGACGGGCGCCGACGCGGAGCTGTTCCGTGGCGCCGCGCTGGACCTGCTGGGCGGCACGGAGGCGGCCCCCAGGGCGCGTGCCTTCGCCTCGGGCGTCCTCGCCTCCTGGCGCTTCCCCACGGAGCTGCACGACCTGGGCGTCCTGGCGGCCAGCGAACTGGTCGCCAACTCGCTGCAGCACGGCACCCCGCCCATGCGGCTGCGGCTGCGCCGCACCAACCGCCGCCTGATCGTGGAAGTGACGGACGGCGACGAGCACCTGCCCCGCCGCCGCCGTGCCGAACCGGCGGACGAGTCGGGGCGCGGCATCTCCATCGTCGCCACCATCGCCTCCGCGTGGGGCAGCCGTCGCACGCCGGGCGGAGGGAAGGCCGTGTGGTGCGAGTTCGCCCTCCCGGGCCGGTAGTCCGGCGGGGCCGCGCCGCGGCCGGACGTCAGGCGGCGGCGGTCACGGTGGACGACTCCGGCTCGGCGGCCTGCGGGCCGCCCCGGGCGACGACCAGCGACGGCCGGTCCTGTACGGCGGACAGCCGCCTGCCGAGCGCTCCGGCGAGCACGCTGATCGCCAGCGAGCACACCACCAGCATCCCGATGTACAGGCCGTAGGCGCCGGCCGCGGCCATCAGGCCGCCCACCGCGGGGCCCACGGCCAGGGCGAGCTGCTTGACCAGAGCGAACGCCGAGTTGTACTGCCCCACGTACCGCGCGGGCGCCAGATCGGCGACCAGAGGGGCCACGGTCGGCGAGAGCATCGTCTCGCCGACACCGAACAGGGCGTAGGTGCTGATCAGCAGCGCCGTCGCGACGGCCTGCGATCCGTGCACCAGCCCAGAGGCGCCCGCGGCCAGCCACGCCACGGTCCAGATCAGCCCGACCGCGGCCACCACCCGGCTGCGCCGCTTCCGTTCGACGAACCGCAGCACCACGAACTGCGCCAGCACGATCACCGCGGTGTTGGCGGCCAGCGCGACGCCCAGGGTGGACGTGGAGATCCGGGTGACCTCGACGGCGTACGCCGAGAGGCCGGACTCGAACTGTCCGTAGCACGCGAAGAACAGCACGAACCCGAGCACGCACAGCAGCACCATCGACCGGTCGCCCAGCAGGACGCGCCACCCCTGGTGCTCCTCCGGGCCGCCGTCGGCAGCGCCCGGGGAGGGAGTCTCCGCGGCCGGACGGGCCACCCGTACCGTCACCAGGACGGCCAGCAGCACCATGAACATGGTCGCCTCGATGATGAACAGCACGGTGAAGCTCGCGGGCCGGTGCTCGTCCACCAGGAACCCGCCGATGAGCCCGCCGACGCCGAGCCCGAGGTTGTTCAGGAAGAACTGGGTGGCGAAGGCGCGGGACCGGGTGGCCCGGGTCGAGCACCAGACGATCAGCGTCGCCAGCGCGGGCTGCAGCACCGCGATGCCGCCGCCCATCAGGGCTGACGAGGCGAGCGCGGCGGGCGCGGTCGTGGACAGGCCGAAGCTCAGCGCGCCCAGCGCGGCGGAGACGGCACCCGCGACCACCATCACCATCGGACCCCGCCGGTCGATCACCCGTCCGGTGAACGGCAGCACGGCGAGCGCGGCGGCGGCGAAGGCGGCGAGGACGGCACCGGCGGTGCCGTCGCCCAGGTCGCGCACCTTGGCGACGTAGACGAAGAGGAACGGCACGGTGAAGCCGTTGCCGAATGCTGCGAGGGCGTTGCCGAGCTGGATCCGACGCAGCGCGGCGCCCATCACGGTGGTCACACTCACCTTCCCAGGTCGTAGTAAGAGGCTGAAGAGTTTCAGATTAAAGTTCGACGTTGAAGACTACACAGGGCAAGGCTTCAATGCCAAGGCGAAGCCGTGTCATACTCCGCACATGCCGGACCGACAGCCGACGCTCGACGAGCAGATCGCCATCTACCAGCGCGAATACCGCGACCTGGACCCCCAGGTGGAGAAGGTGGTCAACGCCCTGAGCCGTCTCGACCGCCGTATGAACGTCGCGTACGGCCGCCACCTCGCGACGCTGAACCTCGGCGGCGCCGAGTGGGAGGTGCTCAAGGAGCTGGTGATGGCGGGCGAGCCCTACCAGCTGTGGCCGGGCACCATCGCGCGGCGGCTCGGCCTGACCCCGGCCGCGATGACGCACCGGATCGACCGCATGCTCGGCCAGGGGCTGGTCACCCGGGAGCAGGACCCGGACAACCGGGTCCGGGTGATCATCGGGATCACCGACGCGGGCCGGGAGAAGTGGCTGGAGGTCATGCGCAGGGCGTCGGTCTTCGAGGAGGACCTCCTCCAGGACCTCAACGCGGAGGAGCGGGGCCACCTCGGCGAGCTCCTCACCCGGCTGCTCCGCCGCGTCGAGGACGCCCAGCCGGACGCGGGTGGCCGGCTGACGGACTTGGAGTGACGCTCAGTTGACACGGGTCCGGGTGGTCCGTAAAGTACTCCGAGCTGCCAGCGAGCCCGACGGGTTCGCGTCGGCGCCAACCCTACTTCAGCAAGGCTCCCCTTCGCCGGGGCTTATTTGACATGCCAAATTCCCGGTGAAAGGCTCGATTTTGAATCGGGCCGGGAAATCCCCTAAAGTAGAGAACGTGCCGCACGGCGCCCCCGCCGACCGGGGGAGTCAGAAACGGAAACGGATCTGATAGAGTCGGAGACACCGAAGGGAAGCGCCCGGAGGAAAGCCGAGAGGTTTCCGAAGGAAGCGTCCGTTCCTTGAGAACTCAACAGCGTGCCAAGTAGTCAACGCCAGATTTTTGGTATGCCTCGTCAAGGGGTTTACA
>NZ_JAAKZZ010000599.1 GCF_011045075.1 Streptomyces boncukensis
CCCGGACTCTCCCCCACCCGCGCCCGCACCACGGTCGCCAGCGGATCCACCACGCCCTCGCCGATATGCTCCACACCGGACTCCACCACACCCAGCTTGTGCAGCGCGTCCCGCGCCCCGCGCAGCTCCTCCTCGGCGGTGTCGCCCTTGAGCGCCAGCATCTCGCCGTACGGGCGCAGCAGCGGTACGCCCCAGCCGGCCAGCCGGTCCAGCGGCGCCACCGCACGGGCCGTCACCACATGCACCGGCGGCAGCGTGCCCAGCACCTCCTCGGCCCGGCCGCGCACCACGGTCACATGCTCCAGCCCCATCAGCTCCACGACCTCCTGCAGGAAGGTCGTCCGCCGCAGCAGCGGCTCCAGCAGCGTGATCCGCAGATCCGGCCGCACCAGGGCCAGCGGGATGCCGGGCAGCCCGGCACCCGAGCCGACATCGCAGACCGTGACCTCCTCCGGCACGACCTCCGAGAGCACCACGCAGTTCAGCAGATGCCGCTCCCACAGCCGCGGCACCTCGCGCGGGCCGATCAGCCCGCGCCGTACGCCCGCGTCGGCGAGCAGCTCCGCATAGCGCACCACATCCGGCAGGGTGTCGCCGAACGCCTTCCGCGCGGCCTCCGGAGCGGGCGGGACCTCGGCCTCCGCCGGCCCGGCGGCTCCGCCGGGCTCCTCAGCGCGCTCGGTCACGGCAGCACGACCACACAGCGCTGCGGTTCCTCGCCCTCGGATTCGCTGCGCAGCCCCGCGGCCTTGACCGCGTCATGGACCACCTTGCGCTCGAAGGGCGTCATCGGGCGCAGCTTCACCGGCTCGCCGCTGCCCTGGACCTCCTGGACGGCCTTGGTCCCCAGCTCCGACAGCTCCTCGCGCTTACGGGCGCGGAACCCGGCGACATCGAGCATCAGCCGGCTCCGGTCGCCGGTCTCCCGGTGCACGGCCAGGCGGGTCAGCTCCTGCAGCGCCTCCAGCACCTCGCCATCCCGCCCGACCAGCTTCTGCAGATCGCGGGACCCGCCCTCGCTGATGATCGACACGGCGGCGCGGTCGGCCTCGACGTCCATGTCGATATCGCCGTCCAGATCGGCGATATCGAGCAGCCCTTCGAGGTAATCCGCCGCGATCTCGCCCTCCTGTTCCAGGCGGGTCATGGTGTCGGTGCCCTCTGCGGCAGTCGTGTCCGTCACGGCATGGACTCCTTTGTGCTCACTTCTTGGACGAGGACTTGGGGCGCTGCGGGCCCTTGCGCTGCTGCCCGGACTTCTTCTGGCCACCGGACTTCTGCTGTCCGGACCCCTGCTGCCCGGACTTCTGCTGGCCGGACTTCTGGCCCGACTTCTGGCCGGAACGCGCCTGCGGCCCCGCCTTCTTTCCGCTCTTCTGCGGCCCGCTCTTCTGCGGCCCCGACTTCTGCTGCTCGGACTTCCGCGGACCGGACGCGGGCTCCTCGTCGTCCGTCGCCTTCGACAGCGACGTGACCTCGGGCTTCTCCGCCTGCGCCGCGGTGCCGCTCTGGCGCTGGGCCTTCGTCTGGCGCTTCGGCTGGGCGCGCTTGGCCCGCGCCTCCTCGACGGCCTCGCGCGCCGCGACCTCCTTCGGGTCCTCCTGCAGCTTGCCCGCCTTGCGCAGCTTCTCCTGCCGCTCGTTGTACGCCTTGGAGCCGGGGGTCGGGTTCCGCTTGATCACGTACATCTGCTGGCCCATGGTCCACACGTTGGTGGTCAGCCAGTAGACGAGGACGCCGACGGGGAAGTTGATGCCGAAGACGGCGAACATGACCGGGAAGATGTACATCAGCATCTTCTGCTGCTGCATGAACGGCGTCTTCACCGTCAGGTCGACGTTCTTCGTCATCAGCTGGCGCTGGGTGTAGAACTGCGACGCCGACATCAGCACGATCATGATGACCGTGATCACCCGGACATCCGCCAGCGTGGACCCCAGCTCACGGGCCTTGTCGGCGCTGTCCATGAACTTCGCGGCGATCGGAGCGCCGAGGATCTGTGCGTTACGGGCGCTGTCCACCTGGGACTCGGTGAGCACGCCGACCGGGTTGTTGCGCGCGATGTGGTTCAGCACCTGGAAGAGCGCGATGAAGAACGGCGACTGCGCCAGGATCGGCAGGCAGCTGGAGAGCGGGTTGGTCCCCGTCTCCTTGTAGAGCTTCATCATCTCTTCGCTCTGGCGCTGCTTGTCGCTCTTGTAGCGCTCCTGGATCGCTTTCATCTTCGGCTGGAGCGCCTGCATGTTCCGGGTCGACTTGATCTGCTTCACGAAGAGCGGGATCAGCGCGATCCGGATCAGCACCACCAGGAAGAAGATGGACAGACCCCAGGCCCAGCCGCCGTCCTCGTCAAAGACCAGGCTGAACAGCGAGTGGAACTGGACGATGATCCAGGAGACAGCGTAATAAAGAGGACTCAGGATCGTGTCCACGAATCAGGCTCCTTGGGCGTTGGACTGGGTCCGGTGCTGCTGCCAGCGGGAGCGGATCCGCTGGTGCCATACCGGGTGCTTCCGGGCGGGGACGTGGTCGACGCCACCGGGCGACCACGGATTGCAGCGCAGGATGCGCCATGCCGTCAGTCCCGTGCCCTTCAGAGCACCGTGCCGGTGAACCGCCGTGTAGCCGTAGTGGGAGCACGACGGGTAGTACCGGCACACCGGTCCGAGCATCGGACTGATGGTCCACTGGTACAGCTTGATCAACCACAGCAGGGGGTACTTCACTGGCCTCCGCCTCCCGGCTTCCGGGGAGTGTTCCCCGGGGGACCGCCACATGGAGTGGTCCCGCCGAGCAGCCTGCGCAGCGCGGCGTCCAGATCACGCACCAGTTCGGCGTGCTCCGCCTGTCCCGCGCCGGGCAGCGCCCGTACGACCACCAGGCTACCTGCGGGCAGCCGGGCCAGTCGGTCCCGCATCAGGTGGCGCAGCCGCCGCTTCACATGGTTGCGGACGACGGCGTTGCCGACGGCCTTGCTCACGACGAAACCCGCACGTGCGGGAGGAAGGGAATCCCCCGGCGCGTGCGGGTCCGGTCGGCTGCGGAGATGGACGACGAGCAGCGGGCGGCCCGCTCTGCGTCCACGGCGAACCGCCGCCGCGAAGTCCTCGCGCCGCCTCAGCCGGTTCTCGGTAGGCAGCACGGCATGGACCTGTGGTCAGGCTGCTCAGGCCGACAGACGGGTGCGACCCTTGCTGCGGCGGTTCGCGACGATCGCGCGACCGGCGCGGGTCCGCATGCGCAGCCGGAAGCCGTGGGTCTTCGCGCGGCGACGGTTGTTCGGCTGGAAGGTGCGCTTGCTCACTCGGGGGCTCCAGAAATGCTGTGGGTCCCGCACTCACTGCGGGACAGTGTTGGGGAGTCGACAAGCTGTCACCGTGCGCCCACGAGTAGCTCGCAACGCCCGAGTGTGCACCGCTTCATGATCGGCCGGATGTACCTTGGGACGATCTTGCCCATCGGAGGCAGGCGGCAGCAGCCGTCGACAACTCGACCTGGTTACGGTACGCGCGGCTACGCCATCCGGTCAAACCAGCGACCGCGCAGACACCCGCTACTGCAGTCGTGCACAGCCTGTGGACAACGACTTGAACGGGGCAGGTGCGCGTGACTACCGTGGCCGAACTTCCCTTCCTTCCCGACCGTCCCGAGAACCACACATTCGTGGGACAAGGTCAACTTTCCGCAAGCGACCGTCCCCCAGCGAGTGAAAGAGCGTGGCCCGTGGCTGACCTGCCTGCCGATCTTGCCGCAGTGTGGCCACGCGTGCTGGAGCAGCTCCTCGCCGAGGGGCAGGGGGTGGAAGCCAAGGATCAGCGCTGGCTGCGGGACTGCCAGCCGCTCGTCCTGGTCTCCGGCACCGCGCTGCTCGGAGTGCCGAACGAGTACGCCAAGGCCGTGCTGGAGGGGCGGCTCTCCACCACGATCAGCGACGCGCTCAGCCGGGAGTGCCAGCAGCCGATCCGGCTCGCCGTCACCGTCACGGGCCCGGCCCCCGACGCGGCACCCC
>NZ_JAAKZZ010000059.1 GCF_011045075.1 Streptomyces boncukensis
GTGCCGGCGGGCGGGGAGCTGTTCCCGCCACCTCCGCCTCCGCCACCGCCGGACTCCTTCTGCTTCTCCGGCCGCTCGCCCCGGGGCTTACCCGAAGGGCTCTTGCCGCCCTGGTCCTTGCTCCCGCCGCCGGAGCCGCCGGGCGAGCCCTTCGCGCCCTTGTCCGAGCCGCCGCCCGCGCCCTGCGTGGCCGGCGTGCTGGGCAGCACGCCCTCGCCGTCCGGGACCTCGTGGGTGCCCTCGCGGTAGAACCTGAACCACGCGAGGACGGTGCGCAGATACTCGTTCGAGTTGTTGTAGCTCAGTATCGCGCGGTCCAGGTCCGCCTGGGAGGACAGGTCCCGGCCGCCGGCGCAGAGATACTCGCCGGCCGCGAGCGCCGCGTCGTAGATGTTGTTGGGGTCCTTGCGGCCGTCGCCGTTGCCGTCGGCGCCCCAGCGCTCCCAGGTGGACGGAATGAACTGCATGGGGCCGACGGCGCGGTCGTACTCCTTGTCGCCGTCGTACCGGCCGCCGTCGGTGTCCTTGATGCTGGCGAAGCCCTCGCCGTTCAGCACCGGGCCGAGGATGGGCTTGAGCGTGGTGCCCTCCCTGTCGACGGCACCGCCGCGGGCCTGGCCGGACTCCACCTTGCCGATGGCCGCGAGCAGTTCCCAGCGCAGGCCGCAGCCCGGGGAGACGGACCGCTCCGCCTTCTTGTACGCCGCGAGCACCGTGGCGGGGATGCCGGACTGCTTCTCGCCCGCGCCCGGCAGCTCGGACGCCCGGCTCTTGGGCGGGGGCGGGCTCTCCAGCGGCGGCAGCTCGGTGTGGAACGAGTCGTCGCCCGGGGCGCGGTCGCCGGGGGCCGCGTCCGTCCGGCCGCCCGCGTTCTCCTCGCCGCCACCGCCCAGCACGGCGCCGGGGGCCTGGGACGCGGTCAGCGCGGCCATCGCGACCGCGGCCACCGCGGTACCGCCCAGTCCCCGGCGGAATCTGCTGGTGCTCACGAATCCACCGAGTCCGTGCTGTCCGCCCTCAGCCGTGGGCTCCTGCTTGGCTGCTGCATGCCTGCCGCGATAGCGCGCCATGGATCAGTCTCCCGTCCTCTCCCCTCGGGACGCAGTCACCGGTGACCCTACGACACGTCCAGGGCCTGAGTAAGTGCCCACCGGGCACTTCCGGCTCATTCGACCCGTTCTCCCGGATGCCGTCGAGTCCCGTGCGCCGCCCGGCCACCGGATGGCCACCGCACGGCTACCGGACGGCCACCGGCGGGACACGATCAGCGTGGCTCAGACGCGCGGGCGGCGCCTGAGCTGTTGCTCCGACCGGGGGTTGCCCCTCGCCGTACCGTACCCGGCACCGGGGCGGCTGCGATCCGCCGGACCGGCTCAGTGGGCCGCCTCCTCCCAGTTCTGGCCGGCGCCCACGGAGACGTCGAGGGGGGCGCGGAGGTCGACGGCGGACGCCATCTCGCGGCGGACCAGCTCCTCGACCGCCGCCCGCTCGCCCGGCGCGACCTCCAGCACGATCTCGTCGTGCACCTGGAGCAGCATCCGGGACGCCAGCCGCTCGGCGCGCAACGCCGCGTCCACCTTCAGCATCGCGACCTTGACGATGTCCGCGGCCGTGCCCTGGATCGGTGCGTTGAGCGCCATCCGCTCGGCCATCTCGCGGCGCTGGCGGTTGTCGCTGTTGAGGTCGGGGAGATAGCGGCGGCGGCCCATGATCGTATGGGTGTACCCGGTGGCGCGGGCCTCCTCCACCACGTGCTGGAGGTAGTCGCGCACCCCGCCGAACCGCTCGAAGAAGGTGTCCATCAGCTTGCGGGCCTCGTCCGGGGTGATGCCCAGCTGCTGGGAGAGGCCGAACGCCGACAGGCCGTACGCCAGTCCGTAGGACATGGCCTTGATCTTCCGCCGCATCTCCGCGTCGACCTCGGACTTCGCGACCCCGAAGACCTGGGAGGCGACGGTGGTGTGCAGGTCCTCGCCGGAGGTGAACGCCTCGATCAGGCCCTCGTCCTCGGACAGATGGGCCATCACGCGCAGCTCGATCTGGCTGTAGTCCGCGGTGAGCAGCGACTCGTACCCCTCGCCGACCTGGAAGGCGTGCCGGATGGCGCGGCCCTCGTCGGTGCGGACCGGGATGTTCTGCAGGTTGGGGTCCGTGGAGGAGAGGCGGCCGGTGGCGGCCACCGTCTGGTTGTACGTGGTGTGGATACGGCCGTCCGGGGCGATGGTCTTGATCAGCCCCTCCACGGTGGTGCGCAGCTTCTGCTGCTCGCGGTAGCGCAGCATGAGCACCGGGAGCTCGTGGTCGGTCTGGGTGGCGAGCCAGGCCAGGGCGTCGGCGTCCGTCGTGTAGCCGGTCTTGGTCTTCTTCGTTCTGGGCAGGCCCAGCTCGCCGAAGAGGACCTCCTGCAGCTGCTTGGGCGAGCCCAGGTTGAACTCGTGCCCCACCGCGGCGTGCGCCTCGCTCACGGCCTGCTGCACGGCGTCCGCGAACTGCTGCTCCATCCGCGTCAGCCACGCGCGGTCCGCCGCGATACCGGCCCGCTCCATCCGGGCCAGCAGCGCGGACGTCGGCAGCTCCAGCTCGCGCAGCAGCCCGGCGGCGCCGACCTGCTCCAGCCGCTCCTCGAAGGCCGTGCCCAGATCGAGGACGGTGCGGGCCTTGGCCATCAGCGCGTCCGCCTCGGCCGTCTCGTCCACACCGAGGGCGAGCTGCCCGTCGGCGTCGGCCGCGGGGCCCAGCTCGCGGCCCAGATACTCGACGGACAGCGCGTCCAGCGCGAAGGAGCGGCGGCCCGGCTTGTCCAGATACGCGGCGAGCGCGGTGTCCGACCACACCCCCTCCACGCTCCAGCCGTGCTCCGCGAAGACCCGCATGACCGCCTTGGCGTCGTGCATGGCCTTGCGCTTGGTGCCGTCGGCGAGCCAGGCCGCGAACCGCTTCTCGTCCTCCTCGCCCAACTGCGTGGGGTCGAACCAGGCGGCCGGGCCGTCGGCGGCGGCCAGCGCGACCTCGCTGACGCTGCCGCTGCCCAGCTTCCACACATCCACCGTGGCGACGCCCAGCGCGGCGTCCCCGTGCCGCTCCAGCCAGGGGGCCAGCTCGCCGCCGCGGAGGATCGCGCCGTCCACCTCGACGCCGTCGCCCGCGGCGGCCTCCTCTTCCTCGGCCGCTCCGGGGTCGACGGCGAACAGCCGCTCGCGGAAGTTCTGGTTGCGGAACTCCAGGGTATCCAGGATGACGCCGAGGGTCGGGCGGTCGTACGGCACCCGGGCCAGGTCCTCGGGGCGGTCCGGCAGCTCGACGTCCCGGACCATCTCGGTCAGGCGGCGGTTGAGCTTGACGGACTCCAGGTGCTCGCGGAGGTTCTGCCCGGCCTTGCCCTTGACCTCCTCCACCCGCTCGACCAGCCCGGCGAAGGAGCCGAACTGGTTGATCCACTTGGCGGCCGTCTTCTCGCCGACGCCGGGGATACCGGGCAGGTTGTCCGACGGGTCGCCGCGGAGAGCCGCGAAGTCCGGGTACTGGGCCGGGGACAGCCCGTACTTCTCCTGGACCTTCTCGGGGGTGAAGCGGGTGAGCTCGGAGACGCCCTTGGTGGGATACAGCACGGTGACGTTCTCCGTGACCAGCTGGAAGCAGTCGCGGTCGCCGGTGACGATGGACACCTGGAAGCCCTCGGCCTCGGCCTGGGCGGCGAGGGTGGCGATGACGTCGTCCGCCTCGAAGCCGTCCACCGCGTACCGGCGGACGTGCATGGCGTCCAGCAGCTCGCCGATCAGCTCGACCTGGCCGCGGAACTCGTCGGGGGTCTTGGAGCGGTTCGCCTTGTATTCCGCGAACTCCTCGGAGCGCCAGGTCTTGCGGGAGACGTCGAAGGCGACGGCGAAGTGCGTGGGGGCTTCATCACGGAGCGTGTTCGCCAGCATCGAGGCGAAGCCGTAGATCGCGTTCGTGGGCTGGCCCGTGGTGGTGGAGAAGTTCTCCGCGGGGAGCGCGAAGAAGGCGCGGTACGCCAGGGAGTGTCCGTCCATGAGCATGAGGCGGGGCCGCTCGCCCTGCCGCTGGGGTGCCGCCGATGCCGGGGTCGTCTTCGATGCCGTCTTAGCCACGTCTCCGATCCTCCCACGGGCCACTGACAGCCGGGCCGCACCGCGTGGCGTGCCCCGCCTCCGGCCCTCGCTCGGGGCGGCTCCCCCGCCGCCCTGGCATCAAAGGGAGAGGCGAGGCAGTATCGGGGCATGGCACGTAAAGCTCCCTCCCAGGATCCCGTTCAGGACGCGCCCGAAGTCGGGGCGCCCGAGCACGCCGCCGCGGGGCTCACCGCGGTGCGGAAGTCGCTACGGATCGCGAGGGAGCAGATGGGCGTCCGCCGCACGGCTCTCACGCTGCTGCGGGTGAACCAGAAGGACGGGTTCGACTGCCCCGGCTGCGCCTGGCCGGAGGGCGAGAAGCGGCACGCGGCCGAGTTCTGCGAGAACGGCGCCAAGGCCGTCGCCGAGGAGGCCACCACCCGGCGGGTGACCCGCGACTTCTTCGCCGAGCACCCCGTCGCCGACCTCGCCGGCCGCTCCGGGTACTGGCTCGGCCAGCAGGGGCGGCTCACCGAGCCGATGTATCTGGCGGAGGGGGCCGAGGCGTACGAGCCCGTCTCCTGGGAGCGCGCCTTCTCCCTGATCGCCGACGAGCTGAACGCCCTCGGGTCGCCCGACGAGGCCGTCTTCTACACCTCGGGCCGGACGAGCAACGAGGCCGCTTTCCTCTATCAGCTCTTCGCCCGCGAGTTCGGAACCAACAACCTGCCCGACTGCTCCAACATGTGCCATGAGTCCTCCGGTTCGGCGCTGACCGAGACGCTGGGCGTCGGCAAGGGCAGCGTGCTGCTGGAGGACCTCCACAAAGCCGATCTGATCATCGTCGCGGGGCAGAACCCGGGCACCAACCACCCGCGGATGCTCTCCGCGCTGGAGAAGGCCAAGGCGGACGGCGCGCGGATCATCACGGTGAACCCGCTCCCCGAGGCCGGGATGGAGCGGTTCCGGAATCCGCAGACCGCCAAGGGGCTGGCCGCCGGCGGCACCCCGCTGACCGACCTCTTCCTCCAGATCCGCATCGGGGGCGACCAGGCCCTCTTCCGGGCCCTCGGCCGGCTGGTGCTGGAGTCGGAGCGCCCGGACGCCGTCGACCAGGAGTTCGTCCGCACCCACACCCACGGCTTCGAGGAGTACCGGAAGGCCGCCCTGGCCGCGGACTGGGGCGAGACGCTGCGCGCCACCGGGCTGGAGCGGGCCGAGATCGAGCGCGCCCTGGAGATGGTGCTCGCCTCCCGCCGTACGGTCGTGTGCTGGGCCATGGGGCTCACCCAGCACAAGCACTCGGTGCCCACCATCCGGGAGGTCGTGAACCTCCTGCTGCTGCGCGGCGCCATCGGGCGGGAGGGCGCCGGCGTGTGCCCGGTGCGCGGGCACAGCAATGTGCAGGGCGACCGCACGATGGGCATCTTCGAGCGGCCGGCGCCCGAGTTCCTGGACGCGCTTGAGCACGAGTTCGGGTTCGCGCCGCCGCGGGAGCACGGGCTCGACGTCGTCCGGGCGATCCGCGCGCTGCGGGACGGGCAGGCGAAAGTGTTCCTCGCCATGGGCGGCAACTTCGTCTCCGCCTCGCCGGACACCGGGGTGACCGAGGCCGCGATGCGCCGGGCGCGGCTGACCGTGCATGTGTCGACGAAGCTGAACCGCTCGCACTGCGTGACGGGCACGCGGGCGCTGATCCTGCCGACGCTCGGCCGGACGGAGCGGGACGTCCAGCGCGGCGGCGAGCAGTTCGTCACCGTCGAGGACTCGATGGGCATGGTGCACGCCTCGCGCGGGCGCCTCGCGCCCGCGAGCCCGAAGCTGCTCTCCGAGCCCGCGATCGTCGCCCGGCTGGCGCGGGCCGTGCTGGGCGGGCGCTCCCGGGTGCCGTGGGAGGAGTTCGAGGGGGACTACGCGCTGGTCCGGGACCGGATCGCCCGGGTGATCCCCGGCTTCGAGGACTTCAACGCGAAGGTGGCGCGCCCCGGCGGCTTCGCGCTGCCGCACGCCCCGCGCGACGAGCGCCGCTTCCCCACGGCGACGGGCAGGGCGAACTTCACGGCCGCTCCGCTGGAGTTCCCCGCTGTGCCGGAGGGGCGGTTGCTGCTGCAGACGCTGCGCTCGCACGACCAGTACAACACCACCATCTACGGCCTGGACGACCGCTACCGCGGCATCCGCAACGGGCGCCGCGTGGTGCTCGTGCGGCCGGAGGACGCCCAGGCGCTGGGCGGCTTCGCGGACGGCGCGTACGTGGACCTCGTCAGCGAGTGGGAGGACGGCGTGGAGCGGGTGGCGCGGGGCTTCCGGGTGGTGCACTACCCGACGGCGCGCGGCTGCGCAGCGGCGTACTATCCGGAGACCAACGTGCTGGTCCCGCTCGACGCCACGGCCGATACGAGCAACACCCCCACCAGCAAGTCGCTGGTGGTCCGGCTGGTGCCGGCCCGGGAGTGAGGGCACGGCCCTTCCCAGCACGGCCCTTCCCAGCACGGTCCTCTCCTCAGCACGGTCCCCTTGTCAGCACGATCCGCCGGGCACCGCTTAGGCTTCGGCTGGAAGCCGCTGCGCGGACGCGTGTACGAGCGCGAACGCGTAGGAGTCACCAGCGCGAACGGAGCCGAGGCCCATGGGCGAGCAGTCCCGCACCAAGATCCCCCAGGAGATCCTGGACCAGTGGGCCGGATCAGGGCTCGACCTGACCGCGCACTTCTCGGCCGGGCACCTGGGAGAGCGGATGGGCGTCCAGGTGCTGGAGGCCAGCCCGGAGTCGGTACGGGGCACCCTGCCGGTCGAGGGCAACACCCAGCCGTACGGACTGCTGCACGGCGGCGCGTCCGCGGTGCTCGCGGAGACGCTGGGGTCGGTGGGCGCGATGCTGCACGCGGGGCCGGGCCGGATCGCGGTGGGGGTGGACCTGAACTGCACGCACCACCGGGGGCTGCGGTCCGGGCTCGTCACCGGGACGGCCACCCCGGTGCACCGGGGCCTGTCGACGGCCACGTACGAGATCGCGATCGCGGACGAGGAGGGGCGGAGGGTGTGTTCCGCGCGTTTGACGTGCCTGTTGCGTGGCGCCTCCGGCTGACGCCGCCGTGTGACACCGCCCCCTCTCCCCGCGAGCGCTGCCCTGCGGACCGTGGTTGCCCGCGCCCCTTCGGGGCGCGGGGATGCGCCCCGCCGTGGACGGCCCGGCGGCCGTCTCCCGTGTCACCCAGGGCTACGAGTTGCCGCCGCTGGAGCTTCGGGCGCACATCCGTTCCTGCGAGGGACTGCCGCCGCGGGCACGACTGCCCTTCCTTGAGATAACCCTGCGTAATGCGCGTGCCGCGCAACGTCTGGGCGCCATTCCCGGACGGCGTCACGGCGTGCGTTGACGCGCGTATTCCGTACGGTATGCGAACCCTCCGTCAAGGACTCAGCTCACACTCCCTGAGCACGCTGCGGCTTCATCGCGCCTTACGTGTCCGCAACTTCCCTGTCACACCAGGCGAGTTGATCATTGGTGACCGCCGGAGGGCGCGGTGATAACAAGAGAGTCACATCCTGGACTTGACCTCTGCCCGACTTCAGTCCCCCGCCATAGAGTCACCGCCAGTCACCACGCCGCCGGGCGTGCGCTGTCGGCACGGTTCGGTACCACCAGTACGGCCCGGCGCGTGCCACGGCCTCTCACTCGATCGAGGCCGCGCCTGGGGAAAGGACTGATCGTGCGTCACCGTTCCTTGCTCATACTCACCACCGCGGTCGCCGCGGCTTCGCTCGCACTCTCGGCGTGCGGCTCGCGCGACGATGACGACGACGGCGACAGCGGCACCAGCGGTGGGGGGACCACTGTCACCATCGGGCTCGACGCCCCGCTGACCGGCGACCTGTCCGCACTGGGCCAGGGCATCAAGAACTCCGCCGACCTCGCGGTCAAGACCGCCAACAAGAACAAGGAGGTCGAGGGCGTCACCTTCAAGCTGGAGTCCCTCGACGACCAGGCGCAGGCAGGCGTCGGACAGCAGAACGCCACCAGGTTCGTCGGCAACAAGAACATCTACGGCGTCGTCGGCCCGCTCAACTCCCACGTCGGCCAGTCCATGCAGAAGGGCCTCGGCAACGCGGGGCTGGTCCAGGTCTCCCCCGCCAACACCGCGCCCGAGCTCTCCCAGGGCCCCGACTGGCAGTCGGGCAAGAAGAAGCGCCTCTACGACACGTACTTCCGCACCTCCACCACCGACGCGGTGCAGGGGCCGTACGCGGCGCAGTACCTCTACAACGAGCGCAAGCTGCGCCGCGCTTACGTGATCGACGACAAGAAGACCTACGGCGCGGGCCTCGCGGGCACCTTCAGCGACGAGTTCAAGCGGCTCGGCGGCACGGTCGTCGGCACCGACCACATCAACCCCGACGACCGCGACTTCTCCGCGGTGGGCACCAAGGTCGCCAAGTCCAAGGCGGACTTCGTCTACTACGGCGGCGAGTACCCGGCGGGCTCCCCGCTCAGCGCGCAGATCACCAAGGCGGGCAGCAAGGCCCCGGTCGTCGGCGGGGACGCGCTCTACAGCGCGGAGTACATCAAGCTCGGCAAGAAGAACGTGGAGGGCGACCTCGCCACCTCCGTCGGGGCGCCCCTGGAGACGCTGGACACCGCCAAGACCTTCATGAAGGACTACAAGGCGGCGGGCTACGACCTTCCGTACGAGGCGTACGGCGGCTACTCGTACGACAGCGCCTGGGCGATCGTCCAGGCCGTCAAGGCGGTCGTCGAGGACAACGACGGCAAGCTGCCGAAGGGCAAGGAGGGCCGCGAGAAGGTCACCGAGGCCATGCAGAAGGTCAGCTTCAGCGGGGTGACCGGCCAGGTGTCGTTCGACAAGTACGGCGACACCACCAACAAGCAGCTCTCCGTCTACGAAGTCAAGAGCGGTGAGCACAAGCCCGTCAAGACCGGCACCTTCCAGGAGAGCGGTAGCTGACCGACCTACCGCCCTTTCCGTACATCTGTGCTGCTGCGCGGGGGCGCCCACAGCGCCCCCGCGCAGCCGTATCTGACATCTCTTCTGGGAGGACCCCGGTGCACGATCTGCCGGACCAGCTCACAAACGGCCTCGCACTCGGCGCGCTGTACGGCCTCATCGCGATCGGGTACACGATGGTCTACGGCATCGTCCAACTCATCAACTTCGCCCACGGCGAGATATTCATGATCGGCGGCTTCGGCGCGCTAACCGCCTATCTGTGGCTCCCCGACGGCACGGGGCTCACCCTCGCGCTGCCGCTGATGCTGCTGCTCGGCGTGGTGTGCGCGACCCTGGTCGCCGTCGGCGCCGAGCGCTTCGCCTACCGGCCGCTGCGCGGCGGGCCCCGGCTCTCGCCGCTGATCACCGCCATCGGTCTGTCGCTGGCGCTCCAGCAGGCGGTCTGGGCCTTCTACCCGGACGCCAAGAAGGCCCGCCCCTTCCCGCAGTTCCAGGGGGGCGACTTCGACCTGGGCTTCGTCACCCTCTCCCGCGAGGACCTGTTCATCTTCATCGCGGCCCCGGTGTGCATGATCGCGCTCGCCCTGTTCGTGGCGAAGACCCGCACCGGGCGGGCCATGCAGGCCACCTCGCAGGACCCCGACACCGCGAAGCTGATGGGCATCAACACCGACCGCATCATCGTGCTGGCGTTCGCCATCGGCGGCGCCTTCGCGGCCATCGCCGCCGTCGCACAGGGCTTCAAGACCGGCGAGGTCCAGTTCCGCATGGGCTTCATCGCCGGGCTGAAGGCGTTCACCGCCGCCGTACTCGGCGGGATCGGCAACATCTACGGCGCGATGATCGGCGGTCTCGTCCTCGGGGTCGCCGAAGCCATGGCCATCGCCTACGTCGGCGACATCCCCGGCATGGAGCAGTTCGGCGGCGGCTCGTGGAAGGACGTGTGGGCCTTCATCCTGCTCATCCTCGTCCTGCTGCTGCGGCCCCAGGGCCTCCTCGGTGAACGTCTCGCGGATCGGGCGTGATGACTATGACGACGACAGACCCGGACACCCCCGGTACCGCGCACGCGCCGCGCGCCACCGCGCAGGGCGCACCGCTGCCGCTGCGCTCCGACCCGCCCTCCAACCTGTTGCTGGCCCGGATACTCATCGGGCTCGGCGCCGTCGTGGCGTTCGTCAGCACCCTGTTCCCCTGGACCTGGACCTCCGCGTTCCCCGGCGATCTGACCATCGCGATGTATCCGGGCGGGCTGCAGATCCTCACCATCGTCGGCGCGGCGCTCACCGCCGCGTTCCTGCTGGCCGGCGCCGGGGTGCGCGGGCTGCGCTGGCTCACCCCGGGCGGCCGGCACAGCGCCGTGCTGCTCGCCGCGCTCGGCACCCTCGCCGTGACCTGGTACACCGCCGGGGCCATCGCCGAGGACCTGGGCGGCCTGGCCAACTTCGAGCCCGGCATGTGGATCGGCATCGCGGGCTCGCTGCTCGCCGTGGTCGGCGCGCTGGCGCTGCCCGCCGACGTTCCGGCCGAGCCCGACCCGCTCACCGGGCGGGCGCCGCACATCGGGCACCGGCTGCGGGCCGCGCTGGCGGCTCCCGCGCCGCGGCAGCCGGGCTCCGCGCTGCCGGGCTGGGCCGAGATCCTGGTCATCTGCGCGGCCTGCGGCATCGGGCTGTATGTGTTCGCGTACGGCATCGAGGCGGAGGACGGGCCGCCGTTCATCGGGTTCCTGGTGGTGGCCGCGTTCCTGACGCCCGCCGTGGGCCGCGCGGGGCTCGGCCGGCGGCTCTCGGTCCTCGCGGGCCGGCACCGCACCGTCACCCTGCTCGCCGCGTTCGCCGCCGCGCTGCTCTTCCCCATCACCCAGAGCAACGAGACCTACACCAATATCGCGGTCAGCGTGCTGATCTTCGCGACGGTCGCGCTGGGGCTGAACATGGTCGTCGGCCTCGCGGGGATCCTGGACCTGGGCTATGTGGCGTTCCTCGGCGTCGGCGCCTACACGGCGGCGATCGTCTCCGGCGCGCCCACCTCGCCGTTCGACGTCCATCTGCCGTTCTGGGCCGCCGTGCTGCTCGGTGCCGCGGTGGCGCTCGTCTTCGGCCTGGTCATCGGCTTCCCCTCGCTGCGGCTGCACGGGGACTACCTCGCCATCGTCACCCTCGGCTTCGGGGAGATCTTCCGTATCTCCGTGCAGAACCTCGACGGGGACTCGGGGCCCAACATCACCAACGGCGCCAAGACCATCCCCAACATCCCCGATCTGGAGCTGTTCGGCTTCAACCTCGGCGAGGAGCACTCGATCCTCGGTTTCGACCTGGGCAGATTCGCCAACTACTACCTGCTGATGCTGCTGTTCACCGCCATCGTGGTGGCCATCTTCCGGCGCTCCAACAACTCCCGGATCGGACGCGCCTGGATCGCCATCCGCGAGGACGAGACCGCGGCGCGCGCCATGGGCGTCAACGCCTTCCGCTTCAAGCTCATGGCCTTCGCGCTCGGCGCCACCCTCGCCGGGATGGCCGGTACGGTGCTCGCGCACGTCGAGTACTCCGTGAACCCGGAGGCGTACAAGTTCGTGCACACCGCGCCGCCCAACTCGGCGTTCCTGCTGATCGCGGTGATCCTCGGCGGCATGGGCACGGTCAGCGGGCCGCTGATCGGCGCGGCGCTGCTCTATCTGATCCCGGCCAAGCTGCAGTTCATGGCGGACTACCAGCTGCTGCTGTTCGGCGTCGCGCTCGTGCTGCTGATGCGGTTCCGGCCCGAGGGGCTGATCGCCGACCGGCGCAAGAAGCTGGAGTTCCACGAGACCGGCCAGCTCGACGTACCGCCGAACGGCGCCGCCGGACTGAGCAAGACGGAGGCGTGAGATGACGACCACCACCCACACCGCCCCCACCGACGCGCCGCCGGACGACCGCCCCCGGCTCCGGGCCGCCGGGGTCACCATGCGCTTCGGCGGCCTGACCGCCGTGCACAACGTGGACCTTGAGGTGTACGCGGGGGAGATCGTCGGGCTCATCGGCCCCAACGGCGCGGGCAAGACGACCTTCTTCAACTGCCTCACCGGCCTCTACGTCCCCACCGAGGGCACCGTCAGCTACCGGGGCACCGTGCTGCCGCACCGCTCGCACCTGGTCACCCAGGCGGGCATCGCCCGCACCTTCCAGAACATCCGGCTGTTCGCCAACATGACCGTCCTGGAGAACGTGCTGGTCGGCCGGCACACCCGCACCAGCGAGGGCCTGTTCTCCGCGCTGCTGCGGGGGCCCCGCTTCCGCCGGGCGGAGCGCGAGTCCGAGGAGCGGGCCCTGGAGCTGCTGCGGTTCACCGGGCTGGAGGGCAAGCGGGACCAGCTCGCCCGCAACCTGCCCTACGGGGAGCAGCGCAAGCTGGAGATCGCCCGCGCGCTGGCCAGCGAGCCGGGGCTGCTGCTGCTCGACGAGCCCACGGCGGGCATGACGGCCGGCGAGACCACCGCGACCCGCGAACTGGTGCTGGCGGTACGGGAGCAGGGCACCGCGGTGCTCGTCATCGAGCACGACATGCGCTTCATCTTCAACCTCTGCGACCGCGTCGCGGTGCTCGTCCAGGGGGAGAAACTGGTCGAGGGCAGCCCCGAGACCGTGCAGAACGACGACCGGGTGATCGCCGCGTATCTCGGCACCCCCTTCGAGGGGGAGCCGGGCGAGGCGGAGATCGCGGAGGTACGGGCGGCCGAGGCCGCGGACCGGGAAGGGGGCGAGGGCTGATGCCTCTGCTCGAAGTCGAGGGCCTGCGGGTCGCCTACGGCAAGATCGAGGCCGTCAAGGGCATCTCGTTCGGGGTCGAGGCGGGCGAGGTCGTCACCCTGATCGGCACCAACGGGGCGGGCAAGACGACCACCCTGCGGACCCTCTCGGGGCTGCTCAAGCCGCTGGCCGGGAAGATCACCTTCGACGGCCAGGTGCTGAACGGGGTGCCGGCGCACAAGATCGTCGCGATGGGCCTGGCCCACTCCCCCGAGGGCCGCCGCATCTTCCCCCGGCTGTCGATCGAGGAGAACCTCGCCCTGGGCGCGTTCCTGCGCAAGGACACCGCGGCCGTCGACGGGGATCTGCAGCGCGTCTACGAGCTCTTCCCGATCCTCTCCGAGCGGCGCGCGCAGGCCGCCGGCACCCTCTCCGGCGGCGAGCAGCAGATGCTGGCGATGGGGCGGGCGCTGATGTCCCGGCCCAAGCTGCTGATGCTGGACGAGCCGTCGATGGGGCTGTCGCCGATCATGATGCAGAAGATCATGTCGACGATCGCCGAGCTGAAGGCCGGGGGGACGACGATTCTGCTGGTCGAGCAGAACGCCCAGGCCGCGCTCTCGCTCGCGGACCACGGGCATGTGATGGAGATCGGCCGGATCTCTCTTTCGGGGACGGGGCAGGAGCTGATGCACGACGAGTCGGTCCGCAAGGCGTACCTGGGCGAGGACTGACCCTGGTGATCCCCTCAGCCCCGTGAGCCCCTCCGGGTGCCCCGCCGGCGGGGCACCCGGTCACCGCTGCTTCTTCTTGCGCTCCTCGCCGTCCTCGATCACGGCCTCCGCGACCTGCCGCATGGACAGCCGGCGGTCCATCGACGTCTTCTGGATCCAGCGGAAGGCGGCGGGCTCGGTCAGCCCGTACTGGGTCTGCAGCACGCTCTTCGCCCGGTCGACGAGCTTGCGGGTCTCCAGCCGGTCGGCGAGGTCCGCGACCTCCTTCTCCAGCTCCTTCAGCTGGGTGAAGCGGGAGACCGCCATCTCGATGGCGGGCACCACGTCGCTCTTGCTGAACGGCTTGACGAGGTACGCCATCGCGCCCGCGTCCCGGGCCCGCTCCACCAGCTCGCGCTGCGAGAACGCGGTGAGCATCAGCACCGGCGCGATGCTCTCCTCGGCGATCTTCTCCGCGGCGGAGATCCCGTCGAGCACGGGCATCTTCACATCGAGGATGCACAGGTCGGGCCGGTGCTCGCGGGCCAGGTCCAGCGCCGCCTGGCCGTCCCCGGCCTCCCCGACGACCGTGTAGCCCTCCTCCTCCAGCATCTCCTTGAGGTCCATGCGGATCAGCGCCTCGTCCTCGGCGATGACGACGCGGGTCGTGTCCGGGGGAACGTGCCGGCTGCCGTCGGCAGCGGTGTCGGGCGATTCAGGCTCGGGGACGTCCGCGGTGCTCACTGGGCTCCTCGTTTCCGCACAGGTGGGAGGTACGAGCCTACCCAGGTCCTGTATGGTGTGGGCACAGCGGGTGGGCGCTTGCCTTTCGATTCCACTGGCCCCGGTAGCCCAATTGGCAGCAGGCAATGGATTCAAAACCCATACAGTGTCGGTTCGAATCCGACCCGGGGCACTTTACCTTCATTTCAAAGGCTCTCAGCGGAGCCCGGGGAATTCCGCACTTGTGTACCCCGCCCTCTGGCGGTGCGGGAGCATGGCGTCCATGTCCGTATTGACGCGCGAGGAAGCGCAGAGCCGTGCGGCGGTTCTCGAAGTACAGCAGTACGCGGTGGAGCTGGACCTGACCCGCGGGGAGGACGTGTTCGCTTCCGTGTCCACCGTGCGGTTCGCCGTACGGGAGCACGGGGTGGACACCTTCGTCGAGGTGCGCCCCGCCGCCCTGCTGCGGGCGGCCATAGACGGGGTGGAGCTGGATCCGGCCGAGCTGCGGGACGGCCGGCTGCCGCTGCGGCGGCTGGCCGCGGGGGAGCACGAGCTGTGGGTCGAGGCCGAGATGCGCTACTCGCGCGTCGGCGAGGGGATGCACCGGTTCACCGATCCGGCCGATGGACGGGTCTATCTGTACACCCAGTGCTTCATGTCGGACGCGCCCCTGGTGTTCGCCTGCTTCGACCAGCCCGACCTCAAGGCCGTCTTCCGGGTGACCGTCACGGCCCCGCCGGAGTGGACGGTGCTGGGGAACGGGGTCGCCACCCGGGAGAGCGAGGGCCGGTGGGTGTGCGCGCCCACCCCGCCGATCAGCCCCTATCTGATGGCGGTCGCCGCCGGGCCGTACCGCTCGGTGCGCACCGAGCACGCGGGGCTGCCGTTCGGGCTGCACGTACGGCAGTCCCTCGGGGACCACCTGGAGGCGGACGCACCCGAGCTGCTGGAGATCACCCGGCGCTGCTTCGACCGCTACCACGAGATCTTCGACGAGCCCTACCCCTTCGACTCCTACGACCAGGCGTTCGTGCCGGAGTTCAACTCGGGCGCCATGGAGAACCCGGGGCTGGTCACCTTCCGGGACGAGTTCGTCTTCCGCTCCGCGGCCACCGCCACGGACCGGCAGCGGCGCGGCGCGGTCATCGCGCACGAGATGGCGCATATGTGGTTCGGGGACCTGGTGACGCTGCGCTGGTGGGACGACATCTGGCTGAACGAGTCCTTCGCCGAGTACATGGGCTACCAGACGCTCGCCGAGGCCACCGCGTACACCGGCACCTGGACGTACTTCGCCGTCTCCCGCAAGATCTGGGGGTACGACGCCGACCAGTGGCCCTCGACCCACCCCGTGGCGCCCGACCCCGAGCAGGTGCCGGACACCGCGGCGGCGCGGCTGAACTTCGACGGGATCTCCTACTCCAAGGGCGCCTCCGCGCTGCGGCAGCTGGTGGCCTGGCTCGGCGAGAAGACCTTCCTCTCCGGGATCAACGAGCACCTCGCGCGGCACCGCTTCGGCAACGCCACGCTGACCGACTTCCTGGACTCCCTCGCCCGCGCCTCCGACCGCGATGTGCACGGCTGGGCGGAGCGCTGGCTGCGGACGACCGGCGTGGACACGCTGGTGCCACAGCCCCGCGGCGGCGGCAGCGGCAGCGGCGGCGAGGTGGTCGAGGTCGGACACCGGGGCGGCCGCCCGCACCGGCTGGCGCTGGGGCTGTACGACGAGGCGCCCGCCCACCCGGGGCGGCTGGTGCTCCGCGAGCGGCTGGAGCGCGACATCCCCGAGCAGGGCGGGCTCACCGTCCAGCTGGACGGGCCCCGCCCCGACCTGCTGCTGCTCAACGACGGCGACCTCACCTACGCCAAGGTGCGGCTGGACGCGCACTCCTGGGCCACCGTGCGGCGCGCACTGTCCGGGCTGCCGGGCCCTCTCTCCCGCGCCGTGGTGTGGAACGCGGCGCGGGACATGGTGCGGGACGGCGAGCTGCCGCCGCTGGAGTATGTGGAGACGGTACGCGCGCATCTGCCGTCCGAGACGGACAACGCGATCGTCGAGGCCGTCCTGACGTTCGCCCGTACGCAGATCGCGGACCGCTACACCCGGGACGCCGCCGAGCGGACCGGCGTCCTGGAGGCGATCGCGGCGACCTGCCGGGAGCTGCTGGACGCGGACCGGACGGACGAGGGGGTACGGCTCAGCGCGGTGCGGCACGCGATCGACAGCGCGACGGCGGCCGGCGAGCTGCACGCCTGGCGGGAAGCCGGTGCGGTGCCCGGCGGCCCCGACCTGGACTCGGAGCTGCACTGGCGGCTGCTGCTGCGGCTGTCGGTGCTCGGCGGGGTGGACGAGGAGCGGATCGCGACGGCCCTGGCCCGCGATCCGAGCGCCACCGGCGAGGAGGGCGCCGCACGCTGCCGGGCCGCGCTGCCCGACGCGGCGGGCAAGGCGGCGGCCTGGGAGGCGATGTTCGGCGAGCGGGACGCGCTGTCCGTATATCTGTTCACGGCGACGGCGCAGGGCTTCTGGCAGCCCGAACAGGCCGGGCTGCTGGACGGGTTCGCGGAGCGCTACTTCACCGACGCGGTGCGGGTCGCGGAGCGCCGGGGCGCGTCGCTGGCCTGGGTGGCGGGGCAGTACGCGTTCCCCCGCACCTGTGTGGACGCGGGGACGCTGGCGCGGGGCGAGCGGTGCCTGCGGGAGGACGAGCCGGTGCCGATGCTGCGCCGCTGGCTCTCCGACCAGCTCGACGAGTTGCGGCGGGCGCTGCGGATCCGGGGGCTCGGGGCCGGCTGATCCCCGTGCTTCCGGTTCCCCGGATCCGCGGCGGATGCCGGGCTGCCCCTGACGGTACGTCGCCGGGCGCGGGTGGTTCGCGGCCGGTCGCGCAGGTCCCCGCGCCCCTTCGGGGCGCCATGGTCGAGCGGCCATATCGGCGCCCCGGAGGGGCGCGGGGACCTGTCCGGCCCCTCTACCAGATCCGGACAGGGCGTCCGTACATTCGTCCCCCCTTCGGGCGAACCAGGCCGCAGATCGGCTGGCGGGCCGCGCGCGGCACATAGGTTAGGGCGCCCTAACCGACCTGCCCGCCCTGTCGCCTGTCGCCCACGGAGAACCGCCCATGTCCGCGCACGCCGTCGATGGTTCCTGTCTGCTCGCGGGTGGCACCGCTGGCCCCGCCGCGCTCAGCGCGCTGCTCTCGGCGGCGCTGGACGCGCTCGCCACCGGGGCCGCCGAACGCGGCGGGCCGCTGCCGGGCGGCGGCCCGGACGGCGTCGCGGCGGACGTGCGCCGGACCGTGGGCGCCGCGGGCCGGGTGCTGCCGGAGCGCGGCACCGGCCCCCGCGAGTCGCTGGACGCGCTGGTGCGCGCCGTGGCGCGGGGCGCCGCGGACCCGGCGGACCCGCTGTGCGCCGGGCATCTGCACTGTCCGCCGCTGGCGCTGGCGGTGGCCGCTGAGGTGGCGGCGAGCGCGCTGAACCCCTCGATGGACTCCTGGGACCAGGCGCCCGCCGCATCCGAGCTGGAGTCCCTGGTGTGCCGGGAGCTGGCGGAGCTGGTGTACGGCGGCAGGCCCGCCGAGCCGCCCGCCGGTGCCGCCTGTGCCCCCGGAGGCCCCGGAGCCCCTGGGGACCCGGGCCGTGCCCCGGACGCGCTGGTGACCTCCGGCGGCACCGAGGCGAACCAGCTGGCGCTGCTGCTGGCCCGCGAGGCCGGGTTCCGCCGGGTGGTGTGCGGTGCGAACGCGCACCACAGCGTGCACCGCGCGGCGTGGCTGCTGGGGCTGGAGCCGCCGCTCGTCGTCCCGGCGGAGCGCGGGGTGCTGGACCCGGCGGCGCTGGACGCGGTGCTGCGCCGGTCCGGGGGCGCGGCCCCGCTGGTGGTGGCGACGGCGGGGACCACCGACAGCGGCGACGTGGACCCGCTGGAGGAGATCGCGGCGCTCGCGGCCCGGCACGGCGCCCGCTGGCACGTGGACGCGGCGTACGGCGGCCCACTGCTGTTCAGCGAGCGGCTGCGGGGCCGGCTGGCGGGCACCGAGCGGGCCGACAGCGTCACCTTCGACCTGCACAAGCTGGGCTGGCAGCCGGTCGCCGCCGGGCTGCTGGCGGTGCCCGAGGCACGCGGGCTGCGAGCGCTGGACCACCGTGCGGACTATCTCAACGCCGACGACGACACCGACGCCGGGCTGCCCGATCTGCTGGGCCGCTCGCTGCGCACCACCCGGCGCCCCGACGTGCTCAAGGTGGCGGTGACCCTGCGGGCCCTGGGCCGGGCGGGGATGGCGGAGCTGGTGGAGCGCACCTGCGAGGTGGCGGAGCGGTTCGCGGGGCTGGTGGCGGCCGACCGGCGGTTCGAGCTGTACGCGGACCCCCCGCTGTCGACGGTGCTGTTCCGTCCGGCGGGTGCGACGGACCGCACGGTGGCGCTGGTGCGGCGGAGGCTGCTGGCCGAGGGCCGCGCCGTGCTGGGCCGCGCGCAGCTGGACGGCCGGCTGTGGCTGAAGGCCACCCTGCTCAACCCCCTGGCGCGGGCCAGCGATCTGTCCGCGCTGCTGAAGCTCGTAGCCGACGCAGTACCGCACGTACCGAAAGGACGCAGCCGATGACGGCCAAGGAAGCCGCCGCCGTGGAAGCCGCCGGTGTGGAAGCCGCCGTGGGAGAGCCCGCGGCGCCGGCGCCCGACAGGCCACTGGATCTGGTGGGGGTGGGGATCGGCCCGTTCAACCTCTCGCTGGCGGCGCTGGCCCAGGGGGTGCCCCGGCTGCGTACGGCGTTCTACGAGCAGCGGCCCGACTTCCGCTGGCATCCGGGGCTGCTGATCGAGGAGACGACGCTTCAGGTGCCCTTCCTGGCGGACCTGGTGACGCTGGCCGACCCGGCGAGCCCATGGTCGTTCCTGCGCTATCTGCGGGAGCGGGGGCGGCTGTTCCCGTTCTACTTCGCTGAGCGGTTCCACATCGAGCGGGCCGAGTACGACGCGTACTGCCGCTGGGTGAGCGAGCGGCTGCCGGGGCTGTGCTTCGGCCACCAGGTGGACGCGGTGCGCTGGAACCCCGAACGGGCGCTGTTCGAGGTGGACTTCACCGAGCTGGCCCCCGGGGGCGAGGCGGAGGCGCTGGGGCGGACGTACGCCAGGAACCTGGTGCTCGGCATCGGTACGGAGCCGTTCGTACCCGAGCCGCTGCGCCCGCTGGCGCAGACGCCGGCCGTGCCGGTGGTGCACTCCGCCGACTATCTGGCGCACCGGGACCGGCTGGTGGCCGCCGAGCATGTGACGGTGGTGGGCTCGGGCCAGTCCGGCGCCGAGGTCTTCCTGGACCTGCTGCGCCGCCGGCCCGCCGGGCGCGAGGGGCTGCACTGGCTGACCCGCAGCCCGGCGTTCGCGCCCATGGAGTACAGCAAGCTGGGGCTGGAGCACTTCACCCCGGACTACACGCGCTACTTCCACGCGCTGCCCGAGCAGACCCGGGACCGGCTGGTGCCGCGCCAGTGGCAGCTGCACAAGGCGGTGGACCAGGGGACGCTGGCCGCCGTGCACGACGAGCTGTACCGCAGGGCCGCGGAGCTGGACGGCGGCTGGCCGGACGTGGTGCTCACGCCGGGGGTGAGCGTCCGTACGGCGGGGCGGCTGGGCACCACGCGGCTGGAGCTGCACCTGACCCACGAGGAGCAGGGCGAGCGCAGCAGGCTCACCACGGACGCGGTGGTGCTGGCGACGGGGTACCGGGAGCGGTCGGCGGACGGGATGCTGGCGGCGCTGGACCCGTATGTGCGCCGGGACTCCTCGGAGCGTCCGCGGGTGGACGAGGGGCACCGGCTGGTGCTGGACCCGTCGGTGACGGGCGCCGTGTTCGTGCAGAACGCCGCGCGGCACACGCACGGGGTGGGCGAGCCGGATCTGGGGCTGGCGGCGCACCGCTCGGCGCGGATCCTCAACTCCCTCGTCGGCGAGGAGCTGTATCCGCTGCCCGCGCGCACCGCCTTCACATCCTTCGGACTGCGCCCCGCGCCGGTGCCCGCGGGCCTAAAGTTGGAGGCATGACCGCCGAAGCCGCTCCCCCCGGTCCCCTCCCCTACGGGACGCCCGAGGCGCCCCGGGTCGCCGTGCGCGGGGAGGCGGTGCTCGAATTCGACCCCGAGATCGCCCGGATCGCGGTGACCGTCAGCGCGCGGGGCACGGACCGGCGGGCGGCGCTGGAGGATCTGACGCGGCGGAACGCGCGGGTGCTGGAGCTGGTCCGGGGCTACGGCGAGGCCGTGGAGAAGCTGGAGACCGGCGCGTTCAGCGTACGGCCCGAGCTGTCGGAGAAGGGCAGACGGGAGCGGGTGCGCACGTACCACGGGCGGGTCCGGGTCTCCGTGGAGTGCACGGACTTCACGGCGCTGGGCGAGCTGACGACGCGGCTGGCGGATCTGGAGCTGACCCGGGTGGAGGGGCCGTGGTGGGCGCTGCGGCCGGACTCGCCCGCGCGGCGCGAGGCGCGGCAGCAGGCGGTGCGGGAGGCGGTGACCCGGGCCCGGGAGTACGCGGAGGCGCTGGGGGCCGGTCTGGTGGCGCTGGTGGAGCTGGCGGACCTGGGCGCGGAGGACGCGCCTCCGCCGCTCCCGCCGCCGGGGCGGATGGTGCCGCAGTCGTTCGCCGGGGCGGCGGAGGCCGCAGCGGGGGTGCCCGAGCTGGATCTGGAGCCGCAGCGGCAGATCGTACAGGCGCAGGTGAATGCGCGTTTCCTGATGAGCCCGCCGGTGCTCACGTGAGAATTCCGCGCCCTTTCCGGGATCGCTGTCCGCTCATTCGAGCACTGGCTCGCGCACTTTATTAGTTGTCCAATGTCCTTTCACGGAAAGGGCATTGCCCATTCCACTGACAGCCGTTCTCTACGCGCGGGTAAGTCGTAGGGTCTGCAGTATGCGCCGAGCAAAGATCGTCTGTACTCTGGGCCCGTCCACCGACTCGTACGAGCAGATCAAAGCGCTTGTGACGGCCGGTATGGACGTGGCGCGGTTCAATATGAGCCACGGTTCGCACGCCGAGCACGAGGAACGGTACCGCCAGGTGCGCGCCGCCGCGGAGGAGACGCGGCGCAGCGTCGGAGTCCTCGCCGACCTTCAAGGCCCGAAGATCCGGCTGGGCCGGTTCCGCGAGGGTCCCGTACTCCTTGAACGCGGGGACGAGTTCGCCATCACCGTCGAGCCGGAAGCGGGGGCGGAGGGCGACCGCACGAGGTGCGGGACGACCTACGAGGGGCTGGCCGCCGATGTCGCCCCGGGCGAGCGGATCCTGGTGGACGACGGCCGGGTCACGCTGGAGGTGGCCGCCGTCGAGGGGCCCGTCGTCCGCACGGTGGTCGTCGAGGGCGGCATGGTCTCCGACCACAAGGGGCTCAACCTCCCCGGGGTCGCCGTCTCGGTCCCCGCGCTCTCCGACAAGGACGTCGAGGACCTGCGCTGGGCGCTGCGCACGGGTGCCGACGTCATCGCGCTGTCGTTCGTCCGCAGCGGGCACGACGCCAAGGAAGTGCACCGGATCATGGCCGAGGAGGGCCGGCGGCTGCCGGTCATCGCCAAGCTGGAGAAGCCGCAGGCGGTGCGGAATCTGGAGTCCGTCGTGGAGTCCTTCGACGGCGTCATGGTCGCGCGCGGCGACCTCGGCGTGGAGATGCCGCTGGAGCGGGTGCCGCTGGTCCAGAAGCGGGCGATCAAGCTGTGCCGCCGCAACGCGAAGCCGGTGATCGTCGCCACCCAGATGCTGGACTCGATGATCGACGCCTCCCGCCCGACCCGCGCCGAGGCGTCCGACGTCGCCAACGCGGTGATGGACGGCACGGACGCGGTGATGCTGTCCGGCGAGACGAGCGTGGGCAAGTACCCGACGGAGACGGTGCGGACGATGAGCCGCATCGTGGCGGCCGCCGAGGAGGACATGCTCGCGAAGGGGCTGCCGCCGCTGACGGAGAGCAGCAAGCCGCGCACCCAGGGCGGCGCGGTGGCCCGCGCCGCCGCCGAGATGGGCGACTTCCTCGGCGCGAAGTATCTGGTGGCCTTCACCCAGTCCGGGGACACGGTGCGCCGTCTCGCGCGCTACCGCTCCCCCATCCCCGTGCTGGCCTTCACCCCCGACGCCGCGACCCGGTCCCAGCTCAATCTGACGTGGGGCGTGGAGACGTTCCTCGGCCCGATGGTGCAGAGCACCGACGAGATGGTGGACCAGGTCGACGAGATGCTGCTGAAGCTCGGCCGCTGCGAGCGGGGCGACCTGGTGATCATCACCGCGGGCTCGCCCCCCGGGGTGTCCGGCTCGACGAACCTGGTGCGGGTCCACCGCCTGGGCGAGGAGGAGTGACGCCGCCCGGGAGCCGCAGCTCTGCGTAGACGTCGGCGGTGCCCCCGGCAGCGGTGTCCCCGGCGGTGTCCCCGGCGGCGGTCAGCCGCGCGCCGCCGCGCCGCAGCGCGCCGATCGCCGCCGCGTTCCCCGCGGTCGTGTCCGCGATGACGCGGTGCGCCCCGGCGGCCGTCGCCTCGTCGAGGAGCAGCCCGAGCACGGCGGTTCCGATGCCGCGCCCCCGGTGGGAGCGGCCGAGCCACAGCCCCGTCTCCAGCGTGCCGGGGCGGCCGCCGGGCCGGGCGAGCCGCGCGGACCCGGCCACGCGCCCGCCGTCGACGACCGCGTACGCGGCCTCGCCCAGCGGGCCTTCCAGGCCGGGCAGCCGGGCCCGGTGCCACGCCCGGAACGCGTCCCGCCGCTCCCCGGTCCACCCCGGCGGTCCGGGCACCGGCGGCATGACCTCCTCGGGCTCCGCGTCGTCGACCGCCACCGCGAGCAGCGCCTCCAGGTTCTCCTCGGTCACCCGCCGCAGCTCCACACGCTCGGGCTTCTCCATGGGACGCGCACTCCTCGGTCGGCGGGACGGCATCGTACCGCTCGTGCCGCTCGTGCCGCCGTCAGAGCGGTGGCCGGCCTGCCATGGAGCGTCCGGGCCCCTCGGGGCACGGTCGGGGGGAGGTCAGGGACTTCCCGGATAGGACTCCCGCCGCTCCCGCGCGAGGATCGTCCGTGACGCGCTGCTCAACGGGGAGGGTATGGATGGGACGCCTGTACCGGGCGCTGGTGACGGCGGCGACGGCCCTGGCGGTGCTCGCGGCGCCGACAGCCGCCGCGGCCGCGCCGGGAGAGGAGGGGGAAGCGGACCGCGCGGCGCTGCAGCGGCGGTTGGACGACGTGGTGGCCACCGGCGCGGTGGGCGCGCTCATGGAGGTGCGGGACGAGCACGGGGTGTGGCGGGGCACCAGCGGGGTGGCCGAGCGGGGCAAGCGGCGGGCGGTCCCGGCCGAGGGCCGGTTC
>NZ_JAAKZZ010000005.1 GCF_011045075.1 Streptomyces boncukensis
CCCTCCCCTCCCTCCGTCCCGGACCACCGTTCCAGAGAACGGGCATCCCCGCAGGTCACAGCGCATCCCACCGTTCCGGCATCCCCCGGTGGCGGCGAACCGTTGCGGTCCGTTCCGTCCACCCCTGAAGGTCGTGTCCTGCCGGGCCGACGCCGCTCACGTCCCGCCCGGCAGGAACATCCGATCACCACGGGGGGACCCGCCATGCACAAGAACCTCATCCGCACGACCACTCTGGCCGCTACGGCACTTGCCGCCGTCCTGTCGCTGACCGCCTGCGGAGGGGGAGCCTCCGCCGACGCCGCGCCCTCGCCGAGCGCGGCACAGCCGGAGGCCACCGGGAGCTCCGGCGGCTCCGGCAGCTCCGGCGGCTCCGGCGGCTCCGGTGACAAGGCACAGCACAACGGGAACGACGCGGGCGGCACCGGCCCGCAGAGCGAGGGCTCCGAGAGCAGCGGCGGAAGCGGGAACGGAAACGGGAGCAACACGGCCAGGGACGTCAACAGCAACGGTGACGGTGACGGTGACGATCGGGGATACGGGCAGTTCTGCGGCGCCAACGACCTCACCTGGAAGACCAGTTCCGAGACCCAGGCCGGCGGGTACATCCTCATTTCGGTACAGGCCAAGTCGGGCATCACCTGCACGCTCCCGGCCGAGCTCCCGGTCGTGGCGTTCGGGTCCGACGGCACCCAGGCGGGCCCGGCCGAGCAGGCCGTCGGCAACCCGGTGAAGCTGAGCGGCGACACCACCGCCTACGCCGGGGTGAACCCCAAGACCACGAACAACAATTACGGCAAGGAGCTGGACGAGATCATCGCCGCCGTCGGCAAGAGCGACAAGACCGACCCGGTCAGCCTGAAGACCGGCAGCATCACCGTCGACAAGCCGATCGTCACCAACTGGCACACGGCCCCCGGGGACGCCGTCCCGTTCGACGGCATCGACAGCCACTGAGCTGCCGCACCGCCGCTCCGGCGCACGGCGCACCGGGCGCGTGAAAAAGCCCTCCTGATCCTGCTCTCTCGCAGGTCAGGAGGGCTTTCCCGGGACTGTGGCGGCGCTAGGAACTGTCGTCAAATGTCACCATGAACGGTCCGATGCCGAGTGGGGCCTCCTTGCGGAGGCATAAACGGCTGGCTGCACACCCGCTTCCGTCGTCGGGCCGGGCAGGCCGGGGCGGACGCGGCCGGCGACATCCACCCGGCCTGCGACGCTGTCGGCCGCCCGCCGGCCTCCACCCCCACCGGCGGGAACACCAACGACTGCACCCAGTTCACCCCCGTGCAGGCGGGGATCCGACCTGGGCGACGGCGACCCCGCGGACTCGGAAGTGGTCCCGGGAGACGTGCAGCCACCGGCACATGTCGGTGACGCGATAGGTGTCCTTCTCCGCATCGATGAACTCATGGCAGGCGCTCACCGGTGCTCCCGGGCGGAGAAGGAAGCGGCATTTCTCAGGAAGGCGTTCTCCTCGCGCAACTTCTGGACCTCACGCTCAAGCTGCCGCATGTACTGAGGGCCGTCTCGTGAATGCCGAGCTCGGCGGCGACATGGGCGATCGTGCGGGGACCGTCGATCACCATGTCAACTGCCTCGTCCTTGAACTGCTGTGTGGATCGAGGTGGCACGTGCTCTCTTACCGGACCAACCACAAACCTACGCGGGGCCCTGTCCGGGAAGTTCGAGGCACCTCAAGCCGAGGCGGACTCGTCCAGGAGAGTGGCTATGGCGAGGTCTGGGCGAAGGCCCGCGAGAAGGCGCTGGCCCCGGAGGAAGCCGCCTCCCCGCTCGCCCGGCAGCCGTACGGCCTCCGCCACGCGGGGATCTCGTTCTGGGTCAGTTCCACCGTCGACCCTGCTGAAGTCGCGCGCGGGGCTGGCCACAGGTCCTGTTCCGGGCGTACGCCAAGGTGCTGGCTCAAGCCCAGGACCGCGCGAACAGCCGGATCGAGGCAGCGATGAAGGAGTGGGGGGAAGCCGGGGAGTAGCGCCGGTGTGGGCCCCTTCTGCGTGTCCGACCCGGGCCACATCTGGGCCGCGCATGGGCCAGACGCACTGATCAGCCCCGGTACACCCGTGAGACAAGGTGCGACAAACCACACCTATCACCCCTCGCACGAACCTGCGCGTTCGAATAAGAAAAGCCCCTCCGACCCTGCTCTCATGCAGGTCAGAGGGGCTTCACACTCCTGTGGCGGCGCTAGGATTCGAACCTAGGAAGGCTGAGCCGGCAGATTTACAGTGGGATCGCGCGCATGGCCCTGACCTGGGGTTTCGGGTCAAATACGGGCCCGTGGCCCGTGAATGGCCCGGATCTGGATCCGTGGCCCGCAGACGGCCCTGAGCTCGGTCGTCCAGCCGACGTTACGCCCCACGAGGGAGGTCCGGTGCAGCCTGCCGACTACCCTGCCCCGGGTGCTGAGGCAGCGTTGCGATCCACAGCGTCAGTTGGCGTCGGCACTTGCCGCTCCGCCCGACTGCGAGAGCCCTGCCGTCAGCGGGCGACCGAGGTCAGCAAGAGCATTCTGCGGAAATCCGTCGCGCAGCAATGGCAAGGTCCGGTCGAAGTCCTGGAGCAGTCCTCCGCCCTCGACGGGCCACAGCCGGGAATCGGCGACCGGGATGCCGACATAGGCCCGTCCCGGTGCGTCGTCCCAGGTCGGGTCCAGCGCTGTGCCGTCGGACCGCACGACCCAGGCGTGCGGCAGGTACACGTCGAGCCCGGCACGAGGGAGGGCGAACCCCTCGGCGTACACCACGCCCTCGTCACAGTGGTCTCGGGCGTAACGGGCCGCGTTGCTGTAGCAGAGCCGGTTAGGCATGTTGGTCGGACCATCGGGACTGGGCACATGGGTGAATCGACGGCCCAGGGCAAGCAGGAGATGGAACTGGCTCCGATAGCTCCAGTTCTCGGGTATGCGGTGGGCGTCCTCGGAGAGCCGGAAGTGCTGGCGAATGTAGTCGATGAGGCCGTCCTCGGCGGCGATGAGGGACGTGGCTTCGGAGGCGCTGTTCGTCATGCCAGCGGGTAGCCCTTCGATAGCTTCGCGGAGTTCATCGTGGACCGGTCGTCGGTGCTCCCGTTGGGTCGCCTGGGCGACACATCAGCCTTCGTCCGCACGGGCCAGAGCCTCGGTGATCATGCGGGTGGCGAAGTCGCGGTCCTCGGTGATGCGGTTGATGTGCTCCGCGAGCAGGAAGACGGTGGCTTCCAGGGGGTTCATCTCGTCCTTGGTCCAGTATCCGTACTGCTTGCGCCACAGGCCGGGGCTCAGGCCGGTGCCCGCGGCGATGACCAGGCCGGCCATGGTGGGGATGACCTCGGGACGGAAGGTCTTGGGCATCCTGTACATCGTGGTCACGAGGCTGGGCACCACGTACTCGATGACGTCCCTGTCGTGGTCTTCGTAGGCCATCCGCAGCCAGCGCATGAACATGTAGATGAGCGTGCACGCGCCGTTCAGCATGTCGTCGAGTCTGCTGGACTGCAGGAGTTGCTCGGTCAGTGCTTCTTGTTCGGCGTCGGGCTCCGTCTTGTTGTCGCAGTCGTAGACGGCTTTGAGCCGGGAGTCCATCACCATGAGCACTGCGTCCACGTCGCCGACGGGAGCGTGCCCGGGGTCGCAGGGCGATGACACGGGATTCTCCTCGTCTGTCTGTGGGTAGCGCGGCGTGCCCGTACAGTAGCTTGTCGACGATACGAGGGTCGGACGAACCCCGTGAAGAGCCTGGGCGACCGAAGGTTCCCTGCACGCACACGCCATACGGCGGCACGCACCTGAGAGCCGGTGACTCAGGATGCCCGGAGCGGCGCTGAGCCGGTGTGGCCCAGCGCAACGATCGCCGGGGGAGGGCGCTATCAAGCCTCCGGCTTAAGTGGTACGGACGCCCAGGTGGCGTGCCCTCCCTGGTCGCCGCGGTACTGGCCGATGTCGTCGACCAAGCGGTGCACGAGATACAGGCCGGGCTCTTCATCCGGAGATGGAAGGGGCCGATCCATCTCGCCCAGCGTCAGCATGACGTGCGCTCCATCGGTGGAGATCCGGCCCTCAAGATCTGGGCAGTGCTGGTGGCGAGCGGTGATGTCGACCAGTTCGGTGAGCACGGCGAGCACCGTCTCCTGCATCTCCGGGCGCCCGGGAAGCAGCGCCGGCAGGAACGTTTCAACGAACGAGCGAACCCGTCTGATGGCCTCGGTGGGTGGATGTTCCGCGCTGAGGCGCACTTCGAGGGAGTTCTCCACCGCAGACGCCCAGGGTGCCCGGTCCGGCTCGGCCACGCGTGTGCGCAGGGCTGATACCCATTTGTGCGGTGTGGTGTCGGAGATCGTCACGGTGTGATCCGTCCCGTCGTCAACTGCATGGGGGCGTGCGGGGCTCGGGACGAGGGGAACCGGTCGGCGGCCAGGCGTGCGCAGCGGGTGCGTCATGTCGGGCAGCACTCCGGTTCCGGTGCGAGCCGGGCATCGGTGTCACGTGCGGTGCAAGCAGACGGTAATGGACACTCACCGGAACGTGTCAAACCGTAGTTGGATAACAGCCCACCCCAGGGGCAAAGGTCGTTGGAAGGTGAGGTTATGGTGATGGCCTCACTACCGGCCAAGGAAGACTCACCCATCGTGACCCCACCACATGCCCACGAGCACTCGTTCGCCAGACGGCTCAACCTCCTGTTCGAGGCATGCGCCCCGGAAGACCCTGACAACCCTGGCCAGTACGTCGAGTACACCAACCAGCAGGTAGCCGACGAGATCAACCGACGTCACGGCAGGGGCACAATCACCGGCGAGTACATCCGACGCATGCGCAAGGACGGCGGCCCCAATCCCACCGAGCGCTACATGGCCGTCCTCGCCGACTTTTTCCAAGTTCCCCTCGATGCTTTCAAGCTCACCGGAACGCCGAGTGAGATCGCTGACAAGGTCATGGCTGAAGCACAACGGTTCGTGGAGATGAAACGTCGTCAGCGGGAGGAAGAGCGCGAGACGCCGGACATCGCCGTCCTGGCGCGCGCAGCTCGCCGCCTGTCCCCCGAGGGCCAGGCGCGCGTCGCCCGGTACGTCTCCAAGCTGCAGCAGATCGAGCAGTTGGAGAACGAAGCGGACGGCTGATCCTCGGCCAGAAGCCGCCCGCCCTACAGCACAAGGTGAACACGCTCCGGTGATCCGACATGCAGACGGCGAAGTCCGCCGTGCCCTCAAGGACGTTCCCGTCCCCGATCCCCTGACCGTCGAATCTCTCTTCGCCATCATCCAGAACCTTTACCCCCGGCCTCTGGAACTGCAGCGGGGCGCTCCGCCCTTGGAGGGTCTACGCGCGAACGGGCTCTGGCTGACCCGGCCCCATGACGGCAGCGACGCCATATGGATCGCCCCAGAGCTCACGGGCGCCGTCGCCGTGCACAGCCTCGCCCACGAGTTCGGGCACTTCCTGCTCGGTCACCCGCCCGTGGAGATTCCCACGAGACCAGCCCCCGAGCCAGAACCGTTCCACTACCTCAGCCCCGACTTCCTCGGCGGCTGCCTGATCGGCCGCGCGCGCTCTCAGGACGGGCCTCGTGATCCTGAGTACGTCCAGATCGAGGACCAGGCCGAGCGCTTCGCCTTCGCCCTGCGTCACAAGGCGACCGCCCTCGCCCGCGAGAACCGACACTGCGGAGACGCCCTCCTCCACCGCCTCTACAAGGCGCTCTGAACATCATCCGGCTCCCGAAGCAAGAAACCCCTGTCTTGACCTCCGAAGACCTCCTGAACCTGCTGATGGTCATCCCCCTGTGGCTGGTCGTCGCCTTCCGCACCTACGTCCGCAACGGGCGCAGCGAGCCCAATCCCGGCCAGGACGCGCTTCTCTTCACCTTCGCCACCCTGGCCCTCGCCGCCACCCTGCGCGTGCCGTCCGTTGTGCACGCGCTTGCCGACGCCACCGGAGTCCGCGACATCGCGATCCTCCCCAGGCACCTGGCCGTGATGGCCTCGTGCCTGCTGCTGGTGGGCTGGGTCGACTCCGCCACCCCGCCGCACAACCCCAAACCGTGGTGGCGACGCCTCGCCGGGCCAAGACCCCGCCTCATCTTCGGCGTCATCACCGCTGGGGCTGCGATCGTCACTTTCGGCGGCGCCGCTCCCGTGCCGCTCGCCGCGAACGGCGACGTCGACTTCACCGCCGGGCAGTACGGCGACACCGACGGAACCGTCTATCTGCTGCTGTACCTCGTGCCGATCGGCGTCGCACTCGCGCTGTCCGCCGCCCTGTGCCATGCCGCCGCCACCCGCGCCGCCCCCGGCGCGTACCGGATCTGCATGCGCCTGATGGCCGCCGGTTGCGTCATCGGCGGCAGCTACCCGCTCTTCCGGATCACCTACCTCACCTACGGGCTCACAGGCTCCGAGTTCCCACTCACCGCCGCCGAATTCGACCTGGTCGGCACCCTCATCCCCCTCGCGACGATCCTGCCGGTCATCGCCGGGTCCAGCATCCGCGGCTTCGACGTCGTCGGCCGCGCCCGACGAAACCGCCGCGCCCTGATCCGGCTGCGCCCTCTGTGGGCCGACCTCGTGTTCGTCCTTTCTCCGGACAAGATCCGTGACTACCTCGCCAACGGCACCTCCCCCGCCCACGACCGATGGCGGCTGCGCGGCGCCTACAACCGGCTCGACGCACGCGTCGTCGACATCAGCGACGCCGCGTTCGAACTGCTGCCGTGGATCGACGAGGACCTGCCCGCGCGCGCACTCGCTGTCGCCCGCGCCCACGGCCTGACCGCTGACGACGCCAACGCCGCGGCAACGGCCCTGTGCCTGCGCGTTGCCCGCCGCCGCGCCGTCGATGGCGAACCGCCAGCCTGCCCGTCCACCGTCGAACCGCTCCTGGAGCTTCGCGACGACCAGGAGGCCAACGCCCAGTGGCTGACCAGCGTCAGCACCTACTACGCCTTCGAATGGCTGGACGGCCTTGAGAAGGAACTGACCGAGGAGAAGGTACCTGCGTGACCGCCCTGCACAACCGATCGGCCGAACAGCCCGAGCCCACGTCCGAGTCCGGCAAGACCACCGCGGCCCGCCGTATCACCGACTGGCTCGACCCCAAGAACGTCATCATCGCCGTCAGCGTCCTGACCGGTCTCGCCCAGGACAACGCGCTTACCGGCCTCGCCTGGTCTCTCGAAGCCGTGCTGTTCGCCGCGGTGATCCCGATCGTCTACATCACGTACGGCATCAGGAAGGGTCAGTGGGCCGACCGTCACGTCGGCCAGCGCCAGCGTCGCCTGCTGCTCATACCCGTGATCATGACCTCGGTCGGTGCCGGCATCGGCGGCATGCTCTGGCTCGACGCGCCCCGGCCGATGCTCGCCCTGGTCGCCGCGATGCTCGCCACGCTCGCCGTGCTGCTGCCCGTCACCGCGTTCTGGAAGATCAGCGTGCACTGCGCTGTCTCGGCCGGAGCGGTGGCCATGCTCGCGATCACTTACGGGGCGCTGGTCTGGCTAGCCGTGCTGGTGGTCGTCGCGATCGCCTGGTCCCGCGTCGAGCTGCGCGCGCACACTCTCGCTCAGACCATGGCAGGAGCCCTCGCCGGGGCCGTGGTCGCCGGACTCGTCTTCGCCACAGTCAGCGCCTGACGTACCCCCAGGGCCTCCACAACGGAAGCTGGTGACTGTGGATGTGGACGTGCCTGTGGCGCTGAGGACGATCCGGCAGACCCCGGACATGGTTCGCGTGCACGCTCTACGGTGTACGGACCCCAGCCACGAAGGGCCAATGCCCGAAGGGATGGAGATGCGCATGACGACCGACAACGACCGTCTCCGCGCTGAGCAATGGATGCGGCATGCCATCGAGCTTTCCGCCCGATGCCAACCGTCGCCCGGCGCTTACTCGGTGGGAGCGGTCATCGTCGGCGCGGACGGCACCGAGCTGGCCGCTGGCTACTCCCGCGAGGAGCACCCCCGAGAGCATGCAGAGGAAGCCGCGCTGAGGAAGGTGCCAACCGACGACCCGAGGCTGAAGACCGCGGTGCTCTACAGCACGCTGGAGCCGTGCACGCAACGCTCCGCGGACCGGACACCGTGCACGTATCGCGTCATGGAGGCTGGCATCCCGCACGTCGTCATCGCATGGCGTGAGCCAGCCGGGTTCGTGGAGGACTGCACGGGCGTCGAAGAGCTGCGCGCGGCCGGTGTCACGGTGACCGAGCTGCCGGAACTCGCCGACCAGGTCCGCGCCGTCAACGAGCATCTGCCGCACCTGGGAGAGACACGATGAACGACAAGGTCGACGTGGTGGCGAACCGGCTCCCGGACGGGACGCTCGTGCTCCCCCTGACCACGGTCACCGCGATCCTCCGGCAGATCGCGGACAACGTCGAAGTCTGGCAGCAGTCAGGACGAACCTCCGACCCTGTCGCGGAGATCCGCGCCGTTGCTGAGCAGATCGACGCCGCTGGACTCATCGACCAGGTCAGCCCCGATCAGCCCTCACCAGGTGAGTAGCGCCCCCTTCCGGGCGACATGCGGGGTACGCGGACCGTCCCTTCGGTCTTCGTCTCGGGGTGACGGTGGTGGGAGCGCAGGAGGTTAGGAAACCGGGGTGAGTCGGGCCAGGTAGTCGTGTGTGGCCTTCTCGCCCACGTATCCGGCGAGGGCCGCGCCGCGCGGCGGACGTCGTAGCTCGGCGTCGAGCGTCTCGGCGCGTTCGATGATCTGGCGCATGGACAGGCGGTTCTTGAAGTCGGCGCCGATCTTCGTCTCGACGGCGGCGTACTCGGCGGCCTTCCCTGGGCGCAGGCGCGCGGCAAGGACGAGGTCCGCCTCGCACCCGAGGACACAGAAACTACAGCTCAGACGACGCATGCCCCAGTCGTACGCGTCGTGGTACGGCAAGCCGCTGCGTGCGATTTCCGTCCAGACCTCAACCTCCGACCACCCGTGGATCGGCCTCCACGTCGTCACGTGCCTCTTGCCGTTGCTCGCCGGGCGGTCGATCTCGACGGCTGCGAGCTTGGCGCGCGGGGCCGACTCGGCGGCCCTCTGGCCCATGCAGTTCAAGATCCGGGCCGGGCGCCCCAGGTCGCCGAGCTCGGCAACGAGCCGGGTCATCAGCTTCCGGATTGGACCTCTTTTCAGGTCACTCGTGCACCACCTAGCTGAACTTGAAGGCCAGGCCGGAGCGATCCTCACCGTGGTCGGGTCGAGGCCCTGTTCGCGGGCTTCTTCCTCGGCCTTCGCCTTGAGTTTGAAGAAGCGGGCGACGGTGCGCGCCAGCAGGTCTCCGCCCTCGGCCTTGACCACCTCGAAGCGCACGCCCAGGAGGCGGGCTTGCTCGGCGGCGAGCTGGCGCGTGCCGCCCCACTCGACGTCCCCGAGGTCGCTATGCACGATCACGACGTGGTGCAACAGGCCGAGCCCGGCCGCTAGGCGGCAGACGTGGGAGGCCATGGACTGGCTGTCCTTGCCGCCGCTGGAGTTCAGGAGTATCCAGTCAGCGGCACGCAGCAGCGCGCTCGGGACGGTCGTGGTCGGCAGTTCGGGAACGGACGGGTGAATGCGGCGGGTGCGCGTCTTGATCGGGGCGGGGGCATCAGTGAACAGGGCCAGTTGGGCGCTCATGGTGTCCTCGGCGTGGAAAGTGCGGGGTGATCGGCGGGAGGGCACCGGGGGCGCACAGTCGGCGCCCCCGGGCAGGGAGCGCTACGAGGGGTTCTCGACGGTCCACTCGGCGAGTTCGTTGCCCTGGACGACCCACACGTCTTCGCGGTCGGTCACCCAGCCCTCGCCGGGCTTCCACACGTGGGTGCGCAGGAAGGACATGGGGACGTGGCCCTTCTCCCGGACCTGTTCCAGGTTCAGGACGGTCCCTCTCCAGGCGTAGACGGTGTAGTCGGACTCCTTGCGGGAGGTGCAGATGTCGAGCCGGATACGCATCCCGTGGTCGAGCACGATGTCGCCTTGGGTGAGCTGGCTGCTGTCCTTGATCGTGACGTTCGATGCGTTGGTCATGGGTTCCTCGTGATCGTGTCGAGAGTGGGAGAGGTTGCCGGGGCGCGGCCGTGTGCGTCTCGCCCCGGAGGTTTCACGCCGTCGTCGAGACCCGCGCTGGGTCCGTATGGGAGGCCCGCGCGGCGTTCGCTGGCCGGCACGGCTTCGGGCGTGTGCTCGGGTGACGCGTGCTGGGTGAGCAGGCGGTGAGCAACGCAAGCCTTCGGCAAGGTCTTCAGCGGTTGGTCTCCGCCCGTCGGAGCCGGGCCTCACTGCCTGTGTGTCGGCGCGGCCACGTCGCGGATCGGGAGCGTGACGCACTCGGGAACTGAGACTTTTGAGACCCCCTTACGCGCGCACGCGTAAGGGGGTGTTGCTTCGTGTTGCCCTGCGCCCTTGAGACTCGTGTGACTGGCGCGGCGCAGGACGGCCTAGTCGAAGGTGAGTTCGTGGATGGTCTCCCAACCCTCGGCGAGGTACGGGGTGGGGTTGGGCACGAGGGTGCGGACTCGGAGCAGTACGGGGCCTTCGGCGTTCCAGAACCACTCGAAGTAGAAGGGGCGGCCGTTGATGTAGCGCATGTGGTCGGCCTGGCCGCCGCCCTGGTGGTCGGGGAAGTAGTGCGGATGGGTGCGCTCGCTGATGTGGAACGGCCGCGTGGGTAGGGCGGTGCTCTTGCGAGGGTGGTGCGTCGAGGCGCTGTGCTCGTTCAGGGGCCGGTGGGGTTCGTCGAGGTCGCGCATGGCCTCGACGAGTGCGAAGTGCAGGAGGGGGGTGTGCCGCTTGATGTGGTGGGTGAGCATGCGGGCGCGGTCTTGGCGGGTCAGGGTGCGGGCCCATGTGCGGGAGCGTCGGTAGGCGGCTCGGGCTTCGCGGTAGCTGACGCCGACGCGGTCCATGTAGTCCTCGACGGCGATCGCTCGGTCGAGAGCGGCAATGGCGAGGATGCTGGCGGCGTAACCGTCGACGGCCGTCACCTCGACAACGTCGAGGCAATCACCCCAGTACGCGTCGAAGTGCAGGAGATCGCGGTCTTCCTGGGTGTCAGGGGTGGGGAGGACGCCGTGCACGGTGCCGTCCTGAATGAGGACGGTGAAGGAGCGGGGGGCCTTGTCCAGGCTGACGGGCATGGGTGTGCCTTTCGCTTTGGGTCTGCGCCCGGTTGCTCTCCGGGCTGTTCGGCAGGGCGCCGAACCGACGCTCAAATAGTACAGCGCAAGTTGTCGCTCACGAAATCCACACCTCGGGGAACCATTCATGCGGCCACACACCTGACTGTGTGATGCGTGCTGTACTTTTCTATCGGTAGTCGGTAGCGTTTCGACCGCACGACCAACCCGGAGAGCAACCGGGGCAACAGACCCGCCTTGAAAGGGGCTCCGCCATGGGTACTCCACCCCTCGCCGAAGACTCCGCACCGCCCGTTCGCATGTACGGCGTGATGTGGTCCGCCGACTTCGAAGCGTCCAGCCCGTTGGAAGCTGCGCACCTGGCGTACGAACAGCTCAAGCGCTGCGCCGAGGACGGATGGTCGCCGGAGCTGGAGGTGACCGACGAGGACGGGCAGATGATCGTCATCAGCCTGCGCGCGCGGGAAGCGAGGGGGGAGGGTCGGTGATGGGCCGTGACTGGACGGAGATGGGGCGCGCGGACTTCGACGCGTCCGCGCCACTCACCGTCGTTGACGAGAGCGCTGTACGCACTGGGTCCGCGTGCCGGCCACCCCGGACGCGTACGGCACGGTCGCACTGTTCGGCGATGAGACACCGGCCCGCCGCGCCGCACCACGCCGCCGAGCGCGGCCCGAGCAGCCGCAGCCCGAAGGCCTGTTCTAGCTCACCCGGTACAGCCCGCGTCCTGCATGGGCGATGTGCACCGCCTGCCGGACTGCAAGTTTCCCGTGACAACGCTGTTCACATGCCGTCTTGGTGACCGTTCGGCAGCCCCGAGCTGGAACCCAAATGACGCATGCTGTACTATTTTTGATGTTGGCGGAGAGCAACCGCCGACAAGACCCGAACCGAAAGGTGACCTCCCATGGCTTCTGCCTCCTCGCACCGCGCCGCCGCTATCGTCCGCGACTCCGCACGTGCCCACCGTGCCCGGCGCCGGGCCGTCAAGGCCGTCACCAGCGGCCCCGCTTCCGCATTCGCCCACCTGACCGCCATGGGCATCGACACCGACACCGCCCACCGTTACGCGGCCACCCTCACCAAGCGCGCCAAGGCCCTCGGCGAGACCCCCGTAACCGGCCTCACCGTCAAGAAGCGCCCCGGCAAGAAGGGCATCACCCGCACCCGCTCCGCCGACCTCGGCCGCAAGAAGCGCCACCGCATCACCCCGGTCGCGCTGTGGACCCGCGCACAGATCACCGCCGCCCTCCACGGCTACCAGCCCCGCGACACCGCTGCGCGCGAACGGTTCGCCCGCCTGGCCCTCACCGCCTGACGCGCCCCAGCCGCGCCTCCACTGCGAGGTGCGGCCCCACGCAACCACGAACTACGCCGCCGGGGCGCTCTCCCGCGCCCCGGCTCACCCCGGAGCCATCCGTGACCACCACTCCGCACTCCTACGCGCTCGCCGCCGTCCGTGCCCGCTCGTTCGCGGCCATCACCCGCCGCTGGTCCTCGCGCAGCATCTCCCGGGACGCGCTGCTTATGATCGCTCAGGCTCTGGAACTCGCTGCCTGGCAGTTCGAGGACGGCACGCCGTCCACCGCCAGCGGCGGAGCCGACGGCAACGCGGTCCCCGCCGAGCCGCTGTCCTGCCTCTACACCGCCGATGACATAGCGGAGGAGGGAGCCGACGTCCACTTCGCCGCCATCTTCCGTGACTACGTCACCGCAGCCGTGCACCGCACGGAGCCTGAGATGCCGCGCCCGCTGCTGCCGCTCAACCCGGAGCTGATCGCGCAGGAGGACCGCATCAGGACCGGCCTGGAGCTGCTGCACTCTCAGCTCGCCGCTGCTACGGACCAGGGAACGACCACAGCCCTGCTGGAGGCGGTGCTGGCGCTGCGCGCCAAGCACGCGCGTCTCGGCTCGGTCGTCCCCCTTGACAACGCGCGCCCCTGCTTTGCTGACCTCTACTACGTCGCCGTACCGGACAGCTGCTGGGGGCCGTACCTCGCCCGCCGTCACAGCACCTGGAAGGTGTGGGAGATCCCCGCCTTCTCCCGGGCCGTCGCCCGGCAGATCACCGACTTCCACGCCACGCTGCCCGGACTGACCGAACGGTTCGACTGGGACGGAGACGATCTGTACTTCTCCGCCTGGCCCGACTCTTCCGGAGAGCAGTGGGATCGTGAGCCGGTTGAGCGCACGCACGACGGCCACTACCTGATCGGCGCGGGCGAGTGGTGCTGGGATGAGGTCAGCCCCGAGGACTGCTGATCCATGCGCCGTACGGGAGCGGGTGGCGGCGCAAGCACGCCCGCTCCCCTGGCGGAAGCGACCCCTCTTCGGCGCATGCCATCCGATGCGCCCAGCCATCGGCCGGAGAGCAACCGGCCCGACTCGAAAGGCTCCACCTGATGAACCGCACCTTCATCGCCGAGACCCGTGTCGCCTACGGCGTGTACGCCGTCTTCCCCTACCGTTCAGGCGTCGCTGCGCAGCTCACCGAACGGCTCGGTGGTATGCAGGAGTACGCGTCCGCTCAGGCGACTCGTCTCGACTCTCCCGCGTGGCGGGAAGCCGCCGCGCGGCTCTTCGGCGCCGTCGTTGATGTGCAGATCGCCGCTGCTGCCCGCCGGGGCAGGCGTCGTCCGCTGCATCGTGCTGCCGTCACCGCCACGCTGGACGCCATCAAGGCGTTCGAGACGTTGCACGGGAACGCCCTCCCGCACGACGCGCAGGGTCGCTATAGCCCTGAGCCGGGCACCGAGTACCCGTTCAGCGTCAGCGACATCGGGCGCGCCGCCGCGCGGCTCCTCGGGGACGACTGGGATGCCGAATCGACTCCGTGGGGCGTCGGCGCCTTCCTGGAGCACGAGGGCACGCCCGGCGGTTTCACCCTCGGCGTGGACGACGAGGGCGACCTGTACGTCAACGCCGAGCTGATCGACCCGAGCATCATCTATCTGCCCGACGCCTGCGCATCTGACGGTCTCGACGCGCTCGCCCAGCTCGTGGCCGACACCGTACGCAGCCTGAACAACGTCACCTGACCAACCAACCGCCCCACCTCGCCCCGGCCACCCGGCCGGGGCCCTGGGCCCGGAGAGCAGCCGGGCCCGCCGACCCGACCCGAGAGGACCCGCCTCCCCATGACCACGCTCGACATTGCTCCCGGCGCGCTGCGCCCCGCTGGTCCCATCACGTCAGCCGCAGAGGGCGGACCGGCGAGACTGTACTCCCGCGCCGAAGTCCGTACAGCGATCGAGGACGGCGCGACCCTGACCGCCGACGAGGCGCACATCTCCTGTTACGCCGACCGGTTCGCATGGCCCGTTGCTGCCGCGATGGTGCTGCTCGACCGGCCGAACGCCGCATGGGGCGATGTGCGGAACCTGCGCTTCGGCTCAGCAACCGGCTCTGCCACTCCCGAAGATGACGAGGAGCCGAAGTTCACCCGCGACCAGGTGTCCCAGGCCGTGAACAACGGTGTCGACTGGGCCGCCGGGCGCATGCTGCGGCGCGTGGCCGACGACGTGGACAACTTCATCGTGAACGCCGCGATGACGCTCCTGGACGACCCGGACGCCGACTTCTACAAGGTCGTCAGGGAGTGCTACTGCGAGAGCCCTCGCACGGTCCGCGCCTGGCTCCGCTCCTAGTCCTGACCCACCTTCCGGGGCGCGCCACCCTCGGCGCGCCCCCCGCCCTGCCCATCACGCCCGGAGAGCAACCGGGCCGCCCCGAACACGAAGGATCCCACCGTGATCACGCTGAACTTCGCCCTGAATGAGGTCATCGACATCGCCATGCACACGATGCTCTCCCCGCGCGAGACGCTGCGCCCCACTTACGAGCAGTGCGAGAGCGAAGAGCCCGTCCGCCCGTCTCTGTGGTGGGTCAGGGAGGGCAGCCGCATCTACCTGACCGGCAACTCCACCCGCAAGAACGCCCCGCGCGACGCGTTCGCCGAGGGCTACGGCCCCGGCGGTGACGACACTTCCGGCATCCCCGGCCTGGACGACGGCGTGATCGAAGTGTTCCCGCTGGACGGCCCGCTCACCGGCGCGTGCTTGTACTCCGCTCTGCTCTGCGCCCAGGTCGATGGCCACAACACGCTGACCATCACGCTGGGCGACGATGTAGACGAGATGCGCGCCCGCCACCGCTCGGTGCCCGTTGCCCCGTACGGGCTCACCACGTACACGCACGGCATCGTCGACCTGGCCCGCGCCAAGGGGCTGCGCCTGGCCTGGAGCACCGGAACGGCCCGCCATCTGCTGAACCTCACCTCGCCGGGCCCGCACGGAGTATCCGGCCATATTGTCATCGGCGCCCGCTCCGGCAAGGTGCTGCGCGCCGCTCTCACGTACCCGTCTGACGGCGCCACCACCCAGACGACGGCCAGCGGAACCAACGCCGTTCGGGAGCTCTTCGCGGGCCTGTCCCCGTCGCCGTGCCCGCCCGGATGCGACGCCCCCGCCGTGGACGCCTGCCACGCTCGCGCCGCCCAGTAGCACCCGCCGCTGGTTGTCCCGCTCCACACGGGCCCGACGCTCCTTCGCCGGAGTGCCGGGCCCTCTTTCATGATAGTTCACATCGAACTGATGCCCTTGAGCTGCACGAACGACCCCGGCGTAACGCATGCTGTACTATTTCTCGGGTTGGCGGAGAGCAACCGCCGACCAGACCCGAAACGAAAGAGGCCACCCAGTGCCCGAGCTGACCGCAGCCGAACACAGCGCCGTCACCACCGCCCTCGCCCACAAGGCCACCGGCGCCCCGATCCCAGCCCACGTCATGGCCCAGCTCGACGAGATCGCCGCGCCCTGGCCCGGTCGCTGGCTCCTCCCCTGGGAAGAAGGCGAGCCGGAACGCGTTGTCGAGCTGTGCGCCGGTCCGGGCGGCTGGGCCGAAGGGCTCAGGACCGTCCTCGGCATCACCCGCTTCGACATCGTCGGCGTCGACATCGACAAGGACGCGTGCGAGACCGCCCGCGCGGCCGGACACGCCCGCATCTGCGCCGACGTCACCACACTCGACCCCGAGCATCCGGCACTGCGCAGTACGCGCGGAGTCATCATCAGCCCCCCGTGCCCCAGCTTCTCCACGGCGGGCAAGCGCGCCGGACTGTTGGAGGCGAACCTGACCATCCTGTGCGAGACCATCGCCTGCGTCGGCGAGGCCGCCGGGTTCGTCCGCCTCGACGAAGTGTGCTGCGACGAGCTTTACCCCGGCCTCGACGGGGACTGTCCGCTGTGCGAAGAGGTCGGCTACCACGAGGGTTACGCACCGCGCTCCGGCGCGACCTGGGCCGAGGTTCGCGCGATGCTCGACGGCCTCACGGACCCGCGCATCGGGCTGATGGCCGAGGTCGCGATATGGCCGCTCGGTCTCCAGGCGGCGGGCGCGCCGATCGCATGGATGGCCATGGAGCAGTCCAGCAACCTCTCGGAGCGCGTCCTGGACGACCTTTCGATCGAGTTCGGGTGCGCCGACTGGTTCCGCACCTCCTGGGCCGTCCTAGAGGCCGCGGACCTCGGCGTCGCTTCCCGCCGCAAGCGCACGTTCATGATCGCCACCCGGCACAAGTGGGTCGACATCGCCCCGCTCTCCGACGCCCTGCCGGGCACGACCATGGCCGAAGCGCTCGGCTGGGACGAGGGCGAGCGGGTCAACACCCGGGGCAATCGGCCCGTCGACCCGGCCACCGGCCGCGCCAAGGGCGGCAACTGTTTCTCCGCCGACAAGCCGTCCTGGTGCCTCACCGGCAAGACCCGCACCTGGGTCCGCGAACGCGACGGCCAGCGCCTCACTCCCGCCGAGGCCGGGACGCTCGTCTCCTTCCGCGCCACCTACCCCTGGCAGGGCTCCCGCTCCTCACGGTTCCAGCAGGCCGGAGACGTTGTCTGCCCCGCCGTTGCCGCCTTCGTCCTCGCCGCGATCCACGGCGTCGACTGGGAGCCACGGATCCGCGACTACCTCACCGGCCTGTACCACTACGACGACCTGTGGGCCGACGAGTACGACCTGGTGGTGTGACCCCCGCCGTGCGCCCGGCCTCGCACCACGGAGGCCGGGCAGCGTCAGTCGTTCGCAGTCTGCCGTTGGTGCCCCGTCGCCACGATGGTCTCCGTATGCTGCGCCCGGATCGAGAGCGGCAGCCCCGCTGCCTTCCGAGCCCGGCGATAGGTCAGCGCCCACCCCATTTCCTTACGGTGGGTCCCGTCGGCGTTCGGCTCGACCCGCCACCACAGCCAGCCGAACGGGTGCGTGCGGCCCTCCTCGAAGGGCGCCATGAACGCGTACGTCGGCAGGTCGGTCAGTTCCGTCAGGCTCTTGGCCGCCTGCGGGACGCTGCCCAGCTGGACCAGATCCAGCCTCGTGTCCGCCCGTGCCTTCCTGACCATGCCCCGGACCACGGCGGCCAAGAACGAGCCGACGACGACCACAACGAGAGACATGAGCAGAAGCCATCCGGTGCTCATCGCGCAGCCCCTATGGCAGTGCGGCACGCCTCGATCGTGTCAGCCAGCGTGGAATGGACAGGGAGCCCCGGACGCGCGTGACTGAGCTGCGCCACCACGTTCCTACGGCGCATGTACCCGGGATCCGCTCCGACCACCAGGTCAGCGGCGTCCTGCCCGGCGGCCATGCCCAACTCGTGTAAGGCGATGGGCTGATACCTGGTCGGCGAGTCGGGGAACCAGAACATGACGAAGTCCGCGCGGCGCAGACGCCGGTACTCCCATCCCACCTGGGCGGCTTCAGCGTTCGGATCGTACAGGGGGAAGCTGCTTCGGCGCGGGTTGAACACCGTGACGTCGAGATCGTCCAGCACGGCCGTCGTGGTCTTCTGCCAGTCGGGCCAGTCGGTGATGCCCCCGGGGAAAGCGCGTGGGTTCCAAAAATCCGGGACCAGCATGCGTCGGAACTCACATGTCATCGGCACGATTTCAGAGTAAGGGCACCAGAGTTCGTCCGTCCCGGCGTAGCGTGGATCTCCACGGTCAGCACAGGGAAGTCCGAGGAGGGCTCGCGTTGGGATGGACACGGAAGGAAACCGAGGTGCTGCACCGCGGGCCCTTCATCACTCTGAACCGCGACTTGGTGATCCGGCCTGACGGGAGCGAGGGCGCTTACGAGCACATCACCGTCGACGACGGGGTCCGTATCGTCGCGATCGAAGGTGGGGATCAAGTCGCCCTGGTCGAGGACGCCTTCTACCTTCAAGGCCGCAGAGTCCTTCACCTTCCCGGGGGCGGGAGCGGTGGCCAGGAGCCGAAGGAGGCGGCACTGCGCGAGTTGGAGGAGGAGACGGGGCTCGTCGCTGGCGACGTACGTCCGCTCGGCGTGATCGACCCGCTGCCTGCCGCGACGGCCGCAAGGACGCATCTCTTCCTCGCCACCGACCTGCGGTCCGGCACAGTTCACCGGGACGACACGGAGGTCGGCATGACGGTGCACTGGTGGAAGCTAAGCGAGGCCCTGGACGCCGTTCGTTCCGGTCGCATCACCGAGGCCGGCTCGGTCACTGGGCTGCTCCTGGCCGCTCACACGCAACGCTGACGACCGTCTACTAAGGAACAGGCAGAGGCCGGGGCCAGTGAACTCCTCGGGCACCTCGACGTACCGCATCAGGTGGCACCGCGTCCGGCAGTGATGTCGCTGCCGCAGAAGTCGGCCAGTTCCGGCTGGAGCTTGCGCAGCGCCTGTGCGGCCGGTTCAAGGGCTGCTTGGGCCGCGGCGAACCCCGGCCAGGCGCGTACTGCGTTGCCGCTCACGTACTGCCGGGACATCTCGCTGTGGGCGTCCGTGGCGGCAGGGTCGAGACCGGAGCACTCATTGCAGTAGTCGATCCAGGACGAGCGCATCTCCGCGAGCCTGGTGACCGCCGCCGCGGCTTCGATCAGCATCGGGACGAACCGCCGGTTGGGGTTGATGCCGTTGGCCAGCTCCCGCAGGGCCTCGGTCACCGCCTCGCTGTCGTACACCGCCTCCCCCACGCGGGAGTCCGGGTCGGCCGTGTGCGTGCTGCTGAGGAAGGGGGCACGGGTCGCCACGTCGAACTGCGCGCGCCACGCCACCTGCCGTTCCTGCGGCCCAGCTTTGCGGTCGAACCACCCAAGCATGTGTCCCCCAAGCGGTACCCGGCTTGCACGCCTGTCTACCGGACAGCCAGTACCGGCCACAACAGGATCTGGCCGATCACCAGCCCCGGTCGTCCGACAGGCACGCTCAGAGGGCTGCCACGGCGGCAGCACGCGAAGCGAGCAGCGGGGCCGCCCGAGGAAGCGTGGCGAACTGGCGCAGCGCCTGCTCCGGCCCCGTTCGCACGTCGTCATCTCGTTCGCCACCATCACGGACGCCGTGGCGGTCCCCGGCGCCGCCCTGATGGGCGCCTTCGTCGAGCCGGAGAACGCGACGTAAGGCGCTGGAGCCGTCCACTCTCCCGCCGCTCGCCCCGCCGTTCCCTGACGAGCCGCACCCTGTGGCTCGGCGGCCGGGCAGGACGGAGACCGCTCGTGGCCAGACGGCGCACCGGCCCCTCGGAGACTGTCCGCGAACTCGTCTACCAGCGTGACGGCGGTCAGTGTGCGCGCTGCGGCTCCGCACACCTGCTGACGATCCACCATCGCGTCAACCGCGGCATGGGCGGCGCCCGCGAAGCGTGGATCAACCGGCCTGAGAACCTGCTGATGGCCTGCACGACGTGCAACGGCTGGTTCGAGGACCACCCGGGGGAGTCGTACGAGGCCGGGTGGAAGGTGCGTCGCCCACAACGCCCGGACGAGGTTCCTGTGCGCTACCCCGGCGGGCGCCTGTACCGGCTCACCCGGGACGGCGTGCGCGTCATGGCCGTGGCGGTCGCGCGATGAGCCGCGCTCGGTTTACCGACTTCGGCCGCTGGACCGCTGGCACCTGGACGACGGACGTGCCCGGCGTCTGGTTCGCCATCGGCTACGTCTACACCCGCGATGTGAAGCCGTACGGCGTGTGCGGGCCCGCGATCACGATCGGCCGGCGCACCTGGGCGGTGTGCGCGCGGCACCCGCGGGCCGAGTACAAGGCACGGAAGGACGATCCGTGGGCCACGGAGAACGAGGAGTTCCGACCCCTTCCCCGGGCTCGGAAAGGGCGGTGGTGGCGGTAGTGCCGGTATCGCGAGAGTGGTGGGAGTTGCGCGGCAGGCTCCGGCGAGTCCGGCTGCTCGGTATCGGCCCCTGGCGGGTGTGGGTGCGGCGCCTGCCCGGCGCTCCGCCGCTTGCCGGAGGCCGGATCGCGCTGACGGACACCCCCGCGGGCCCGCCCTCGCCGGGCTGTGCCGACCCCGGCACCGGCCCCTCACCGGTCGGCTCGACGACTGGCCGTGATCACACCGGAGCCCGGGTAGCGGTTGACGCGCAGGGCCTGGCGGTCGTCATCGCCGGTGTGGCGTTCGCCGTGCTGCGCTGCCGACGGGTCCGGCTACGAACGCGCGAGAATGCCGGTGCCTGTACGATTTAGGCGTTGATTCGGCATGGGGGTGCCCCAGCCTTCGCACGACGCCCCCCAGGGGTGCCGCCGCCAAGATGGAGACCCGACTCGTGCCCACGCCTCACCACGATCTTGAGATCCCCGACCACAAGCGGATCCGCGAAGCCGCCAAGCGCGAGGTCAAGGACCAGATCGGTGCCATCGCGCGGCCCAACGAACGGTTCGTACGGGCCTGCGAGGTCGTGCAGCAGGCCGATCTGGAGATCGCCGCACACGTCGATGAGCGCAACAGCGCCGCCCTGTCCCTGTGGTTCTACGACGGTGTCCGCGGCCTGAACCGCGTGCTCGGCGTGACGCCCAACGCGTACGTCGAGATGCGACGCCGAGCCTTGCACGGGGACGCGAAGGCAGCGTTCCCCTCCAGCGAGGACGGGTCGCACCGCATGAGCCCGGAGCAGCGCCGTAGCGCCGCAGAGGCGGCTGGCGTGCCCCAGGTCCCTGACGCCGCCGCGCAGCTGCCCACGCTGGCGGCTACAGTCTCCGCGGCAACCGCTCGCCGGGACGCCGCCTTGCCCTTCCTGCAGGACACGGCACTCGTCCTCACCGAGGAGCCGTACGGCTGGAGCACCGAGCGCCTGGCCGAGGAAGGAGGCGTCACCGCGAAGTACGCCCGCGACGCGAAGAACCGGGCGAAGAAGCGCCGCGGCCACTGACCGCCCTCCGCTCTGCCACCCGGCCCCGGAGTTTCCACCGGGGCCGGGTTTTCAGTCGCCGGTCACCGGGGCCTGAAAACCCGGCGCCCGGGAACCCGGGTTCCGGTGTCCCGGCTTCCGGCCTTCCAGGCGCCTTTAGTAAGAACATCAAGCACGACAATCACGTACTTACGGTGCCTTCGCTTCGCTCAGGCACCGTCGGACTTCCCTGGCTCACCATGGCGGACCGACTTCGGCGGCGGCGACGGCCGCAGCCGCAAACCGGCGGGCGGCACTGGCTGGCAGCAGTCACAGAATCCGGGCCCGCGACGTTCCCCCGAGCGTGATGACCATGCCCCCCGCCGTAGCCCTGGCCCGCCACTTCTACGAAACACGCCGCGAAGTCCTGACCCTGTGCGGCAGCACGGTAACCCCCTGGTACCGGCTCGCCCCGGACGAACGCACCGCAGCCATCGCTGAGGCCCACATCGTCCTCGAAGCCCTCCGCCGCACCGACGAGGAGCAGCAGGCGCTCCAAACCGCCGCAGCTACCCGCCCACAAGATCCCGCGGCTCAGCCACCGCGTAACAAGACCCGGCCCGCGGACGTACCTACATGCGGTGCCCCGGACACGCAGCGCCCCTCCCCCCAGGCGCCGAGCGTCGGGCACCACGGCCTCCGATAGGGCCGGTCTGGCCGGGCGTCAGGGCATGGGCGCCTGGCCAGACCACGACACAAGCCCGCGACGAACGGCACCGTCCCGGCCATGCCCCCCGCACAGCCCGGCCCCACACCCCACACAGGCGTGGTGCCACCGGCTGCGCGGATCGCCCGCCCACGGCCCGGCCTGATCTCCCGGGACGCCTCCAATATCGCGGACATCCTCCTCGGCGCCCCCGCGGCCGACCGGCGCCGCGCCTTCAAGACGCTCAGCCCCGCCGAGCGACAGCACGTCATGACCGAGGTCGAACGGATCACCGGAAGCCCCTACGGCCTGTGGCACGACACCCCCTCCGGGTTCATCGAAGACGTACTCGGCGAGAGCATCTGGAGCCGCCAACGCGAGATCGTCGACGCCGTACCGCTGCACAACCGCACCGCAGTCCCCGCGGGATTCGGCGTCGGCAAGACCTGGATCGCGGGCCGACTGGTCGCCTGGGCCGGGGCGGTGAACCCTGCCGGAACGATGGTCATCGTCACCACCGCCACACGGTTCCGGCAGGTGCGCAACCAGCTGTGGCCGCACATCCGCAAGACCGTCGCCCGCGCCGGCCTGCCCGGCTACTGCGACACCACGCAGTGGAAAATGCCCGACCGCTACGGCAACGATGTCCTGGTGGCCTACGGCTTCACCGCCCCGGAGAACGACGAAGCCGCGATGCAGGGCATCCACGGCACCCCCAAGCTGCTGGTCGTCGTCGACGAGGCCGGAGGCATCGCCCGCAGCATCGGCAGCGGCACCAACAACCTCCTGACCGGCGACGCCCGCATGCTTGCCATCGGCAACCCCGCCATGGACGACCCCAGGTCGTGGTTCGAGGGACTATGCGAGGAAGGCGCAGACCCGCACCGACCGGGCACGGTCACCATCCCCATCGCCGCGCTCGACTCCCCCGCGATCACCAAGGAGCGCGTCCCATACTGCAACGACTGCCCCGAGACCGCCGACCGGCACACCCTCGACCGGCACCTGCCCGGCCAGGAATGGGTGGACCGCACCATCACCGAGTACGGCGAGGACCACCCCTACGTCGTCGCCAAGGTGTACGCGAAGTTCCCCAAGGGCGGCGGGGGCCTCGCGATCCCCGTCACCTGGGTCGAAGCCGCCCGCGACACCGACGACCCCGCCGGGCCCGGCTGGATACACCCCCGCGACCTCGGTCTGCCCGGCGAGACCGGAACGCACACGGTCCGCGACGGGGCCTGGATCCGCCTCGGCGTCGACGTCGCAGCGGACGGCGGCGACGAGTTCACCATCTATCGGTCGGTCGGCGACCTGGTTGAGCAGCGCCACCGCTCCTCCGGCTCCGCCAACGACTCCCAGGTCACGGTCGCTGAGAAGGTCCTGGAGGAGATCGACGCCGCACAGCGCCTCGCGGATGCGATCCGCTCCCCGCACCCCGTCCGCGTCAAGGTCGACAAGAACGGCATCGGCCACGGCGTCACCTCGATGCTGGAACGCTGGGCGCAGACCGGCCGCCACCAGGCCCAGATCATCGGCGTCATGGTCAGCGAATCCCCCTCCCAGGACGACCCCGGCGCCGTCATGCGCCCCTGGCGCAAGCGCGACGAGATGTGGCTCGCCACCCGCGCCCTGCTCCAGCCCGACCCCTCCACCGGGACAGGCCGCCTCCGGCTGCGCATCGACCGCGAAGCCGCCGCCCAGCTCTCCACCCCCAAACTGCTGTCGACGACGAGCGGCTTCACCCAGATCGAGTCGAAGAAGGCGATGAAGGCCCGCGGCATGAAGTCCCCAGACCGGGCCGAGGCGATCCTCCTAGCCCTGTACGAGCCCGAGCCCCTGAACAAGCCGCGCCGTCGAGGGCTGCTGAACTGAACATGCAGCCGGACTGGAACAGGACGCGCTGGCCGTCCACACGTCCATCCCAACCACACGACCTCATTCACCAGCGCTTTGAGAATGGCACGATCTGGGTAATACCGGACATGGTGGGAATCCATCGCTGCAGTTCCGAAGAACGTATTACACGAGAGATAGCGTCCTTCGATGCATCGCCGTACACTAACCCGCGCCAATGCGACAAGGGATCGCGATCCTGGTAAGACACATGCGCAACTGTACGGACTGCGAATACTGACTGAGCCAGTGGAACTCCGGCACCAAGTACTACACTTCCCACCTCTGCTCAATACTTCTCGTGGGGAGCCGGTATGACCCCTGAACGGCTATGGATGTGCTCCATCGGATTGCGGCAACGGGGGTATCGATGGATGGCCAAGCGAGTAAAGCAACTCAATTCGTTTCTCTACCACAACTCGCTTGCCGCTGGAGGAGATGTCAGCTCGGACGTGTATTTGGGACACCACGGGCTCGGCACAGTCATCCACGATAACGTGACCATTGGCAGAAGAGTGCGGATATGGCAGAACGTCACGCTATCGGTGCGGGCCCCTGCCGGGTCGGCGCACCGCATCATCATCGAGGATGATGTCATGATCGGCGCAAATGCTGTGGTGATCACTCCGCATGAAGAGAGTCTGCGCATCGGGAAGGGAGCGCGTGTCGGAGCCGGAGCCGTCGTGACGCGTGATGTGCCCGCCGGGGCCACCGTTGTTGGTGTGCCGGCTCAGGCCGTTCGGCATGAGGCCACACCGTAATTATACCCTCGGCTGTGCCCTGCGGGCACAGAGGCCGAAGCTCTGTGCCCGCAGGATCAAGTGATGCTAGATCGGTACCCCGTTGATAGTCTCCGGTGGACGCTGCATACCCAAAAGCGTGCGGAGAACCTGGGTGCGGCCCCAAGGGCCAGATTCTGGAGGATCGCCCATCGGCCGGACCCATCTCTCCACAAAGCTCAGGAGGGCCGCCGACCTCGGATGGGAAGACGCATTGAATCCTGACCGATGCCAGGTGGCCGCTGCCATGATCAGCAGTGAACCGGGCTTGGCATCGAACACTACTTGATCACTGATCCTTTTCGGCTCGGGTGGCGAATTCATCGTATGCGAGCCGGGAACCAGCTCGGTAGCACCATTAGTGGAATGGAATGGGCTCAGCGCCAACACGCACTGCAGACCGAGGAGTGACCCCGACACGAGCGTAGGCATCTCGTTGTACGGATAATCGATATGCCAGCCGTCGACCGGCTGCCCCGGGTGGACAACGTTCAAGCTGAAGTCGGACACGAGGTGATGCTCACCCAAGAGCTCGTCCAGGACGACCTTAAGAGGGGGATCAGCTAGCAAGTCAACGAAGGCTTCACCATGACGGAACAGATCCCACACTCGCGTGGACTTTGGGTAATGATTCGCATGCACTCCGCGCGCGAGTCGGGTCGCTTGCTCCTGAAGCTGTTCGGTAGTTGGCCCGTCAAGAAAGCCCGGCCAGACCGCATAACCCTGTTTCTGTACATCGACTGAGATGCGGGTTGCATATTCGGCAGTCGTCATTGCTGCATTGACCTCCGCGATTGTGCTCTCAATTCGATGGCCGTACCACGATGGTCATGGTGCGAGACGTCAACTAGCCCCACGCCTGATGCGAGGAGCCCCAGTATCCGGTGGACGAACCCGTTCACGTCGTTGTCCGATCGCCGGATGTCGAAGGTGGCCACATGGTGCAGATCCGGTTCGGCAGCGGAATCTTCGGATTTCATCACGAATGCTCCAGGAGGCGCTGGGAAACTAGAGCGATTGTCTCTTCAGAGCCGAGGAGCCTGACGGGTTGTGTGCCCAGCCATTCCGCGAGCCCATGCAGATACTGCTTCAGGGAGCCGTCATCAGTCAGGCGGGACAGATCCACGATTACGCACGCAGGTTCGTGGCGCGTAGTCGCTCTTGCGATCCTGGCCAGGCTCTCATCGAGGCAGCCCTCACGTGCCGTAACGTGTTCGGCTGCCAAGATTCCCAGCGAAGGCACTGCTGGGGCGAGTTGTGCCCAGCGCGCGATCTCCCGCGGTATAGGCCCCGGCGTGATCGCCAACCTGACTCCTCGGTCGACGAGCTCTTGAGGAGGAACGGAAGGACCACCTCCTGATAGAGCCACGACACCCGTTCCTTCACCGCTGGGTAGCGCGATGCCCGAATGCACGCCGTCGTCAGCATGAGGCATTGGGGTTCCGTCGAGCAGCAGCGCACTTTCCAGCAGTGGCGGAAGCACACTGCACAGATCCGTCCCGCTACGGCCTTCTCCAAGGTTCAATGCGAGCATGAGCTGGCGCATCGGTACCCGAGGCTTCACCGGTTCGGCCAAGCTGTCGATGACATCCAGTGTCTGGAGAAGCCCTTCCGGGTTCTCTGCAGGACGTTCCATACGCGGGGGTTGGGCAAGAGCGTCCCGTATGAGCTCTTCAAGCGTGTCGGGGTCGGCAGTCGAAATTGCACCACCGTACTCGTCGACGACCCGGCCAGCGTGTTCGTCAAGCCCTTCGAGGAAGGACACATCAGGGACAAGCACCAAGTGGGCGTTCCCGTTCAGGGCCTCGGAGAGCGCGTTGTTCCCAGGTTTGATAACCGCCACGTGGGCTGCTGCGAGCAGTGCCGCCAAACGTGGCTCGTAACGCCGCACCGTGACGTTGGGAGTCTGGCTCAGCGGTCTGCCTGCGTAGTACGGGCCAGTGACGAATACCAGGCGAGCGTCGTGGCCCGCTGCGAGCAGACGCTTCGCGACCTCGGCACAGGCAGCAAAGAGCCGGTCCCCGTAGCCGTCAGGCATCTGGTCGCCGCCAGCGCCGCCGTTCACAACGATCAGCGGCGCACCATCGGGCGCGTACTCCGCTCGCGTCTGCGCGATTTCGTCGGATGTTGGCGTGTAACTCAGGTTGCCGACGAACGTGAACCGGCCGCTGCACTCGACTGCGGCGGCGGAGTCTCCGCTATGGCCCTCGCGCACAAAGTCCGTGCGACTTTGTGCGATGAGGATCTGGTCGAAGCTCGCAAACCTGCCCTGAGTACGCAGGTGGTCGAAGGAAGCTCCATCGAGACGGCGCATGACCAGCAACCGCGGACGATGGGCGAGAGAAGGAAGAGCGAGGTAGCGCGGATCGGGGTAGGTGTCCTCGATAATTACTGCGGGATCGAGGTTGTCCAGCAGCCGATCCAATATCGCCGTGTATGCGTCCTCGGCGACAGCGGAGGAGACCCGGTGGAGGAGGGGAAAGTTGACGACGTCCACCGGGGTGTTCCTGAAGAGGCTCAGGGAACTCGCCTGGCTTATGATCACAGGCTTCAATCGCCCCCTGGACTGTACGGCCTCGGCGATCAGGGCAGCTCGTCTGAGATGGCCGAAGCCGATTCCGTTCTTCACGAGTAGCGCGACGGTCTTCACGAGGCTCCTCTGTGATCTCTGTCGGCGTTGCCTACTTGCGGGCGAGTAGGGCGTACAGGAGCGGGATGCGCGGTTCGCTGGCAGGGAGCTGCCACCAGCCGCTCGGGGTGCACTCCATGCGGCGCCATCTACGCCATGGAAGCTGGTGGGTCTCGCGCAGAGCCTTGACTCGCAAGCCGGCCCCGATCACGGCGTTGATCACATCGTCCAGCCCGTGCATCCACTCGAAGAACTCGGTGGAGTGCCGTAGGGCTGGCCCATCGGTATAGGTGTGGGTGGACTCGCGCTGCGTGGCGCCGTTAGCTAAGTAATCGTGCCCGATGACAAGCTCCTCGGCTGCGTAATCGTGACCGACCAGATCAGGACCATTACCGCTGTGCGGCCTTGGACGCAGGGCGTTGAGGAGAGGATGAAATTCGGCGACGTACAGCTTGCCACTGGGTCGCAGCAGTTGAGCGACGGTGTTGGCCCAGGCGTCCAGGTCGGGCAGGTAGTACAGAGCGCCCTTCCCTGTGTAGATGATGTCGAACTGTCGGCCTTCGAGGTTTTTAGGGGCGTCGTAAACGTTGGCGTGCACGTACTCAACGGGGATCGAGGCCCGTGTAGCAAGGTCGCGTGCCGCGGTGATCGCGTCGCCGGAGAAGTCCAGGCCGACGGTATGAGCTCCACGTTGGCTGAAGGCAATCGTCTCCGTACCCAAGTGACACTGCAGATGGAGCACGTCGAGGTTGTCCAGCTCTCCGAGGTCTTCCCATTCGAAGGGGGCGAACCAGCGGGACGGATCAGGCGTCTTGCCTTCCGCGAGGCCGTAGTACTGACTGGCGATGTGGACCGATGTGCGCGCGTCCCAGTTGAGCTCGTTGGCACGCATCATGTCCTGGTGTCCGGGGCCAGGCCATCCTGATGCCGCAGTCATGCAGCAATCGAAGCATCAATGCATATGACTCGGGTATTGCTGTAGTGATATCGCTCCAGCGATGGACCGTCGCCGTCGAAGACGGCAGCCTCACCTGGCGGTCACTTGCGCAGGTAGTACACGCCCGATGAAGGTCTTGCCGTGGTAAATCGGCAAAATTCGGACACAGGAGGTGCCTCTCCTTACTGGAAATCCTCCTTCTCACGTGCTCGCGTCGAAACTCCCCCATTCGGACAGGGGAAAAATCCATAATGTGACTAAGCTGACGCGGCGGCATCGCACCGACGAAGTAAAAGTAAGAGCGCGTTAGGCCGTGACACAAAAGAGGTGACGGGAGATTTAATGAGAGGCGCGCCACTTAGACGGAGCCCTCGCAAGTGCGGGCTCCGAAAGATAAGCGAACATCCCGATCGCGGAATCCTGGTCCTAGCTTATGGTCACCAGCGGTATCATCGTCAAGCGCATACGCTAGCCCTCTCACTGCAGCAGCACTCCCCTGGACTACACCGCACACTGGTCACGGATGACAGACACTGTCACGCTACCGAGTTTTATGATGACATCATCGAGTTAGGGGCGGGACAGCGGGAGGACTGTCGCCAAAAGCTATATCTCGACATGTACGCGCCCTATTCGTCCACCCTCTACCTTGATGCTGACGCTCTCGCCGTACGTCCGGTTGAGCCGGTCTTCGATCTGTTCGATGAATCCGACATCGGAGTCGTTGGTCGTGACATCACGCCGGCACAAGAGAATTTTTGGTACGGCGACGTCGCCTCAATGTGCCGTATGGCGAACTCCGCCTGGCTTCCCAAATGCAATAGCGGATTGATGCTCATACGTCTCACAGAAGTGACGCGCGGAGTGTTTCGACGGGCCCGCCACCTCGCCGACAGCTACTGTGAATTGGAGCTCCATCCTTTCCGTCGCGGAATTGCCGATGAGCCGCTTCTTGCCATGGCGCTGGCCGAGAGCGGAATCCACGCACAAGACCTCGCCGCAGTCACGTCCGCAACACCTATCGGCATCAGTGGACCACTCCGAATCAACGTCCTCAGCGGGGAGTGTACCTTCCTCAAGAGCGGCATGAGCGTAGCGCCTGCACTCATCCACTTTGCCGCCGACTACAGTTCGGACTACCGGATCGCTGGCGCCCCTTACCGACGTGAACGGTGCGCCCTTCGGTTGGTGCATCACAGGGGCGTCACCGACACAATCGCACGCTGCATCGCCTCTCTCCGGTATGGGCTCCAGTACACCGCACTCAACACCTGGATCCGCATAGCAGGTCGCGCTCCCGGTGACCCTTCCGGCATCTTCGACGCACCGAAATCGCACGCCACCAGCCCTACCGCGATCAGCAGCACGAAGCAGCTCTCGGCCCCGGAGGAGACCACGTGATGCAGACTGGTCGGACCAACGGCATGGCGCAGCGCACCAGCCCGGAGGATCCAACCTTCAGGATTTCCGTCCTTTTCCACAAGGATCTCGCGCTCCTCAGCGAGACTCTGCCGCGCTGTCTGGAGGCTCTGACCAGGCACACCCAGGAGTCCTACGAAGTGGTGCTGCACTGCGACGGAACTCCTCCCGAAACTGTCGCCCGGCTCTCAGACCTCCTTGATCGCTGGGGCGTAGACGAGATGCGCGTTCGGCGCCGCGGCCGATTCGTCGCCTCCGGAGATGCATCGAACAACGGGCACCGCAGACTCTTCGACCTTCGCTCTCCATACCTCATCGTCATCGAAGATGACGTAGTCATGTACCGCACCGACCAATCTTTCGATCTCCTGGCAGCATGTCGGCGCCTCTTCGAGCGACACCCATACGTACCCGTGCTGAGCAAGGTCAGCGACTATGGCCAATGGTCGTGGAAGCTGGAAGACAAGGGAGACGATATCGAGCCGGGAGTCCGCTCAGTAAACCGGCTCTCCACTCACTTCATCGCCTACGACGTCCAGCGTTTCTCTCCCGTCGCCAATCGGTTCGGTGGCTTCGACCTCGATGTGTTCATCGACCGGCCCGACCTCAGCTACAACTGGGAAGACCTCGTTTCGCATGTCGGCACCACAGGGGGGCGCCACATCGCCTTCCCCGAGGGCTGGCCCATCGAAGTCTTCCATTGCGACCGTAAGGTCGAGTCGAGCTCGATGTACCACACCCAAGACCCCGAATTGAAGGCACGTGTCCTAGCTGAGCTGGAACAGCGCTTCCGTCCAGGCGCGCACGGCAACGAGGGAGCTGCGGCATGACGTCAGCTCCGCAGTCGGCCCAGCCGGCACGGCCGTACGCCGAGCGACTCGCGCGGTGGCGTACGAGCATGGCAACGAACCGGCACATCTCCGACCGCTTCCGCACCCGGTACTCCATCGTCCTCGCCCAGATGGAAGCATCCGCGCCCCCAAAGGAACTGGCAGCAGCGCGGGAGGTCGCACTTCGCCATCCCCACCACGCCATCGCAGCCTTGACGGGGGGCACAACTACGGCATCAGCCGGTGTAACCAGACCTCTATCGTTCAGCGGCAACAAGCACCTAGTGAAGGTGCTGCAGGGACTGTTCACAGACACGTCCGAACTGGGAGTGTTCCTGGCCGGGCAGGCCCCGCTTGCACAAACCGCAGTCCCGATCCACCCCTCACGCCAAGCACGGCTCATCGCCGCGGACGGATCACTGCCCTACGACCTGGTGGCTCTGAAGTGGACCTCTGCATCGGTGGACACCAGGCGCACCAATGAGGCGCTGATCGCCAACCTCCTCCCCCAATCTGCCGGTGACGGACAACTCCAGTTCACCGTTCAACGATCGTATGCACTCGTCCAGGCACGGGACGCCACAGACCTCTGGGTTTTCTCCCGGAACCTCGGCATCACGCTCGAAGACCAGCTGCGCTCTGGGAGCTTCGATCCTGCCAAGCGGCACCATGTCGTCACTGCCCTACGCGATCTGCGGCGAGCAATGCTGAATGCAGGACTGATCTGGCAGGGCTTCGCGCCGAGGAACATGTTCCTCGACAACGGCGCGATCATTCTCATCGACTTCGAGGAAGTCGTCGACACATCCACCGCACCGACCAGAGCAGCCGAGTGCTTGCTGTGGCACCGCATCTTCTTCGCCGACAGCCTGACCCCCGACGAGGCAGAAGAAATATTCGCCGACGACGAAAAGGCACCTCAGATCCCGGACACCCTCACCCTTCCCTCAGACCCCTTTGAGAATGCTCTGCTTTCAGCTGAGTCCGTAACCTGGCGGCAGCGCCGAGATCTTCTGATGCAGTCGCTCCGGCTCGAAGGACGCCACAGTCGCCCCGAGCAGTCACGCGATAACGGAATCCTCTATGGACACGAATTGGGGCACTTCTGGGGGGACTTCCTGCCAGTAGCCCAAGAGGCCCGCCTTTTCAATTACCTATCTCGCCTCTTCGACGAAGCGACGCTGGTCAAATGCCTGGAAGCGTTCGAGGCTGCCATGGAAGCAGACATTTGCCGAAGCATCCGTGTCGCGCCTACTGTCAACGACCAGCCCGCGATGCGTACCGAATGCCTCATCGATGTCCTGGAGGCCACCGGAACGGCGGCCCTGGCCGAAGCACGGCACAGCGCTGAGAACTGGTACGAGCGTCTCGGCACCGACCCTGCCCGCCTGGTCGACGACCTACTGTTCCGCCTCGGTACGCATGTCGACGGTGTGACGCAGGAAGCCCGAGACACGTACCTGGTCGGAAGCACCGAAGCACGTGACAGACACCAAGCCGACCTCATCGAGACCCTCCAGTTTGGCCTGGACTTCCTGCACGGCCGCGAGCCGGACCAGCCCTTCCTGCGCTACGCCGACCCCTCCGCGTTGAGGAAGTCGATCGCGCAGCCGCTGCCCCAACACGGCACCGAGTACCCGCATGTGCTCGCTGAGGTCAAGGACGTCATCGCCCGCTACTCGATCAGTCAAGGCCACCCTCGATACCTCGCGTTCCCCGACTCCGGCAACGGCCTGGCCGCCCTCGCCGGCCACCTGCTCAGCCCACTGCTCAATCAGAATCTCATCGCTGTCGACCGCAGCGCCCCCTCAGCAACCTTCGTTGAAGCCCAGGTCATCGAGTGGCTACGCGAGTTGATCGGCTATCCGACCGCATCACTGAACGAGCTCCGCGGCGTCAAGGACATCTCCGGCTTGTGGACAACTGGCGGTCACCTGTCGAACCACATCGCCATGCTCGCTGCCCTGGGGCACACATTCCCGCAGGCACGCAAGCACGGCCTCCGTGCACTCGAAACCCAGCCCGCCATCGTGATGGCTGGCCCGATCGCTCACTACTCCCACAGCGACTCCGCCTTCCACCTGGGCCTCGGTTGGGACTCGGTTCTCTCCGTCGACGCCGGGAACGGCTTCACTACTGACCCACAGGCCGTCGACGAGCTGCTGTCCAACCCGCCCTCCGGACGCACTCCCTTCATGGTGATCGGCGTCGCGGGCAACTGCCGCACCACGGGCCTGGACGACCTCCAGGAGCTCGCCGACGTGTGCCGAAAGCACGGCGTCTGGTTCCACGTCGACGCCTGTCACGGCGGCAGCCTCCTCTTCAACCAGCGGCTAAAGCAGCAGCATCTGTTCGGAATCGAGCAGGCCGACTCCGTCTCACTCGACCCACATAAGGGACTATTCACCCCTTATCCCTCTTCCTATGTACTCTTCCGACAGAGGGAGGTCCTGACCCAGTTCAGCCGCCATGAGAAGACCGTGTTCGAGGACGACTGCTGGGACCTCGGATTGATCACACCGTTCCTCGGGTCCCGAGGCTTCGAGAGCCTGCCGACCTGGATGCTTCTCCGTCACGTCGGCACGGACACTCTGGGTGCCCTCGTCGAGTCTCGTCAGGCCCTCGTGCGATACCTGGAACGGCGGCTCGACGAGACAGGACTGTTCGTCCAGCTCAATGACGTCGACTTCTACCGGTTGGCGTTCGTGTTCTGCCCTCCCACCGTGCGTCGGGCCATCGCTGCGTTGGATTCAGCAGGCAAGAAGCGCGCAGCGAAGATCGTCAGTTCCTACACCTCCCGCATCAACACCGCCCTGTACCAGGCCGGCGAGGTCTGCTTCGACGAGCACTCACTGGCTGACCTCGCCGACCGCGTCGGTGCAGGACGAGGTACGAGCTACACGATCACAGCCGCATGTCCGGGGAACCCGCTGCTCACCCAGGACGACCTCGACGTTGCGGTGGAACGACTGGTTGACGAGGCGCTGTCGCTCGCCCAGGCTATGAACGCGGAGATATCCGGCAGCACCACTCCCGACGCCCCACGGCTGAGTGGCCCGGCTGGCTGGAATGACGCCGAATGACCGGCACAGTCATGGCAGCGATCAACCAGTACCTCCAGGACACGTGCTCCAGCGCCATCGGCGCATTCGTCTACGGATCCGTCGCAACCGGCCAGGCCGGGCCCGACAGCGATGTCGATTGCTTCGTCCTGCTGGCCGAGCCCGAAACCGCGGAGACGATGACGCAATTGCGATCCGCGTTCGCCGAACTCCAAGTCCACCTCGGCTACACACCGGACCTCGCGTACCCGATCGAACTCTTCACCGTACGGCAGTGCGAGGAAGCCCTCGACGGCAGCAGCGTCCGCCGAGCCATCCAACAGGCCCGGACCCACGGGTACACCGACCCCGACCTGGCCGCGTCAGACGAGGTCGAAGTGCTTCGCGCCCTACTTGGGACACGCCTCACCGTACGCACCTGCCTCCAGCTCGATGAGCTGACCGACCGCGCCAAGAATGTCGTCGTAGAGCACCTAAGTATTCCAGGAGCACCAGCAGAGCACACGGTGCTCCAGGCACTTGGGGTCCGGACCGGCGGCTGACCTACGCAGGAAGGACGATCAGTTGGTGACAGAGAGCCACGCATGGAATGCTTCGCCGCAGCAGCCGCTTCCCACCGACAACCATGTCCACACGGAATGGTCGTGGGACGCCTCGACCGCGGTGATGGAGAAGGCTTGCGAAGAGGCCATACGCCTTGGCCTGCCAGCCATCTCCTTCACGGACCATGCGGACTTCACCACCTGGGCATACCCCGGAGAGAAGGAGGACTCGTCCATCGTCCGTGTTATCGACAAGCACGCGCACAGCGGCCTGTTCGACTCGGACGGGTACTGGGAGTGCCTGGAACGCTGCCGCGCCCGCTACCCGGAGCTCAAGATCCTCTCTGGGATGGAACTCGGTGAACCCCACCTGTTCAAGGACGAGATCAGCGCCTTGCTGGAGCGCAGGACCTTTGACCGGCTCCTTGGCTCCCTGCACTCGCTGGTCGTCGACGGACAGATCCACTACGCGCCGTTCCTGTTCACGGCCGACAACGCGCAAGAACTGATGCGCACCTACCTCGTCGAGACACTCAACATGGTGGAGAACAGCGACGTGTTCCATGTCCTGGCTCACATCGACTACCCCATGCGCGCCTGGCCGAAGGGCGCGAAGCCGTTCGACGCGAACGACTACGAAGAGGAATACCGATCCGTCCTGCGCGCACTGGCCCGGTCAGATAGGGCACTCGAGATGAACACCCAAGGTCCCTGGCCCGCCGCCGAGGTCGTGCGCTGGTGGTACGAGGAGGGGGGGTCAGCAGTGTCCTTCGGCAGTGACTCCCACGAGCCGGAGACCGTGGGCCGGAGTTTCGCCGTGACCGCAGCGATGGTTGAGGCACACGGCTTCAAGCCAGGCAAAGACCCCATTGATTTCTGGCGCCGATGATCACCCCGGGACAGGGAACGAGGAGGTCTCCCATGCCACCGAAGCCCTCGCTGAATCGCCTGGTGCCGTCACCGGTGTTCATCCTCAGTTCCATACGTTCCGGGTCGACGCTCTTGCGGTGCATCCTGGACACGCACAGCAAGATCCGGGCACCGCACGAGATGCACTTGGCTGATCTCGAAGTACAACTCACCAGCCCCTATATCGAACTGGCGATGCAAGCCTCCGGCCTGGAGAAGGACGAGATCGAGCATCTGCTCTGGGACCGCATGCTCCACCGTGAGCTGGCCCTCACCGGCAAGGACGTCGTGGTGGACAAGACTCCCGGCAACCTGCTGTTATGGCGCAGACTCACCGCATGCTGGCCGCAGGCACGATACATCTTCCTGCTCCGGCATCCTCTACACATCCTGGAGTCGGCGCTGGCCGGGAAGCCCGAACAAGATCCTGCCCAGACATGGCACCTGGTGATCACTTATCTCCGGGAACTCGAGGATGCGCGCCGTACACTCAACGGCATCACCGTGCGCTACGAGGACCTCACCAGCGCGGCCGAGAAGATTACCCGCGAGATCTGCACCCATCTGGACGTCCCATGGGAGCCAGAGATGCTCAATTACGGAGCCGCAGATCACGGTCCGTTCGTCCAGGGGATCGGTGACTTCACCGAGAACATCAAGAGCGGGGTCGTTATGCCAGGCCGCAGTCTGCCCACCGACGCGGACGTGCCAGACAGCTTGGTGGAAACGTGTCGCGCCTTCGGATACATGGAGGCCCATCTGTGACGGCTGCGGCAGCCACGGGCCGGGGGCCGGACAGCGGCACGGCTCCGCTTCAACGACAGGACGCCCGGCAAGAGCAGGCACATTCCGTCATGAAGGCGCTGCAACCACTCCAGCGCTGGGCGCAGTTCGGCTGGCCGAAGCTATGCGGTGCGATGTCCTACGACCTACTGGTTGCCCCAGACATCGACATCGAGATCTACGGCACTTTGCGCGTCGAAACCGGGTTCTCCCTCGTGTCCGCGTGGGCCCAGGACCCGGCCGTCGACAGAATCCTGTTCCTCAACGCGGTCGACGAGCCGGATGCCGGTCTCGGGTGGGAGGTGCGCTACCGCGTCCACGGTGTGCCTTGGACCGTGCAGATGTGGCTGCTGCCCACCGACTACGACGGACCTCGCTCAGCTGACCTCGTGGAACCCATGCGAGCCGCACTGTCCTCTGGGACGCGCAGCACGATCCTGTGCATCAAGGAACGCCTCGTGGCACGCGGTACCGAGTACCGCTCGATCGATGTCTATCGCGCGGTACTCGACGACGGCGTGAAGGACATTGATGAGTACGACCGGTGGTGTCGGTCGTACTCATCAACGGGGCTGCTCAACTGGCGCCCGTCTCCCCGCCGGTAGCAGGGGCCTGCAGATCACATGCGGTCAGGGGCGTCGATCCCGAGGAGGCCCAGGCCCAGCTCCAGTGTCCGAGCGGTGACATCGCACAGAACCAGACGGGTCTGCTGGACGTCACCCTCGGCGCGCAGGACGGGGCACTTCTCGTAGAAGCTCGTGAATACCGACGCCAGGCCGTGTAGGTAGTGGGCGAGCTTGTGGAACTCCAGCGTCTCGGACACTTCGGCGAGGAGGCTACTGAACCCGAGCAGCTCCAGAACGAGTGCTCGCTCGGCAGGCTCGGTGATGGTCAGCTTCTCGGCATCTGGCAGCGGCGCTGCCACCCCAGCGCGTCGGAAGATGGAGCAGATCCGGGCTCGCGCATACTGCAGGTAGGGGGCGGTGTTGCCCTCGAACGACAGCATCCGGTCGAGGTCGAAGACATAGTCCCGCGTGCGGTCCGTGGAAAGGTCCGCGTACTTGACGGCGCCGATGCCGACCGCTCGGGCGACCGCAGCACGAGTTTCCTCATCAAGCTCGGGGTTCTTCTCGGCGATCACCGCAGATGCTCTGACGACGGCTTCTTCGAGGAGATCCACCAGCTTCACCGACTTGCCGGCGCGGGTGCGCAGCATCTTGCCGTCATCGCCGAGGATCGATCCGTGCCCGACGTGCTCGGCGCGTGCGGGCGGAACGAGCCAGTGTGCGTCCCGGGCGACGTCGTAGATCATCGCCAGGTGCTGGTGCTGGGGCAGGCCCACGACGTACAGCAGGCGGGTGGCGTGGAGGTCGCGCAGGCGGTGCCGGATCGTGGCGAGGTCAGTGGCGCCGTAGCCGAAGCCGCCGTCCCCCTTCTTGACGATGATCGGCAGCGGGTCGCCGTTCCGGTTCTTGTACCCCTCGGGGAACACGCACTGGGCGCCGTCGCTCTCACGCAGGAGGCCGAGCTCGCCAAGCTCATCCACCACCGACTGGAGCTGGTCGTTGTAGTAGCTCTCACCGAAGAAGTCATCCTCGGTTAGGCGGACGCCCAGCATGTCGTAAACGGTCATGAAGTACTTCTTCGACTCGTCCACGAGCGTCTTCCACAAGCGCAGAGTCGTCTCGTCGCCGCTCTGCAGCAGAACGACCCGCTTCCGAGCACGGTCCTTGAACGTCTCATCGTTGTCGAACTTGACGCGAGCGGCCCGATAGAAGCCGTTCAGGTCACCGACCGACAGCTCGTGCGCAGCCTCGGACTCTCCGATGTCCAGCAGGTGCTCGACGAGCATGCCGAAGGGTGTACCCCACTCGCCGATGTGGTTCTGGCGCACGATGGTGTGCCCCTGCCACTCCAGGAGGCGCACGGCCGCGTCGCCGATGATCGTCGAACGCAGATGCCCGACGTGCATCTCCTTGGCCGCGTTCGGGGCGGAGTAGTCGATCGCGATGATCTCGGGGGCCTTGGCCTGCGGCACACCGAGCCGCTCGTCACCGACCGAGTCAGCGAGGAGACGAGTGAGCACGTCGTCCGAGAAGGTCAGATTGATGAAGCCGGGCCCCGAGATCTCGACCGAGGAGCAGAGATCATCAAGCTGGGCAGCCTCTACCACCCGGTTGGCGATGTCGCGCGGGTTGCCACCGATCTTGCGTACGAGGGCCAGGGTGGCGTCCGACTGGAAGTCGGCGTGCTGGGATCGTCGGATGACCGGGTCGACGGGGGCGCCTGCCACCGCCTCGAAAGCCGGGGCCAACCTCTGATGCAGCAATTCTTCCAGACTCGCCATTCTAGGAATCTATCCGAGGCGAAAGAAGGGTGTCCAATCACCGGATCAACGGCCCGGTAGCCCCCGGGTAGCTTGCCGCGCCCTCATTTCCGGTGGGAACCCTTTCGCACCTGAAACCCGCCCTGAGCAGGAGATACAACGCCTACACGCCGTTTGCCCGAGTATGATTTCAAGATCATTTACGCCCGGATCCCTGCCGTGCCCGACTGACCGCCGCACCCTCATCGCTACCCGGCGTAATCTGCTCCTTGTCGGACCGCTCACCCAGGGCTTCGAGGTGCACAGCGAAGCCCTGGGTGAGGCTAGTCAGTACCGTTTTCCCTTTTGCTGCTGTCGCGTGAGAGGGGTAGCCGATCACGCCGGACTCCGTATAGGCCCCCATGCCAAGCGTGAGGAGGAACCGTCGGGCACCGCCGTCATGATCGGCGCTCTCGTAGCCGGACCGTACAAGCTCAGGTGCAGCGTGCAGCAGAACGGAGGTCTCGATCTCCCCGGCATGCATGTCGCCGTGCCGGTCGGAGACCAGCCCACCACGCTGCCGAGCCTGCTCCCAGTCGGAGCTGAGGGGGAACAGCGACATGTGCGGCCCATCGACGTTCGCCTCCTGGACCACGTTGGAGAGCACGTAGTTCCCCCCGTGACCATTCACGATCACCAGCTTCTCGATCCCCGAGCGCGTAAGGGACTCCCGGATGTCCTCGATCACCGCGGACAGGGTCCTGGAGCTGATGCTCACGGTGCCCGGCCAGGAACCGTGCTCGTGACTACACGACACCGTGATCGGCGGCAGCAGGTGAACCGCATAGGCATCGGCGATCTCCCGGGCGATGACACAGGCGATCACCGTGTCGGTGATCAGAGGAAGGTAACGGCCGTGCTGCTCGAAGGAGCCGATGGGAAGTACGGCCACACGCGGCTGCCGCTCTTCGATATCAGTGCTCGTAGAGGTCGGCAGCAGGGTCACGGCACTCCTTCGTTCGAACTTGCGATGGCACGGTTCAAGTTGTCCAACGCCCGGTTCAGCTCGGAGATTTCCACCAGCTTGCGCCACGGCGCAAGACGTGACCGCAGGCGCAACAGCTCATCCCGGATGCGCGCGGACCCCGTCCGCTCGGCGATACCGAGAGCCTGCCGCGCCGCAGTGTGGGACCCCTCCACGTCGCCCAGGGTGGCCTTCGCCGTGGCCAGCCGGGCCAGGCAAAGACCCCGGTCACGTTCCTGCACCGTTGGCCAGTGCGTCAAGCTCTCCGTGAAGGTGCCGACCGCGTTCTCCGGCCTCTCCAAGCGCAGATCGCAGTTCGCCCCCTCCATCTCGACGTAGGCAACCGAGCAGTACCCCGCCATCGGATCAGCGTCGTCGCCCAGGGCCGCGGCCTCCAGGGCTTGGTCGATGGCTCGCATGGCCTCGGCGTGCTCGCCCAGACTCGCCTTGCTGTTCGCCAGTTGGCGCAGGACGACCGCGCGAACGCGGGGGGAGAGATCAGGGGCATACCGGAGGGCCGCTGTGGCGAGCCCCGCGCCGTGCCCGGCGTAGCCCGCCTCCGTGGCGATGTTGCTCCGGCGCTGGAAGCTGTAGGCCACGAGCGACGAGTCGTTCAGCTCCTGCGCGTAGTCCATGGCCTGACTGGTCCACTTCATGGCCGCATCCGAGTTCCCGGTGTCCTGGTACAGCCACCCGAGGAACTCGGTGTAGCGCGCGCCGAGCTGTAGCACTCGCTCCCGTAATGGCCCATAGGCTTCCAGGCACATCTGCTCGATGAGGGGTACCTGTGCCTGGACGGGTGCAACGAGGAACTGCGGGCCGACAAGAGGCTCGGCCTCGGCATGCTGGCCAAGCACGGAGGTCAGGTATTCGAGCATCTCCGGGTTCACGGGCACGGGCAGTTTGCTGCGCAGCAGGGTCGGCGGTGGGGGTGTCGCCGGATCCGGGACCGCGGCGGACTGAGGGAAACCGAGTTGCTCGTCCGTGGCCTGGTACACCTCACGGAACAGCAGGCGATGCTCCGGACTCACCGGCCGTCGCCCGTTCTCATACATCGAAACGAGGGTCTTCCAACTGGACGGTGTCGGTGAGTCACCCCCCAGCCGGCTCGCTGCGGCGATCAGCGCATCAATGAGCTCGGCCTGACTCCATCCGAGACCTTGACGTGCCGCCTGTAGCTTGCTCTTCGCCCCCATAGCCCCTCCGCGATGCTGGCCCCGACAGCCCTCTCGTGGCCGTCAGCCCCCGCGTGACGAGCGAAGTTAACAGTTAACCAGTGTGGTTGTTAACCCTGTCCACTGCCTGTTGGGCACCGATGCGGCTTACTGGATCCCGACGCCGAGGTGGCGTTTACCAAAGGTGCTTTCCTGCCTGGCGAAGGGAGTGGATGATCGTGCGGTCGAGGCGAACCGCCGAAGTGCAGGTACCCGCACAAGAAGCCCGGCGCTGCACCCGCTGCTCCTGCCGACTGAGCAGGTACAACCAACATGAACTTTGCGGCAGTTGCCACCGAAGCGCGACCTTCTCCCAACCCCCTGCCTCCGTCCCGGAGGATGTCTGCAACCGCCACGACGTACGGCACGCGCTGTCCCGGAGGGACTTCGGCGGGGTCTGTCGACTCGTACGCGAGCACGGCGGTCTCCGCCAGGAGGACATGGCCATCCTCACCGGGCTGAGCCAGTCGTTCCTGTCCCAGCTTGAGTTAGGCAACCGCCGCCTCACGAACATCGACCGCATCGTCGTGCTCCTCGACGGCATTGGTGCCCCAGCCGACATGACAGGACCCATGCTCCGCCTCCTGCCTGACGAGTAGTGCTCACCTCCGCAGCACCCACGCCGCCGCTCTGGTGAGCGAGTGCTCACTGGCCCGCTCACCCACAACCCTGCCCGTGGCGACAAGCAGCCGGCCGAGTTCCTCGCTCCCTGGCAACCCGCTGCCCCGGTCCACCCTCCGCACACCGATCTCGCGAACACTGCCTCGGGGATCGACACGAAGACAGGGTGGCACCCGCACAACAGCGATCTCTCACTAGGACTGCGCGACTTCCACGCTCACAGCTCGGACGCAGTCATCGGCGTGCAGGAGGGTCACCGCCAGCACACTGCGCGCTGCCGGACGGGTCCTCAGCAAAGAGATGGATGGAGCCGATTTCCGATGTGGCGCGGCCTGATCACCGCCCAGTGGCAGTGGCCCTATTCTCCGGTGGGGCCACTCGTGAGTGAGAAGATGGTCGCAAGGACTTGTGCGGTGTCTTCGAGCCCTTCGATGACGACATCGGCCCCCGCAGCCGCCAGTTCGTCTCGTGTGGTCTTACCCGATGTGACTCCGATGACCGAAGCGCCACCTTCGAGTCCCGTACGAACGTCCTCAAGCGAATCTCCGATGATCACGGTGTTGCCACAGGTAAAGACCGACCCGTACTTGGCCTGGGCGCGTTTCTGGGCAATGGCCACAAGCGCTGGCCGGTGGTCGTCGTCGGAGGCGAATCCGCCGACCTCGGTATCGAGGTAGCCATCGAGGTTGAACGCCGATAGCTTCAATAGTGCGCTCTCCTTGAGGTTGCCGGTGACTGCTGTCGGCACCAGGTCCTCTTGAGCGTGCACGGCTCGGAGTGCGGCGACAGCGCCGGGCATGAGGAAGCCTTCGTTGCGAAGGTCTTCCATGTGAGTTGCAAGCCGCTTGGGCAGCAGCTCCACCATGCGGCGCAGCAGCTCGGGGAGGTCCGCTTCTGGCACTCCGTTGTCCAGGAGGAGCGCGCGGATCGCGAGGGGCATCGTGGTGCCTGTGCCGCGTGCGGGCAGGTGCTGGGCGGGGCGGCCGATGACCTCGGCGAAGGTCTCGCGGTAAACCTGGCGGTCGATGTCACCGACGTAGAGCAGAGTGCGGTCGATGTCCCACAGGACAAGGGTCTGTTGGGATTCAGTCACGTTGAGCTCCTTGTTCCCGTCACGACTGCGGCACGTTCCTGTAGCTCCTGAGCGTAGGTGGTGTGGTGTGCGGGCTGGAGTTCGTCGAGCATGGTGTGGATGTGCTCGTTCAAACGTGTCGAGTGGAGATGGTCGGCAAGGTCGAGTGCCTCGTGGGCCGTGGAGCATCCGGCGTCGAGGTCGCCTTGCCTGAAGAAGGCGGATGCGGCGCGGGAGAGGAACAGGGCTCGGGTTCGCAGGTCGGAGGGGTTGAGTGCCGCCCGCGCTTGAGCGAAGCTCGCGACGGCGTGGCGGGGCTCGTTCAGGTGGAGGTGGCAGCTTCCGGTCTGGCCGTGGATCTCGCCGTCGTTGATCCAGTACAGCCAATGGGGGTCGTGTTCCGTTCGGCCGCGGGCGTGGAATTCGGCTGCCTGCCCGAGCACGGCGAGTGCCGCTTGCCGCTCGCCGAGTTTGGCGTGACCGCGGGCTTGGCGGGTCAGCAGCATCGCTTGGAGACTGTGGGCGCCCAGGTGCTTGGTTTTCTCGCGGGCGGCTTGAGCTGCGGTCACAGCATCGCGTGGCGATCCAGTGGAGTAACTGTGGATTGCCATGTAGGACAGGGCACCGGCACCGAGCCGGAGATCGCCGGATGCCTTGGCGGCCCGGAGCGCGCCGAGCAGGTAGGCGAGGGCGCTGCCGTGATCGCCGGAGTCGAAGGTGAACCATCCAGTCTGTGTAGCGGTATCGGCAATGATCGCGGCGAGTCGCCGACCGATGGCCTCGTCGTAGGCGCCATGCTGGACGAGCCGCGTGAGAAACGCGAGGTGGGCGTCGCCGAGTTCGGCGAGCGTGCCACTGCCGGCGCTGGCGTCCATGGTCCGCAGACTGTCGGTGGTCTGCTGCAGGCTGTCGAGCAGCTCTGGGGTGATTCGGCTTCCGTGCGCTGCGCGTACGAGAGGTTCGGCTTCGGCAGTGCCCCAGTGGTGCACGAAGGCGGTGAGCGCCACGCCGCTCACCGCGAGGAAGTAACGGCGGTCCATTGTGCTGCCCCCCACCGCAGTGTGCAGTGCTGACACCATACGGGTTGCGGTCCAGGGCAGGGCAGGGTCAAGGTCGTCGGCGCGTGGCTCCGTGACCGGCTGGGGTGGTGCCGGTGCAGTGCCAGCAAGGGGCGCCAGATCGGGGGGCACGCCAAGCCCGTTGAGGAAGCCAGCGATCTTGTCGATGTTGGTGAGACGACGGCGGCCCGACTCGAGCATGGATAAGAACGCCTGGCTGAGTCCTGTCAGGTGCGCGATGTCTTCTTGTCGCAGCGAGCCTTGCCTGCGGATCAGAGCGACGGTTTGTCCGAAGTCCCAGGTAGCGAGCGCGTGGCGGACTTCCGGGTCACACCACACGCGCTGCGGTACCTCCGGGGCAGGAGGCAACAGGCGCAGGGCGCGCAGACATGCGGAGCAGTAAGTGCCGGAATTGTACTTGCTGAGTTGACAGCCGCACCGATCGCAGTGCCTTGGCGACTGCTGTTGCACCTCTGGCCTCCCGTGAAGTGAGTGTGCGCGGTCTCAACTCCCCCTACTACAACCAGAATTACATCATTGATATCACCCATGGAATGTACGTGCGGGCTATGCAGCCGTCACTGTGTGTCCCGCAGCACGCGGACGAGGCACATCCCCCGAGGCTGTGATCATTCGATCACGCCTGAGTCGGCTGACTACAGGGAGCGCGAGTCCATCCGCCGGAGTCCGCGGCTGTACTACGGCCGAGCTGGCCGTGGCTCCTGACACCCCGCACACGCAATTCCGGGCCTTGATGGGATCGCTCAAGGTTCCTGGACGCTGTTGTCACCGACCGAAAGGGCGCACTGCCATGACGTACACGGCCATCGCCGAGCACGTGCGACCCGGTGCCAAGCAACCCTCGGCATGGGGGATCGAAGGCTGGGGCAGCACCCGGTGGTGTGCCCGACAGCACGTCTCCTGCGAGGCGCACCGCGGGGAGGAGACTGCGGTGAGCTGGGGCGTCGCTCACGGAGACAGTGCCCTGGCCGGTGAAGCCCGCACGGTGATCGTGAATCCGGGCGTATTCCGCGCCCGGCGCCTGCTGGGGCGGTGAGGGTGTGCAAGAAGAGTCCGCGGGCGACGAGGAGGTCTGGGCCAAGGTGCTCTGCGAGTGCTACGGCGTCGACCTCGCGCACACCGGGCCGGTCCTGATAGGCACCGAGACCCTCAGCCGGCGCGTGAGGTTGAGCGACGGGCGTCGGGTCTTGGTCCGGCAGTACCGTGCCATGGCCGATCTGGAGAGGATCCGGGCGGCGTGGGAGATGTCGGAGTTGTGTCGCGTCGCGCGGGTGCCTGTACCCAGAGCATGGCGGAGCTGGGACGGGGAGGTACTTACCTCGTTCGCGGACGCGGCCTGGGTGGTGAGCGAGGAGGCACTCGGGCGGGTCGTGACCGAGCCGATGACCGTGGCACGCGCCCAGCACATCGGGCTGATGCTCGGCCGTATGCACCGCGCCCTGGTCGCCTGCCCACCGCCCGCCCATGGCCGCCCGGCCCGGTGGCACACTGCGGATGCCGAATCGGCAGCGGCCTGTTCCGAGTTGCTGCTCATCCGCGCCGCCGCACAGCACAACCTGCGTCTCGATCAGCTCAATGCCCAGCTGGACCAGCGCCGCAGGGACCTGCGCACCCACGTACCACGGCTGCGGGCGGGCCTTCCCGGGGATCTCGTAGCGCACGCCGCGCATGGCGACTTCACCCGCACCAACCTTCTGGCCCAGGAGGACCTGATCACAGCGATCCTCGGCTTCCATGGCGAGGTCTGTGTACTTGCCTGGGAGTTAGGCCGCGCTGCCTTCGATCCACGCACCGTGGCGAACAGTCCCTCTTGGATGCGGTTCGCCCTGCGCCTGATAGGCGCCTACCGCGCCGAGAATCCCGGCCTGCCGCTCGCCGACCTGCGTGCGTGTGCGCGGATCGCTCTGCTGGACCTGCTGTTCAGCTTCGACGGAGCCACCACTGGCGGGCACCGGCGTTTCGTCCGAACGGATGCCGATGCCCGGCAGCGTTGGGCTGAATGCCAGATCACCATCCGGCGTCTGCTCGCCAGCCTTGACGACCTGGAGTCGGCGCTGGTCGCGGTCGGGCGGGGATCGTGAGGCCGGCCAGCTTGTTCCGGCACCTGCTCGCCGAGGCAGCCCGCCATCACACGATCACCGCTTGTCCAGCCTGTTGCGCACCTCGGGCATCGGACCCACGCCGCCGTCCCGGCCCCGCTCGCCCTGTCCTTACCGTCGACCACGCCGCGCAGGAGTACTGACCGATGACCGTGCCAGAGGAGACGACCGGCGGGACCATGCAGGCGCCCATAAACCCCCCGGTGAGAACGGCACTGATCTCCGCCCAGGGGCACTTCGGGATGGGTTGCGGATGCTGCGTCCGCGCCGACCGTACGGACAGCTTCCTCGACCCTGCGACCTACGCCCTCGCCTTGTCCCAGTTGAAGGAGACAGGAGTGGAAGAGGTGTGCCTCAGTGGTGGTGAGCCAGTCCATCACCCGCAGATCATTCAACTCATCAGGCAGACCCGCCAGTTACGGATGCCGGTGTCGATGACGACCTCTGCTCGCACCGTGAGCGAGGTCATCACCCTCTCCAAGGCGGCGCCGTTGCTGGCACAGGTGACTGTGTGCGCGGACTCACAGGGCGCAGGGCGTCTACGAGGCACCACCCGTACCGCTGAGGCCGCCATCAGCACGCTGCGCGTGATCCGCGCCGACGTCAAGATCCTTCACGTCACCTGCTGGGAGATGACCGACGACGAGTGCGCAGTGCTGGCGAGTCTCGCCTCCGAGGCCAAACTGGAGGTCCAGTTCAGCCCCGGCGCCCCCGGCGAGCATGCTCTGCCTGACGAGGGCATGCCACTTCAGGGCTCTGTCGCACAGCAGGAGCTCGACGCCACGCTACTGGACCGCTACTTCACCCTGCCCGGCCGCTACCGGGCCCACCTCAGAGCGCTGCGCGACCTGCGACGCCCCAGGACGGGGGACGGGCGGTGGCCATGCCGCTCGGCGAGCGCGTATGTCTCCGCAGACGGTTCCATCCAGCGCTGCCCCCATGGCCAGACGTCCGTCACTGTTCACGCTCCTCCTGCCGCGATCAGACAGTTCCTCGCCGCGTCGGCACAGGACCACGCGACCCCCGACTGCGCGTCGCTCTGCCACCTCTGCGCTCCGCCGCTGTGCCACGCAGGCGTGGGAGCGGCTGGGTACGGGCGGGGGTGAGCGGG
>NZ_JAAKZZ010000600.1 GCF_011045075.1 Streptomyces boncukensis
CCGCCCGCCCCGCCCGGTGGCGGAGGGGCTCGCCCGGGTCGGCGCGCTGGACGCCTTCGCGCCCGGCGGCAACCGGCGCGACCTGCTGCTGCAGATCGCCGAACTGCACCGCGCCCAGCGCGCGGCGGGCGCCCGCGAGGGACAGCTCGCGCTGGGGGAAGCCACGCTGGGGGAAGTGGCGGCGCCCGAACCCGCCCGACTGCCCGACCTGGACCGGGACGAGCGGCTCGGCGCCGAGCTCGGCGTCCTCGGTCTGGACGCCTCCCGGCATCTGATGAGCGACCACCACGCCTTCCTGCGGGAGCTGGGCGCCCGCTCGGCGCGGACGCTGCACGAGGCGCGACATGGCGAGACCGTCCTGGTCGCGGGCGCCAAGGCGGCCACCCAGACCCCGCCGATCCCTTCCGGCAAGCGCGTCATCTTCACCACCCTGGACGACGGCACGGGCCTGGTGGACTGCGCCTTCTTCGAGGACGTGCACGCCGCCTGCGCGCACACCGTCTTCCACTCCTGGCTGCTGCTGGTGCGCGGCGTGGTGCAGCGGCGCGGCCCGCGCAGCCTGAGCGTGGTCGGCGCCGCCGTCTGGAACCTGGCCGAGCTGGTGGAGCTGCGCCGCACCGGCGGCCTGGACGCGGTCACGGACCGGCTGGCGGAGACGGCGGACGCGGCGGCGGACGGGGCGGCGGACGGGAAGCCGGGCCGCACCATCGAGACCGCCCCCGGCGTCCGGATGAACGCGTGGGCCGATCTGCGCACCCCCGGCGACGACACCGCCCGGGGTGTCCGCAAGATGTGGCACTCCAGCCCGGGGAGCGCGGGATGACCGGACCCGGGGTGCTCTACGTCCGCTTCGGCCGCTGCGCGGAGGACGCCCACGACATCTACGAGGCCCTCCTCGGCCTCCTCGCCGACATCACCCCCGTCGTCCAGGCGCTCCCGCCCGACGCCGCGCTCGCCGATGTCCGGGGCGCGCTGCGCTACTTCGGGCAGGACGCCGCCGGGCTCGCCCGCCTCTTCCGGCTGCGCGCACGGGCGCTGTACGACACCGACTGCGCCATCGGGGTCGCGCCCAACCCGCTGCTCGCGCGGATGGCGGCGGCCGACGGGGAGTCCGGGGGCGTACGCGAGGTGCGCCCCGAGGAGACCGCGCGCTTCTTGGACCGCAAGCCCGTCGACGCGCTGCACGGGGTCGGCCCGGCGACCGCCCGCACGCTCTGCGGGTACGGCCTGGACAGCGTCGGACGCGTCGCACAGGCTCCCCCCGCCACGCTCCAGCGCATCCTCGGCGCGACGGCCGGGCGCCGGATCGCCGAGCGGGCGCGCGGGGCCGACCCGACGCCGGTCGTCCCCTCGGCACCGGCGCGCTCGGCGAGTGCCGAACACCGCTTCGACCGCGACGAGCTGGACCCGGAGCGCCGCCGCCGCGCCCTGCTGGCGCTTGCCGACGGGCTGGGCTTCCGGATGCGGCGGGAGGGGCAGGTGGCGCGAGGGCTGACCCTCACCGTCCGCTACGCCGACCGCACCGCCACCGCCCGTAGCCGTACGCTCCCCGAGCCGACCGCGCACACCCCCGCGCTGACGGCCGCCGCCTACGCCCTGCACGACGCGCTCGGGCTGCAGCGCGCCCGGGTACGGGCCGTCTCGCTGCGCGCCGAGGATCTGACGGCCGCCGAACGCGCCGTCCGCCAGCTCTCCTTCGACCCGGGCGAGGAGCGGGCCCGCCGCGCCGAGGCGGCGGCGGACCGGGCCCGCGCCAGATTCGGCCCGGCGGCGGCGTACCCGGCATCCGCAGCGTGAGGGAGCGCGAGAGGGAGCGGAGCGCCCCGCCGGGGGCGCGGGGAACTGCGCGAGCGGCCACAGCGGCGCCGCGGTCCGCGACGGACGGACAGGGGCAGCCTCTTCCCGGCCTGGGAAGAGGCTGCCCACCTCTTGCGGGGCGCCCCGCAAGAAAAAGGATCAGGCGGCTGCCCGGAAGCGCCGCAGGCGAAGGCTGTTGCTGACGACGAAGACCGAGGAGAACGCCATCGCCGCCCCCGCGATCATCGGACTCAGCAGGCCCGCCGCGGCCAGCGGCAGCGCCGCGACGTTGTAGGCGAAGGCCCAGAAGAGGTTGGACTTGATGGTGCCCAGCGTTCTGCGGGCGAGGCGGATCGCGTCGGCCGCGGCCCGCAGGTCGCCCCGTACGAGCGTGAGATCGCCCGCCTCGATCGCCGCGTCGGTCCCGGTGCCCATCGCCAGGCCCAGGTCGGCCTGGGCGAGCGCCGCCGCGTCGTTGACGCCGTCGCCGACCATGGCCACCGAACGGCCCTCGTCCTGGAGCTTCTTGACGACGCTCACCTTGTCCTCGGGCAGCACCTCGGCGAGCACGTCGCCGGGCTCGATGCCGACCTCGGCGGCCACCGTCTCGGCCACCGCCTGGTTGTCGCCGGTCAGCAGCACCGGCCGCAGGCCCAGTCCGCGCAGCCGCTCGATGGCCTCGGCGCTGGTCGGCTTCACCGCGTCCGCGACCTCCAGCACGGCCCGCGCCTCGCCGTCCCAGGCCACCGCTATGGCCGTACGGCCCGCCCGCTCGGCGGCCAGCTTGGCCTCCGCCAGCGCCTCCGGCAGCGCCATCGACCACGCTTCGAGGAGCTTCTCGCGCCCCACCAGCACCGCGTGGCCCTCGACGACGCCCTGGACGCCCAGCCCGGGGACGTTGGCGAAGTCCTCCGGCACCGGAAGCTGCCCGTACCTCTCCGCCGCGCCCCGGGCCACGGCCTGGGCGATGGGGTGCTCGGAGGCGTTCTCCAGCGCGCCCGCCAGCTTCAGGACCTCCGCCTCCGACGCGCCCTCCGCCACCCGGACGTCGAGCAGGGTCATGGTGCCGGTGGTGACGGTGCCGGTCTTGTCGAGCACGACGGTGTCGGCCCTGCGGGTGGTCTCCAGCACCTCGGGGCCCTTGATGAGGATGCCGAGCTGCGCACCGCGTCCCGTGCCGACCATCAGCGCGGTCGGCGTGGCCAGCCCCAGGGCGCAGGGGCAGGCGATGATCAGGACGGCGACGGCGGCCGTGAAGGCGGCGGTCAGACCGCCGCCTGCGGCGAGCCAGACGCCGAGCGTGCCGAGCGCGAGCAGGATGACGGCGGGCACGAAGACGCCGGAGATCCGGTCGGCCAGGCGCTGCGCCGCTGCCTTGCCGTTCTGCGCGTCCTCCACCAGCTTGGCCATCCGCGCGAGCTGGGTGTCCGCGCCGACCCGGGTCGCCTCGACCACCAGCCGGCCGCCCGCGTTGAGCGTCGCGCCCGTGACGCCGTCGCCCTCGCCGACCTCCACCGGCACCGACTCGCCGGTGAGCATGGAGGCGTCCACGGCCGAGCTGCCCTCGACCACGGTGCCGTCCGTGGCGATCTTCTCGCCGGGCCGGACCACGAAGCGGTCGCCCACGGCCAGGTCCCCGGTGCGGATCAGCACCTCGCGCCCGTCCCGCAGCACCGTCACTTCCTTGGCGCCCAGCTCCAGCAGGGCCCGGAGCGCGGCGCCCGCCTTCCGCTTGGAGCGGGTCTCGAAGTAGCGGCCGGCCAGGATGAACGCGGTCACTCCCGCGGCGGCCTCCAGATAGATGTTCTCGGTGCCGTCGGACCGCTCGATGGCGAAGGAGAAGGGGTGGGTCATGCCCGGCTCGCCCGCCATGCCGAAGAACAGCGCCCACAGCGACCAGAGGAACGCGGCCGAGGTGCCGACCGAGATCAGGGTGTCCATGGTGGCGGCGCCGTGCCGGGCGTTGGCCCAGGCGGCGCGGTGGAAGGGCCAGCCCGCCCAGACCACGACGGGGGCGGCGAGGGTGAGGGAGAGCCACTGCCAGTACTCGAACTGGAGGGCGGGGATCATCGCCATCGCGATGACGGGCACGGAGAGCAGCACGGCGCCGGTCAGCCGCTCGCGCAGCGCCGTCAGCTCCGGGTCCCGCTCCTCGTCCCCGCCGCCGCTGCCGCCGTCGGCACCGGGCGGCTCGCCGCTGGGCTCGCCG
>NZ_JAAKZZ010000601.1 GCF_011045075.1 Streptomyces boncukensis
CCCCCGAAGCGACCCGGAGCCCCGAGCTCTCAGGGTCGGCCCCCCTCCCGGTTCCTGTCTCCCCGTGGCGGCGTGGGGCAACCCTGGTGTGTTGTCACTCGATGGTGGGGTGTTGGCGGGGATACCAGACTGTTCGAATAAGGGTTCGATAGCGTGATGCGCGGGTCAGAGGGAGTGGGGGTGCCACGACGCATGGTGCGACGGATCAACGTGACGGGAGCGGATGGAATCCGGCTGGCCGCCTGGGAGTTCGCCGACCCGCCCAAGGGAACCCAGGAAGGCGCACCGGACGCAGCCGACACAGCGGGCGCAGCGGACACAGCCGACTCGCCGGCGGGCCGCACCCCGCCGGGCGTCCTGCTGCTGCACGGGCTGATGGGCCGCGCCTCGCACTGGGCGCAGGCGGCGCGCTGGCTCTCCGCGCGCTACCGCGCCATAGCCCTCGACCAGCGCGGGCACGGCCGCAGCGACAAGCCGGCCGAGGGCCCGTACGACCGCGAGGCGTATGTCGCGGACGCCGAGGCCGCCATCGAGCAGCTGGGCCTCGCCCCCGTCGCGCTGGTCGGCCACTCCATGGGCGCGCTCACCGCCTGGCAGCTCGCCGCCAAGCGGCCCGACCTGGTGCAGGCCCTGGTGATCTGCGACATGCGCGCCTCCGCGCTCGGCGAGCAGTCGCAGAGCGAGTGGGAGAGCTGGTTCAAGTCGTGGCCCGTGCCCTTCGCGACGCTCGGTGACGTCCGCCGGTGGTTCGGCGAGGACGACCCGCTCCTGGAGCGCACGAACCCGTCGCGGGGCGAGTTCTTCGTCGAGGTGATGGCCGAGCGCGCCGACGGCTGGCGGCCGGTCTTCTCCCCGCGCCAGATGCTGCGCGCCCGCGAGACCTGGGTGCACGACGCGCACTGGGACGAGCTGGCGCAGGTGCGCTGCCCCACGCTCGTCGTCCGCGGCATCGACGGCGAGCTGGGCCGCGCCGAGGCCCAGGAGATGGTCCGGGTGCTGCCGCGCGGGATCTACGCCGAGGTGCCGGACGCGGGCCACCTGGTGCACTACGACCAGCCGGACGACTGGCGGCGCGTCATCGAGCCCTTCCTGCAGGCCGCGCTCCCCTCCGGGGGGTGAGCAGCCCGTGCCGGGCAGGGGCGGCCCCTGCCCGGCACCGGACGTCACCGGGGGAGCGGAACCCGTCCGTCACACCACGCGGCTGCAGGCGTACGCCAGGGTGGGCACGACCTCTTCCGCGTCCGGCAGCCAGCGGTTGGCCGCCGTCGGCCGCCGGGCCCACTGCACCGAGCCCCGGGTGCCCAGCCGGGTGGGCGGCGCCGCCACCCAGTCCCCCTCGCCGCGCGCCGTGAGGTCCAGCGCGCTGGGGGACCAGCCCAGCCTGCGTACGAGATCCGGGACCTTCGCCGTCGCCCCGGGCAGGACGAAGAACAGCATCCGCCCGTCGGGCACGCAGGTGACGGGGCCGAGCGACAGCTCCATGCGCTCCAGTCGGGCCAGCGCCAGACAGCCCGCCGACTCCGGTACGTCCAGCGCGTCGAACGTGCGCCCGGTGGGCAGCAGTACGGACGCACGGGGCTCCTGGCTCCACAGCCGGCGTGCCGTGGTCGCGCTGCCGGTCGCCTCCCGGGACCAGCCGGAGCGGAGGGGGTGCGCGCCGGGCGCACCGCAGTCCGCGGCGCCACAGGCGCAGCGGGGCACGCCGTCGACGGCCTCCAGCCAGGTGCCGGGGAAGACGTCCCAGTGGCGCTCCTCGGTGTAGCGCACGGCGTGTTCGAGTGGGGGTTCTGTCCGCTGGCGGGGAATGTATGTGCTCGTCGTAACTCCAGCTGTGACTCCGATGGTCGTATCCACGTTCATCACAACTCCCCTTGTCGGTATGGGTTACGGGGCGTCCAGCGGTGGCACGCCGCGCTCGGAAGGGCGCATGGGTGCAAGTGCGGGGGCGCGTACACAACCCGTGGCTGTGGGTGGGTAGCCCCTCCTTGGTGCGATGTGCCGTGAAGGGAGGGGTTTTTCGGAATCACGGGCATATGCGCCGGGAAGTGATCACCTGTAGCCGTCACCCGAGGGGGAACCCATATGGCCAGGCCGCTCGTAGCGAGGCAGCCGAACGAACGGCTGCAAGCTCTCATCCAGGAGGCAGCCTGTTCCAATGCCGGACTGGCCCGCCGCGTGAACATGTGCGGTGCCGAGCACGGTCTCGACCTGCGTTACGACAAGACCTCGGTCGCCCGCTGGCTGCGCGGCCAGCAGCCGCGCGGGCGCGCGCCCGGCATCATCGCCGAGGCGCTCGGCCGCAAGCTGGGGCGCACGGTCACGATCGACGAGATCGGGATGGCGAACGGCAAGCACCTGGCCTCCGGCGTGGGCCTGCAGTTCGCCCCCACCGTGCTCGGCGCCGTCGAGCAGGTCTGCGAGCTGTGGCGCAGCGACGTCGGCCGCCGCGACTTCCTCACCGGCTCGACGGTCGCGGCCTCCGCCCTCGTCGAGCCCAGCCGCGACTGGCTGATCACGGCGCCCGACAGCCAGGTGGCCCGCTCCTCGGGCTCCCATGTCGGCATGCCGGACGTGCAGGCCGTGCGCGCCATGACCGAGGCGCTCTCCGCCCTCGACCACCGGTACGGCAGCGGCCATATCCGCCCCGTCGTCGTCCACTACCTCAACAGCGTCATCTCCGGCCTGCTCGCGGGCTCGTACCGGGAGTCGGTCGGCCGGCTGCTGTTCTCGGCCGTCGCCCGGCTCACCGAACTCGCGGGCTATATGGCCGTGGACACCGGGCAGCACGGGCTGGCGCAGCGGTACTACATCCAGTCGCTGCGGCTGACGCAGGCGGCGGGCGACCGCGCGTTCGGCGGCTACGTACTCGCCGCCGGCATGAGCCACCTCGCCGCCTCGCTCGGAAACCCGCGCGAGATCGCGCAGTTGGCGCGCGCCGCGCAGGAGGGGTCGCGGGGGCGGGTGACTCCGCGCGCGGAGTCGATGTTCCACGCCGCCGAGGCCCGCGGGCACGCGCTGATGGGCGACGGGCGGGCGAGCCAGGTGTCGGTCTCGCAGGCGCTGCACGCCATGGACCGCGCCGACGCGGACGCGGACTCCGGGGACGACCCGGCGTGGATCGCGCACTTCGACCGCGCCTACCTCGCCGACGAACTCGCGCACTGCCACCGCGACCTGGGACAGGGCGAGGCGGCGGCAGCGGCGGCCGAGGAGGCCCTGGACGGACACCCGGAGAGCCGCGCCCGGCGGCGCGCGATCGGGCTGTTCCTGCTCGCCGGCGCCCAGGTGCAGCAGCGCGAGGTGGAACGCGCCTGCCAGACGGGCGGGGAGGCGGCGGAAGTGCTCAGCGGCCTCCGCTCCGACCGGGGCACGGAGTATCTGGACGACTTCCGCCAGCGCCTGGAACCCTTCGCTGAGGAAACGGTCGTGCGCGAGTTCACGGCCCGCCTGGAGCTGAGCCAGGCCGCGTAGCGGGTGTCCGGCGGACCGTGCCGGGGGCCGGCTGCCCCTGCTGGTGCGTCGCGGGGCGCGGGCGTGTGTGGCTGGTCGCTCGCGCCCCTGACGGGGCGCCCATGGCGGGCCGGGGAGTTGTGCCCGGTGCCGGCCGTCTGATGTGGCGTTCCTCTCGTCCTCCGGCGGTTTGGGCGCCCCCTCATGTCACCCGGTAGCGTGACCCGACGATTCCGGTGGAGCAACGCGAACGAGGAGTCTCGGTGACAACGCAGAACGGACGCGGACAGGACGGTGCCCCCGGTTCTCCGGGGGACGCGGAACTGCCCGCGGCCACGACCCCGTACGAGGGGGTCGTGCTCCCGGCGCACGGTGACCAGTGGGCTCCCCAGCCGCAGCACACCCAGCCGCCCGCGGGACAGCCCTGGGGCCAGCCGTGGGGGCCGGGCTCGGAGGCGGCCCTCCAGGCGGGCGAGCGCCCCGCGTCCCCCGAGCTCTCGGCCCCGTACGAGCAGGGGGCGCCCCCGCCGCAGCCGCTCCCGCCCTGTCTGTTAC
>NZ_JAAKZZ010000602.1 GCF_011045075.1 Streptomyces boncukensis
GTCCTGCTGCTCCTCCCGGGTGCGCGCCGCCTTGTGCGTGGCGCGTTCGCGGCGGCCGGTCAGCCACTCCTCGGCCCAGTCGGGCGGCTGCGGCGCCTCCGGCACCGCCGCGTCCCCTCCCGCCCACAGCAGCAGCAGACCGACCGCGTGCTTGCAGGGGAACTTTCTGCTCGGGCACGAGCACCGGAAGCCGGGCCCCTGGCCGCCGTCGAGATCGACCACCGTCTGATACGGCTTCTTGCCGCTGCCCTTGCACAGCCCCCAGACCGCTCCCGTCCCCGCCCCGGCGCCGGACCAGGGGCCGGGCGCGGACAGCTTGACCCCCGCGCGGCGTGACGCGTCGTCAGGCGCCAGCGCGCTTACCTGCTCCGCCGTCCAGCGGACCGCTTCTCCCGCCTGTCCACCCATGTCGAAAACGGTAGGCGCCGCCACTGACAATCCCGGTGCGCTTGTCGTCTGCGCAGGTCAGAGCGATTGTCAGTGGCAGGGTGCAGTGTGGTCAACGGATCGGCCGACGCTGAGCGACGAGGGGCTCCCGTCGGCCGGTCCACCTCCATTCGTCATGCGCTGAGGGGGAGTTGTGACTCAAAGCCAGGCCACAGATCCGGCGACCGGGCAGCCGGCGGAGGAGCCGGCCGCCGCGCTCCGGCCGCACGCCGAGGACGCGTTCGCCGCCGAGCTGACAGCGCTCGCCGCGGCCGACGACCGCCCGCGCCCCGAGCGCTGGCGGCTGTCGCCCTGGGCCGTGGCCACCTATCTGCTCGGCGGCGAGCTGGAGGACGGCACGGTGATCACACCGAAGTACGTGGGCCCGCGCCGCATCGTCGAGGTCGCGGTGACGACGCTGGCGACGGACCGCGCGCTCCTCCTGCTCGGCGTGCCGGGCACGGCCAAGACATGGGTGTCCGAGCATCTGGCCGCCGCCGTCAGCGGCGACTCGACGCTGCTGGTCCAGGGCACGGCCGGCACCGCCGAGGAGGCGATGCGCTACGGGTGGAACTACGCGCAGCTGCTGGCCCACGGCCCGAGCCGGGACGCGCTGGTGCCGAGCCCGGTCATGCGCGCGATGGAGCGTGGCATGACGGCGCGCGTCGAGGAGCTCACCCGCATCCCGGCCGATGTGCAGGACACGCTGATCACGGTCCTCTCCGAGAAGACGCTGCCGATCCCGGAGCTGGCCGGGGAGGTCCAGGCCGTCCGCGGCTTCAACGTCATCGCGACGGCCAACGACCGGGACCGCGGTGTCAACGAGTTGTCCAGCGCCCTGCGCCGCCGGTTCAACACGGTGGTGCTCCCGCTGCCCGAGACGCCCGAGGCCGAGGTCGAGATCGTCGCCCGGCGCGTCGACCAGCTCGGGACCTCCCTCGATCTCCCGTCCCCCGCCGAGGGGTTCGACGAGATCCGGCGGGTGGTCACCGTCTTCCGGGAGCTGCGGGACGGAGTGACGGCCGATGGCCGCACCAAGGTCAAATCCCCCTCCGGAACGCTCTCGACGGCCGAGGCCATCTCCGTCGTGACCGGCGGCCTCGCCCTGGCAGCGCACTTCGGGGACGGCGTGCTGCGCGCGGGCGATGTCGCGGCGGGCATCCTGGGCGCCGTCGTCCGGGACCCGGCGGCCGACCGGGTCGTGTGGCAGGAGTATCTGGAGGCGGTGGTGCGCGAACGCGAGGGCTGGAAGGACTTCTACCGCGCCTGCCGGGAGGTGACCGGATGACGGCCGGGGCCGCCGGGACCGCCGGGCGGCCGGACGGGCCGCTGCTGCTGGGGGTGCGGCACCACGGCCCCGGCTCGGCCCGCGCCGTGCGTGCCGCGCTCGCGGCGTACGAGCCGAAGGTGGTGCTCATCGAGGGGCCGCCCGAGGGCGATTCGGTGGTGGAGCTGGCGGCCGACGAGGCCATGGTGCCCCCGGTGGCGCTGCTGGCCCACGCGGTGCACGAGCCGGGGAGGGCGGCCTTCTGGCCGCTCGCGGAGTTCTCGCCGGAGTGGGTGGCGATCCGCTGGGCGCTGCGTCGCGGGGTGCCCGTCCGCTTTATGGACCTGCCGGCCGCCCACTCCCTGGCGCTCACCGAGGACGGGGGCGCCCAGGGGACCGGCGACGGCGATCCCGGCGCAGCGGGCCCGGACGGGCGCGCTGACCCGGACGGCCGGGCGGACTCCGACCGCCGGGACGGCCCCGGCCGCCGGGACGGCCCGGCCCCCTCGCACGGGGAAGACCCGTCCCCCAGCTCTCGACTCCGTTCGAGCAGGGGGGACCCGCTTGCCCTGCTCGCCGAGGTCGCTGGTTTCGACGATCCGGAGCGCTGGTGGGAGGACGTCATCGAGCACCGCGGTGCCGCGCGGGACCCGTTCGCCCCGTTCGCGGCGGTCGGCGGGGCCATGGCGGAGCTGCGCGCCGCGCCCGGCGAGGAGGAGCACCGGCGCGACCGGCTCCGCGAGGCCCATATGCGGCTGCGGCTGCGGGAGGCGTGCAAGGAGTTCGGGGACGCGGGGACGGCGGTCGTGTGCGGCGCCTGGCACGTCCCCGCGCTCGCCGCCCGGACGGCGACCACGGCGACGGCCGACCGCGGGCTGCTCAAGGGCCTGCCCAAGGTGAAGACCGAGATCACCTGGGTGCCGTGGACCCACCGCCGCCTCGCCCGCCGGTCCGGCTACGGCGCGGGCATCGAATCGCCCGGCTGGTACGGCCATCTGTTCGCCGCGCCCGACCGCCCCCTGGAGCGGTGGATGACCAAGGTGGCCGGTCTGCTGCGGGCGGAGGACCGGGTGGTGTCCTCGGCGCACGTCATCGAGGCCGTGCGGCTGGCGGGCACGCTGGCCGTGCTGCGCGGGCGGCCGCTGGCCGGGCTCACCGAGGCCACCGACGCGGTCCGCTCCGTGCTGTGCGAGGGGTCCGACGTCCCGCTGGAGCTGATCCGGGAGCGGCTCGTCGTCGGCGAGGTGCTCGGCGAGGTGCCGGAGGACGCGCCCGCCGTGCCGCTCCAGCGGGATCTCGCCCGGCAGCAGCGCGCGGTGCGGCTCAAGCCGCAGGCCGCCGAGCGCGAGCTGGACCTCGATCTGCGCGGCGGGACGGACGCGGCGCGCAGCAGGCTGCTGCACCGGCTGCGGCTGCTGGGCGTGGCCTGGGGCGAGCCGTCCCGCTCCCGTACGGAGAACACCGGCACGTTCCGGGAGAGCTGGCGGCTGCGCTGGGAGCCCGAGCTGTCGGTGCGGGTCGCCGAGGCGGGCGTCTGGGGCACGACGGTGGAGGCCGCGGCCACGGCCAGGGCGCGGTCCGAGGCGCGGGAGGCCGACCCTCCGCTGGCGCGGGTGACGGCCCTCGCCGAGCAGTGTCTGCTCGCCGGTCTGCCGGAGGCGCTGCCGGAGGTGATGCGGGCGCTCGCGGACCGCGCGGCCCTGGAGTCGGACGTCGGGCGCCTGGCGCAGGCGCTGCCCGCGCTGGTCCGCACGGCGCGGTACGGCGATGTGCGCGGCACCGACGCGCGCGCTCTGACGGAGGTGGCCGAGGGGCTGGCGGAGCGGGTGTGCGTCGGCCTGCCGCCGGCCTGCGCGGGCCTGGACGACGAGGGCGCACGCGATATGCGGGGCCATATCGACGCCGCGCACCAGGCGGTGGCCCTGCTGGCCCGCGAGGCCGACGGCGCCGCGCGGGAGGCGGGGCTCCCGGCCCGCTGGCGGGCGGTGCTGCTGTCGCTGGCGCGGCGCGACCGGGTCCCCGGGCTGGTGCGGGGGCGCTGTGCGCGGCTGCTGCTGGACGACGGGCGGCTGGCGGCGGAGGAGGCGGCCCGGCTGATGGGCCTCGCCCTCTCGCCGGGCACGGCACCGGCCGAGGCCGCGGCCTGGGTGGAGGGGTTCCTCGCGGGCGGCGGACTGCTGCTCGTGCACGACGAGCGGCTGCTCTCGCTGGTGGACGGGTGGCTGACGGCGGTGTCGGGGGAGGTGTTCACGGATGTGCTGCCGCTGCTGCGGCGGACGTTCGCGGAGTTCGAGGCGGGGG
>NZ_JAAKZZ010000603.1 GCF_011045075.1 Streptomyces boncukensis
CGCCCCCGAAGTCGGTGCCGAGCACCGCGAGGGCGACCAGCGCCGCCGCCACCGCCGCCACCGCCCGGGGCGGCGCGAGCGAGGCGCCCGCCGCGACGGCCACATAGACGAAGAGCACCAGCCAGGTGTCCCCCAGGGCGAGGGACAGCACGGCGGCGAGCGCGAAGAGCGCGCCCACCAGGAGGGGCGCGGCACGGCCGGGCAGCGGGGCCGCGGTGTGCCGGAAGACGAGGACGAGGTAGCAGGCGACGAACGCGGCCAGCCCCAGGCCCGCGGCCATCGCGCCGGGCACCGAGTGGCCGCCCCCGCCCACCTCGCGTACCGGGCCGGCGAGGAAGACCATCCAGACGGCGATCATCAGCGCCTTGGCCGCCCACTGCCTGCGGGTCACCGGCGGCATCCCGATGACCGGCACGGTGCGCTGCTCGCCGGGCGCGGCCCCCTCGTCCGTCTGGCTGGTGCTCATCGTGTCGCGTTCATGCCTTCCGGGTGTCCTTGCGGTACAGCCAGGCGGCCGCGCCCGCGAAGACGACGAGGTACGCGGCCAGCAGCAGCGTGTCGCCCACGTGCGGCGCGTGGCCCACCTCGACGGCCTGGCCCAGGGCCGTGTACGCGTGCGTCGGCGTCCACTCGCCGATGTCCTGCACCCAGCCCGGCAGGCTCGACGAGGGCAGCCACAGGCCGCCCAGGAAGGCCAGCGAGAAGTAGACGAGCATGGTGATCGGGCGCACGGCGTCCCCGGTCGCAAGGTAGCCGATGGCGACGCCCAGCGCGGCGAAGACGAAGCTGCCCGCCCAGGAGCACAGCGCGATGGCGGCCCACTGCCACGCCTCCAGCCGTACGTCCTTGACCACGGCCGCGGTGAGCAGCACCAGCAGGATCGACGGCAGGCTGACCGCGGCGGCGGAGGCGATCTTCCCGGTGACATAGCCGCGTCCGGGCAGCGAGGTGAGCCGCAGCTGGCGGACCCAGCCCTGCTCACGCTCCCTGGCAATGCGCTCGCTGTTGCCCATCAGCACGGCGGTCATGGCGCCGAAGGCGGCCATCGCCACCATGTAGTACAGCGCCATGTCGATCTTGAGGCCCGGCATGGACGCGCCACCCGAGCCGCCCGCGATGAGGAGGTAGAGCACCGGCGGGTAGATCACCGAGAAGAACATGAACTTCTTGTTCCGCAGGGAGCGGGTGATCTCCAGTTTGATCAGTGTCCTCATGCCGCCACCGCCTGCTCGCCGTCGGCGCGGTGGGTGAGGGTCAGGAACGCCTGCTCAAGGCCCAGCCCCGTCACCTCCAGGCCGCGCGGGTAGAACCCCTGCCCGTACACGGCGTGCACCGTGGCGTCGGCGTCACTGGACCGCAGCCGCACGGTGCCGCCCCCCGACGCGCCCCGGGACAGCTCCAGCTCCGTGACGCCGGGCAGCCCGCGCAGCGTCTCCTCCACCGCGCCGCCGGCCTGGTCCAGGGCGAAGCTGATCCGGCGCACCCCGGCCAGCGCCTTGATGTCGGCGGCCGAGCCGTCGGCCAGCAGCCGCCCCCGGTGCAGGACGAGCACCCGGTCGGCGATCTCGTCCGCCTCCTCCAGATAGTGCGTCGCGAACAGCACCGTGCGGCCCCGCGCCGCCTCCGCGCGCATCGACGCCCAGAACGCCTGCCGGGAGCCGACGTCCATGCCGGTCGTCGGCTCGTCGAGCACGATCAGATCGCTCGCCCCCGCGGTGGCGAGCGCGAACCGGACGCGCTGCTCCTGGCCGCCGGAGAGCCGGTCCACGGCCCGGTCGGCGATCTCGGTGAGCCCGGCGCTCGCCAGCACCCGGTCCACGTCGTAGGCGCGGGGGTGCAGGTCGCAGGCGAGGGCGACCAGCTCGTGCACCCGGACGCCCTCCATGAGCCCGCCGGACTGCAGCATGGCGCCGACCCGGCCCTCGGTGACCGCCTTGCGCGGCGTGCCGCCGAACAGCCGCACCGAGCCGCCCGGGTCCGGGTTCCGCAGGCCGAGCAGCAGATCGAGCGCGGTGGACTTGCCCGCCCCGTTGGGGCCGAGCAGGGCGACGGTCTCCCCCGGGTACAGCCGGACGCTCAGGTCCGCCAGAGCCCGGACCGGGCCATAGCTCTTGCTCGCGTCCGTGAACTCCACCGCGGGGGCGGAAGCGGAAGCAGTCGTACGGGTCGCTCCGGACTGCCGCGCGGAGTCCTCCGCGGCCTGCCTGTCCGGCTGGGGGTACGGGGGTCGTCCCCCGGTAAATCGCTGCATACCAAGAGCTTCGCCGCTCCCGCGCACCGCGCGGCAGTGCCGTCCGTCGTGAGATCCCCATGACAGATGTCACGGGGATCCCCGCCGCACGGCGCCGGCTCACTGGCTCCTGGCGCCCGGCACCGTGGCCACCCGCTCGCCGGGACGCGGCGGCGCCTCCTTCTTCAGCGCCTGGACCATCGCGGCAGCGGCGTGCTGCGGGGTCATCTTCACGGTGCCCGCACCGCCGTCGACCACCACGTTGTCGAACGCCGAGCCGTAGGTCGCCTTGAGCGCCTTCGGATCGATCACCGGCTGCAGCTTGCCGCCGCCGGCCCGCATCGTGAGGAACTCGCCGATGGTCTTCTCGCTGAACGGCACCTTCACATCGCCCGCCTTCAGCCAGACCCACCCGGACATCGCGGTCCGGCCGAAGCCGTTCACCGCCGCCTTCAGCTCCTTGTCGCCGATCGTCGGCTCCCGGGTGCTCGTCGGAAGGCTCACCGGGCTGTTCTTCCCGGTGGCCGCGCGCTCGCGGTACGCCTTCTCCAGGACCTCGGCGGACTTCTCCGGGTCCACCGCCTTGTGCGGCTTGCCCTTGACCGCGACGGCCTTGCCGCCGGTGAACCGCACCATCCCGTCGGAGGCCCCCCCGCCCGAGCCGCCGCCGACCGTCGCGGAGACCCGGGAGACCGCCGACTTCATCTTCTCCCCGTCGACCTTGATCGCCGGGTCGGCCTTGCGCTCGCCGCCGAAGAGGGAGCTGATCACGGAGACGGGGTTGTAGTCGCGGCCCGCCGCCGAGCGGACGGTGGCCTCGGTGTCCAGGGTCAGCCCGGCGACGCTCGGCTTCAGCGTCGTCTCGTCGTCGCCCGCGGCGACCGTGAACGGCTTGGTCGCACGGTCCCCGAGCGCGTCGTCCAGCTTGTTGACGGCGTCGTGCCGGGTGAGGCCGCCGATGTCGACGCCGAGGACCGTGGTGCCCTTCGGCACGTCCGCGTGGTCGAGCATCAGCCCCGCGCCGTACGCGACCCCGGCGACGCCGAGGACCGCGACGCAGGCGAGCACCAGCTTGTTCCGGCCGCCGCCCTTCGCCTTGCCCTTCCCCTTGCTCTGCGCACCGGCACTCGCACCGGACCCGGGCGCCGTCGGCGGCGCCGGTGCGGGAGCGGGAGCGGGCGACGCGGGACCCGCCGGGCCCGCCGGGCCCGCCGGGCCCGCCGACGGACCGCCGGGGCCGCCCGGACCCACGCCGGGGCCCGCGCCCGGACCCGTACCGCCCGCGCCCGGAGCACCCGGGCCGCCGGGCACGCGCGGACCGCCGGGCAGGCCGCTGACGACCGGGTTGCCCGCGGCGGGCGTGTGGCCCGCGCCGTCCCCGTACAGCGCGGTGCCCGCGCCGTCCGGGGCGAACGGGGCCGGGCCCGTGCCCAGTCCGAGCGTGGAGCCGGCGGGCGGCTCGCCCTGCGGCGGGGCCGCCGGATCCGCCGGACCCGCCGGGGCAGGCGGGGCAGGGGCGCCGGGCACGCCCGGGACCGGCATATCGCCGGTCGCCGGGCCGGTTGTCGGACCGGCGGGCCCGGCGTCGGCGTCGAGGCCGCGCCCGAGCGAGGGGTCCACCAGCGGCAGGCCCTCGGGCGGGGTCTCCGGGTGCCCGCCCGGACCGGGGAACGCCGGCATCTCGCTGGTGGCCGGACCCGCGTCGAAGTCCCCCGGCGCGGACAGGTCGCCGTGGCCCGCGTCCGGCGGCGGGGTCGGGCC
>NZ_JAAKZZ010000604.1 GCF_011045075.1 Streptomyces boncukensis
GCGTCCGCCCCCGCCACCGCCATCACCCACACCGCCGGGATGCCCTGCTCCAGCGTCGCGTCGTAGGCGCGCAGCTCGACACCCGCACGCTCCCGCGCCCACGCGGCGAGCACCGGGACGCGCCGGTCGGCCGCCGAGCCCAGGTCGATACGGCGCAGCGGCAGCCGCGCGTACCACGTCGCCAGGAACGCGTCCCGCTCGGCGACCTCCAGCAGCCCGTGCAGCACCGCCTCGGCGAGACTCGCGCCCAGCGCACAGCCGTTGGACAGCTCCTGCACGAAGCGCGGACGCGCCGGACGGGCCTCCGCGTAGTGCACGTGCCCGGCGGGCACCAGCACCGCCCGGTCCCGGGTCAGCGAACGGGCCCATATCCACTCGGTCTCGCGCGACGCGGACCAGCGCGCGTACGGGAAGCCCGGCCGGTCGTAGGAGGCGTCCGGATGCAGGCCGAGCGACGGCGGATACACGGCCGTCCCCGCCACCTGCCGGAAGCTGGCGACGGGCCCGCGGGAGGCCGCCGCACGGGGCGTCGGCGTGCCGCCCAGGCGCTCCAGCGCCTCCAGCACGGCGTGGGCGGCGGCGGTGCGGAAGTCGGCGCCGTGTCCGTAGCCGTGGTGTGAGACGCCGGTGGCCCGTGCGGGCGAACGGACCGCCACCGCCACCGGCCGCCCTCCCTCGGACCGCTCCCGCACCTCCTGGACGAGCCCGGCACACGGATCGACGAACGTACGGGTGAGCGCCGCCAGCCGTGCGCCCGACAGGGCCCGCAGCCGGCCGGGGGACGGCGGAGGGGGCCCCGCCGGGCCCGGCACCGGGTCGCGGTCGGCGCCCGTCAGCAGGGGTCCGCACCGCACGCACTCCGGGTCCGGCAGCAGCGGGTGCCGGCTCACCCCGCCCCGGTCGGTGCCGATACGCAGCAGCGCGCCGCGGGTACGGGCAAGGGGCCACCCGGCGTCCGGAGTGCCGTGCCCCGTACGGCGCCCGTCCCGGGCGAGGGCCGCCAGCTCCCCGGCGAGCAGCGCGGCGGCGAGGTCCAGCACCGGGCCGGCGGGCGGGGCCAGCGGCATCCGGTCCTGCCCGGGTCCTGCCTGCGGCACCGGCGGCTGGTTCCGGCGCCGGCGCAGCCACGCGCACCGGGGGCATCCCGGGACGCCGGGCAGCCCGGCGGGCCCGACCAGCAGCTCCCCCGGTTCCCACACGAGCGACAGCCAGCGTGCCGTCCCGGCTCCGGCCTCCGCGTAGCACGCCGGTACCTCGGCTCCGCCGTAGCGCACGCACGCCAGCCGGACCGGAAGGCCGCCGCCCGCGCCGCTCGTGCCGCTCGTGCCGCCCGCGCCGCTCGTGCCGTCCCCGGCGCTCGTGCCGTCCGCGCTGCCGGTCCGCTCAGGTGCCCGCTCCAGCAGCCAGGCCCCCAGCTCCGTGTCCCCGCACAGCAGGACGCCCCGGACACCCGCAGGGCCCCGCCCCGCCCTGTCGGCCGGTTCGGTCACTCGGTGCTCCCCTCCACCAGGACGACACGGACGAGGAAGGGCATCGGCACCGGAGGCGGGCCCGGCGGCGCGGGGCCCGCGGACAGCGGCAGTGCCACCGGCCGTGCCCCGGAAGCGGCGGCCAGCGCCGCCGCTGTCCCGGACACCGCGCCGCCGGGCCCGCTCCGGCGGCCGGGGGCCGCCGTGCTGCCGCCCGTCCTGGCGCCGTCGCCCGCCGGGGGAGCGACCGGGCACGAGGCCGCCGCCCGGCCCGCCGCTGCCCAGGTCGACGCGCACGCCGCCGTGCCGGAGGCGCCGGAGCTGCCCGGCGGCCCGCCGTCACCGCCGCGCACCGTGCCGGACCCCGGCTCCGGGCTGTGGTCACCCCCTCCCGGCGCGCCCGGCCCGCGCCCGGACGATGCGTTGCGGGCCGCTCTGCCGGGCGCGCGGCGCCGGTGCCGCTCCGGCCCGCCGCGTCCGTCCCGCTCCGGGGAGCCGGTGTCTTCGTCCGGGGCGGCATCGGCCGGGGGATCCTCCCCGGTGTCCCGCGCCGCGGAGCGACCGGCGTGCGCCGCAGGGCACGGTGTGCGCCCGTCCCGCCCGTCCGTGTGCGGCGCGCGGAGGGCGAGGCGGAGCGCGGCGGGCACCCGCGGGGTGTACGCCGGCTCGCCGTCCAGGCGCGACTGCCAGGACAGCAGGGCCAGTTCCAGCGCCTCGCGCCGTACGTCGCCCCGGTCCGCGCCGCAGCGCAGGGCCACCGTGGTGCCGTCCAGGGTGACCGCGCAGGCGGGCAGACCGCCCAGGGCGGCGGACAGGTCGTGGACCGCCGGCTCGTGCCCCGTGGCGCGCAGCATCGCGTACGTCTCACCGCCACCGCCCTCCACCAACGGGAACGGCTCCCGCCGGCCGCCGAGCAGCCGCTCGGCCAGCAGCCCCTCCGCCAGCGCCCGCAGGGCGTCCGCGGCGGCGCGGGGCGCGCTCAGCCCGCCCCCCACGGCCGACCGCGCCTCCGGCAGGGCCGCGACCCGGACCGGCGCGTCCGCCTGGAGATCCCAGCCCCACACCGGGCCGCCTCGATCCGCAGGTGCTGCCTCGCGCGCGGCCCGCTCGGTGAGCGCTGCAAGGACCGCACGCTCGCGGGCCTCCTCCCGGGTACGCCCGTACCCGCCCACGACGACCGTGCCGTCCCCGGGGCCGGGCAGGCGGGCCTCCGCACGGCAGGTCCACCACGGGTGCTGCGTCCAGGGGCCCGAACCGACCGCACACAGCACACCCGTGTGCGGGTCCGTCAGCCGGTCGGCGCATGCCGCCAGTTCGGCGGGCGAGAGCGCGGGCGCCGCCCACCAGGCCGCGACATCACCGGCGGTGAGCGGTTCTTCCGTGCCGCCTGCCGCGCCTGCCGCGCCTGCCGCGCCTGCCGCCCCGCTGTGCCGTGCGCCCGCCGAACCGCCTTCGACGGCAGTGACGAGATGCTCCGAGGCGGTCAGCTCGCGGGGGTCCACACGGACCGCCCGCAGCGGCCGCTCGTCCTCGCCCTCCAGGCCGGTCAGATACCGCAGGCACACCAGCACCACCTGAGCGGCGAGCAGGGTGCGCGCCGTGCCGTCGTACGGACGGTACGCGTGGGGCTTCCGGGCGGGCGGCGGCAGGGGGCCGCCCACGGGGCCGATCCACACCGCGCCGTCCGCCGCCGCGACGACCGGGCACGGCACGCCGTTCCCCGCGGACTGCTCCTCGTCGTCCAGCCGGACGCGCAGCACATACGGGCGGACGCCGGGCAGCGGCGCCGTCCGGCGCACCGTCACCTCCTGCAGCGGGTCCCGGCGCTCGGTCGCCGCGAGGCGGCGCAGCGCCGCGCGCTCCGCTGCCGCCCCGGCCGCCACCTCCACGGTCCGCCAGCCGCAGCGCAGCCCGAGCCGCAGCACCTCGGCGGCGAGGGGGCCGTCCCCGGCGAGCGCGATCCTGGCGGCCCGCAGCCGCTCGAAGCGGTGCTCCGCGGAGTCGGCGGCTTCGCGCAGATGGGCGAGCTGCTCGGCGTAGAGCCGCTTCTCGTCGGCGCACAGGCCGTGCGGGCGGTCGGGCGCGGCGTTCCGCACATAGCCCCCCTCGTGCAGGGTGCGCACCAGCCGCTCGACGGTCCGGCGCTGCTCGGGCGGCAGCGCCTCGACGAGCTCCGGCAGGCTGTGCTCGCCGGTGAGGAACGGGGCGAGCCGGACCAGCCAGGTGTGCAGGTGCGGGCCGCGCACCAGGGTGCCGCCGTGCGGGGCGAGGACGTAGGTGCCGTCGGGGCGCTCCAGGAAGCGCACATGGTCACGCAGGCGTGGCCGCATGGGGACGCCTCTCCTCGTGTCGTGGTTCTCAGCGCCTGACTGCCACGCCTGGCCCCGGTCATGCGCGGTGCCGCCCGGATTCGCCGCAACGAGTGGACTTCCCGCGGGGAGGTGCCGGGGGAGTTGCGGCAGGATGGCGTCATGTCCCGACGCAAGAAGGCGCGCGCCGCGCGCTCGGCCCGCCCCGCAC
>NZ_JAAKZZ010000605.1 GCF_011045075.1 Streptomyces boncukensis
TCGACGGGGTGGTCGGGGTCGGCGACGGCGTGGAGTCGTCGTCCGACTCGGTCGGAGTCGGCGACGGCGACTCCGACTCGCAGACCGGCGACTGCTTGGTGCCGCTCCACGAGTACCGGTCGTCGTCCCCGGCCTTCACCTTGACCGAGACCGGCAGCTCCTCGGTGTGCTCGGGCAGGTCGATCTTCTTGTGGAACTCGCCCTTGAAGGAGGTGGCCAGAAGCTGCTTGCCGCCCGCCGTGATGGTGAGGGCGTTGTCCTTCTCCTGGCTGTAGTTCGTCAGTTTGACGGAGACCGCGTAGCAGTCCACCGACCAGCTCTTGCTGTGGGCCTGAGCGGGCGTCGCGGCTATCGCGGTGCCGAGGAACGCCGCTGCCCCCGTCGCCACGATCGCGGTCGACCGCTGCCACCTGAGGCGCAGTGCTGTCATGTTCGTCCTTCCGATAGAACCGGGCCGCGCGCTCTGCCCGCGCAGCGGCGACAGCAACCTACTCCCATTCATCACTCGGGGCACACAATCCCCAAAATATCTCGGTCTTCCCCGTCGGGGATCCTTTCATGCCCGCGCCGTGGAACGGAGGGATTCCGGTGAAGCGGAGCACCCGGGAGCGGGTGGCGGCCGACCTCGGACTGGCCTGCGTCGGGCTGGCGTTCGTGGTTCCGCTGGCCTGGCTCGTGCTGGCCTCGCTGGACGCCGACGCCACCCTGCGGGTCCGCGCCCCGCAGTCGCCGACCCTCGACAACTTCTCCGCCGTACTGACGGACGAGATCACCTTCACCCCGATGCGGAACAGCCTGCTGCTGTGCGGCGGTGCCACCGCGCTCACCGTGGTGTGCGCCACCCTCGCCGCGTACCCCCTCTCCCGGTTCCGGTCCCGCTTCACCCGCCCGTATCTGCTCGGCATCCTGTTCACCACCTGCCTGCCGGTGACGGCCGTGATGGTGCCGGTCTACGGGTTGTATGTGCAGATCGACCTCATCGACACGATGTACGGCACGGCGCTCTTCCTCGCCGCCAGCCAACTGCCGTTCGCCGTCTGGCTGATGAAGAACTTCATGGACGGCGTGCCCGAAGTGCTGGAGGAGGCCGCCTGGACGGACGGCGCCTCCTGGCTGCAGTCGCTGATCCGGGTCATCCTGCCGCTGATGGGGCCCGGGATCTCGGTGGTGGCGATCTACAGCTTCGTGATGATGTGGGGGAACTTCTTCGTCCCGTTCATGCTGCTGCTGAGTCCGGATCAGCTTCCGGCCTCGGTGAGCATCTACACGTTCTTCGGGAACTACGGTGCCGTCGTCTACGGGCAGCTCGCCGCGTTCTCCATCCTGTACTCGACGCCGGTGATCCTGCTGTACGTGCTCATCGCCCGGCGGCTCGGCGGCGGCTTCGCCCTGGGCGGGGCGGTGAAGGGGTAACCCGTCAGATCGTCGACAGGGCTTCGCCCAGGGCGTACAGCGCCGCGGCGTACGCGTGGTCGGGCGGGGTGGCGTAGCCGACGACCACGCCGTCGGGGTGCGGACCGACGGCCCGTTCATGCCGGTACTCCCGCAGCGCATCGACGCCCACGCCCCGCAGCGCCGCGGCCCGCTCCGCCGCCTCCTCCGTGCCCTGCGGCAGCCGCAGCACCGCGTGCAGCCCGGCCGCGATGCCGGTCACCGCGACCCGCGGGGCGCGTACGGCCAGCGCCTGCGCCAACTGGTCCCGGCGCCGCCGGTACCGCTGCCGCATCCGGCGGATGTGCCGGTCGTAGTGGCCCGAGCGCAGGAACTCGGCGAGCGCGAGCTGGTCCAGCACGCTGGTCCACGTCTCCCGCTCCCCCTTCGTCTCCACGACGGCCGCGACGATGTGCTCCGGCAGGACCATCCAGCCGAGCCGGACCGCCGGGGACAGGCTCTTGCTCACCGAGCCGAGGTAGACGACGCGCTCCGGGTCCAGCCCCTGGACGGCGCCGACCGGCTCGCGGTCGTAGCGGAACTCGCCGTCGTAGTCGTCCTCCAGCAGCAGCGTGCCGTGCGTGCGGGCCCAGTCGACCGCGGCGTTGCGGCGGTCGGGGTGCAGCGGGCCGCCCATGGGGAACTGGTGTGCGGGCGTAAGCAGCGCGGCCCGCAGCCGCGGGTGGGACGCCAGCTCGCGGGTGCGGGCCCCGTGCTCGTCCAGGCCCAGCGGCACCGGGCGCGCGCCCGCCTCCTCCAGCACCCGGTGGTGGAACGCCTGCCCGTACGGCTCGATGGCCAGGTGCCCGCGCAGCACCCCGCGCCCGCCGGTGCCGTGCGCCCCGCCGTACAGCAGCCGCAGCGCGTGCACGAAGCCGGAGCAGACGACGATCCGGTCCGGCGTCGTCCGCACCCCGCGGGCGCGGGCCAGATACTCGGCGAGGGCCTCGCGCAGCTCCACCCTGCCCTGCGGATCGCCGGGCCCGAACGCCTCGTGGGGCGCGGCGCTCAGCGCGCGCCGGGCCGCCGCCGCCCAGGCGGTGCGGGGGAAGGAGGAGGCGTCGGGCTGCCCCTGCCGCAGGTCGTACCGCGGCCCGCGGGCCGGCCGCGGCGGACGCCTGGGCGCGCGCTGCGGCCGGCGCTGCGCGGCCCGCTCGGAGACCCGGGTGCCGGACCCCTGGCGCGCGGTCAGCCAGCCCTCGGCCACGAGTTCGGCGTACGCGGAGGCGACGGTGTTGCGGGCGAGGCCCAGGTCGGCGGCGAGCGAGCGGTACGGGGGCAGCCGGCTGCCGGGGGCCAGCCTCCCCTCCCGTACGGCCTCGCGGAGGGCCGCGGTCAGCGCTGCCTGGCGGCTGCCCTTCTCGGAGAGGCGCAGATGGAGGTCGGCGCCGACGCGCTCAGCGGAATTGACCCAGGAACCCGGCATGTGCTCCGACGATACCGGAGGCCGTCTCCTGCGGATCATGGTTGCCTGTGCCCCGTCAGGGGCGCGGGGAACCGCGCGATCGGCCGCAGAACACCCGCGCCCTGCGACGAAGCAGCAAGGGGCAAGGGGCAGCCCGGACCCAGCAGGATCGCAGGGCGCGGGACGGCCTACAGCGGCGGCGCCTGGGGGCCGTCCGGCGCCTCGCGGCGCCCCTCCAGCACCGCGCGGGCGATCTCGGCGACCTCCGCGTCCGGCATCCGGCGGTAGCCGTCCTCCGTGACCAGGGCGATCAGCGGGTACACCGCGCGCGTCAGGTCGGGCCCGCCGGTCGCCGAGTCCTCCTCCGCCGCGTCGTACAGCGCCTGCACCGCGGCCGTCACGATGTCGCGCTCGGCCATGTCGGCGCGGTACAGCTTCTTCAGCGCGCCCCGCGCGTACATCGACCCGGAGCCGGTGCCGGCGAAGCCCCGCTCCTCGGTGCGGCCCCCGGTGACGTCGTAGGTGAAGATGCGCCCGGTGCCGCGGTCCACGTCGTACCCCGCGAAGAGGGGGACCACGGCGAGGCCCTGCATCGCCATGGAGAGGTTGCCGCGGATCATCGTCGTGAGACGGTTCGCCTTGCCGTCCAGGGACAGCTGCGCGCCCTCGACCTTCTCGTAGTGCTCCAGCTCCAGCTGGAAGAGCTTGACCATCTCCGAGCCCAGCCCGGCGGTGCCGGCCATCGCGACGGCCGAGTGCTCGTCGGCGGGGAAGACCTTGTCGAAGTCGCGGTGCGCGATGACGTTGCCCATCGTCACCCGGCGGTCGCCCGCCATCAGGACGCCGTCGGCGTAGGTGGCGGCGACGATGGTGGTGCCGTGCGGCGCCTCGAACGGCTCCCGCGCTGCGGGCAGCACCTGCCGCCCGGGGACCAGCCCCGGCGCCTGGGCGGCCAGGAAGTCCAGGAAGGACGACGACCCCGCCGTCCGGAAAGCGGGCGGCAGTCCAGCTGTGCCGTGCGTACCGTCTCCCATGCGAATCCCTCCCCGTGCAGCGGCGTCCCGGGGGCGCCGGCGTTCGAAGATCGCCCCCCGCCGCACCCTACCCCGGTGCACGGTCCCGCACGCCAGCTTCCCCGGCGTTGCCC
>NZ_JAAKZZ010000606.1 GCF_011045075.1 Streptomyces boncukensis
AACGGCGCCTCTCGGGCCCGGTGGCACCACCCCCCAGGTCATCGACTTCCAACAGGGGGGAACAGCCATGCCGGGCCCGGAGGCCAGCAGCCCTCTTGCAGGACCGCGAAGACCATAACGGGGGGGGATTGTCGAGGCCCTGTACTGCTGGATGGAGGAGCACGCGGATGATGGGGTGCCGTTGCTTCATGCCGGCGTGGTGCCTTCGTTCAGCACGCAGTATCACGCTGTCGATCGTGAGCAGCGCGCCGGCCGTGTCCTGGAGGTCTCCCACGCGGCTCCTGCACGGCTCACGGCTGGCTCCCGGTGCGATGAGGCCCGGGGCGCTACGACCATGTCTGGGCCGCGCCCAGACACACCGCCTTTTTCATCCTGCGGCGGCGATAGCTGATTCATGGGGCGTCTGAGGGCGCCGGACTTACGCAGCGCGGCACAGGGCATGGTCGATGAGGCCGCGCAGCACGTTCTCCTGGCGGGCCGCGGTGTGGGGATCTGCGGGGCGGCTGTGCACGGAGACGGTGATCGTACGACGGCCATCCGTCGTGGCAGCAGCCAGGACCCGAGAGCCGATACCGCTACCCCCGTGTCCGAGGTAACCATCGCCGCAGGACAGGGGAGTGGAAAACAGCCCCAGGCCGTCCCGGGTGCCTGCGGGATGACCCCTGTCCTGGGGCACCGGGACGGTGGTCCGCATGGCGTCCAGCGTGGCGGGCTTCAGCAGTCGCCCGCGAGTCAGGGCGGTGAAGAAGCGGTTGGCGTCGCGGGCCGTTCCGGTCATCGATCCATCGGCCCCGCTGTCGAAGGGCCGGTAGGGGATCGTGGTGTCGACCATCGTGCCGCCCCGGGTGAACTGCTGGTAGTTGACCGCGTGGGGATGCGGCAGGAAGGGCCACGTCCCGGGGGTGTCCGTGTGACGCAAGCCGAGGGGGCGCAGGATGCGGTCGTGGACCTGCTGTTCCCAGGAACGACCGGTGACCTTCTCGACGATCATTCCAGCGAGGACATAGTTCGTATTGGAGTACGCCCAGTCTGCTCCTGGCGGAAATGCAGGCTTGTGACGCATGGCCAAGGCGACCAACTGCGCAGGCCGGTAGGTGCGCCACCGATTGGTGAAGTACGTCCGTGCGCTCGGGTCGGGGAACACGTCGGCGATGTAGTCGTACAGGCCGCTGGTGTGCTGCAGCAGGTCGCGGAGCGTGATAGTACGGCCGTCGTTGCCGGCGCCGGATACGACCCCGGGCAGCAGCTGCTCCACCGTCTGGTCGAGCGACAGCCGCTTCTCGTCCACCAGTTGCAGCACGACAGTGGCGACGAACGTCTTGGTGATACTGCCCAGACGCAGATAGCCGTCCTCGGGAACCGGCCGACGACTGACCAGGTCACCGACGCCGGAGCGAGCCGTGACGGTGCCGCGCGGGGTCTCCAGGCGGACTGAGACCCCCGAAACTCCGGCATCACGCAGAGCATCGGCATCATGCTGCACCGACCAGTCCACAGCAGAAGGACGCGACGCGGCTACCGAGGCCGCCTCGGACGGCGCAAGCGATACAACCAACGTCAGAACAGCAGCGGATAACCACAAACGGCGGAAGACCATAGCCCGAGATTAGGAACAACCCGTTCCACCGGCCATCCAGGCCGCCCTCCAACACATCGGGTGCTACCTGGATGGACACCTGCCCCCCGACCGAAACACCACCAGCCTTGTCACGCCTTCATGACGATGACCTGCACAAAGAGATGTGACACAGCTTCTCATGCATGCGGCTGCGGTGTGGGGTGTGTTGTGCTTCTCCGGGGGTTCGGGGCAGGGCGAGATCGTCGGGCTCCGCCAGGGGTTCCAGCAGGTGCTCGACCGGTCGCTGTGTCTGCTGCCCGGCCGTCTCCCCGGGCCTGGTTGGTGCTGGTGGCGGTGGGGTCGGCTCTGTCGCAGCTGCGGGCCGTGCTGCTGGAGGCGTTCGGCCTGCCCGTCCCTCTCCCTGCCCGGCCCCTCATCCACCGCCCCGTGCGGGAGCCGCCCCTGGGGCAGCGCCGTCGGCTCGCCCTGGCACCGCTCGCGGCCGCCCCGCCCGAGCTGCTCCTGCTCGACGAGCCGACGACGGACCCTCTCTCGCCCCGGCTCTCCGACGAGTCGGAGGAGGCCATGGGATCAGGGCCCGGCGCCGCCGTGATGGCGAGCCACGACCGATGGCCGCGGTCCCGCTGGACCGGCAGGGAACTCCGTCTGCCACAGCCGTGCCTGTCAGCGGGGCGTGCCGTCAGCGGGGAGGTCGTCCGTCTCGGTGGTGGCGGACCCGGCCGGGGTGCCGGTGGGCGGCAGCTGACGCAGTCGGAGGGCGGCCAGTACGGCACCGCCGAGCGCGACCGCGCTGGCCGCGATCGAGGCCGCCTCAAGACCGCTCGCGAACGCCTCACGTGCGGCGGTCAGCAGCGTTGCCGCGAGGCCGTCGGGAAGCGCCGAGGCCGCGTCACGGGCCGCTCCGATGGCTCCCTGAGCCGTCTCCTCGGCCCGCGCGGGAAGTCCCTGCGGCATCCGGTCGTCGATCTGCAGCCGATACACCGCGGTACCCAGGCTGCCCAGGAGCGCCACGCCGAGCGCCAGCCCCAGCTCCCCACTGGTCTCGGACAGCGCCGAGGCGGCCCCTGCCCGCTGCGGGGGCGCGGTGCTGATGATCAGGTCCGTGCACAAGGCGATCATGGGGCTCAGGCCCAGAGCCACCAGTTCGTACCCCACCAGCAACAGGGGCAGGTCGTCCGTGCCGACCAGAGTGAGAACCCCGAACCCGACCGCGGCCAGCACCATGCTGCCGCTGATGACGGTGACCGGGCGCAGTCGGCGCACCATCAGCGGAGCCGCCATCGAGCCGACGATCGTTCCCAGCGCGGCCGGTACCAGCCACACGCCCGCCACCAGCGGCGAGAACTCCAGCACTTCCTGGAGGTAGAGCGTGATGAACAGCTGGGTGCCCCCCATGGCGAGCAGTCCCATGAGGTAGATGCCGAGTGAGGTATTGATGACGCGGTCCCGCAGCAGCGAAAGGTCGAGCAGCGGGTGAGCGAGAGTCTGCTGGCGCCGGGCGAAGACCAGGCCCGTCAACAGGCCCACGACGGCGACGGCGGTGCTGCCCAGCGCGAAGCCGTGTGCGGCGACCTGCTTGATCGCGTACACCACGCACAGCACCGCGATCAGGGACAGTCCCGCACTCGGCAGGTCGATCCGTCCCCCCTCCGGGTCCTTGTACTCGGGCAGCAGCACCGGACCGGTCACGAGCAGCAGCACCATCACCGGAACGCCCAGCAGAAACACCGCCCCCCACCACAAGTGCTCCAGCAGCACCCCGCCCAGCAGCGGCCCGGCGGTGGTGCCGATGGAGAAGCTCGTCATCACCACGGCGACGGCGAGGCCGCGTTGCCGACCGTCCTCGAACATCACCCGGACCAGGGACAGCGTCGAGGGCATCAGGGTGGCGCCCGCGAGGCCGAGCAGCGCGCGCGCTCCCACGAGCATCAGGGGGCTGCTGGAGTACGCCGCGATCACCGAGGCGGCCCCGAACACCAGGGCCCCGACGAGCAGAATCCGCCGTCGGCCCATCCGGTCGCCCAGCGCGCCGGCCGATACCAGGGCTCCGGCGATGAGGAAGCCATAGATATCCATGATCCACAACAGCTCGGTGGGGCTGGGCTGGAGGTCCGCGGTCAGGTGCGGGACGGCCAGGTAGAGGACCGTCATGTCCATGGAGATCAACAGGGTGGGAAGTGCGAGAACGGCGAGTCCGATCCACTCCCGCCGCCCGGCTCGGGGCGGGGCGTTACTGAGCATGGCTGCTTTCCTTAGTGGCTTTCAGCGGGTCGAAGCCGTGGGCGGGACGGTGGCGTACACCCGGGCTGATTTGAGCGTGGTGTTCCAGAGCTCCTGATCCGGAGACCGGGCCGTGCTTGGACCTGTGGGAGTCTGTCGGTCCTTCTGGTTGTGCTGGGTGCT
>NZ_JAAKZZ010000607.1 GCF_011045075.1 Streptomyces boncukensis
GTCGAAGACCCCGTCCGCGACCCCGCCGGAGACCCCGAGCCAGAGCGCGAGCGCGCAGCCCTCCGCCCCGGCGGAGTCGCCCAGCAGCAGCGCCCCGGCGGCCGAGCAGCCGCAGGGCGGGGGCCAGGACAGCGGCAAGGACAACCTGGCGGAGACCGGTTCGTCCAGCAACACCCCGATGATCGCCGGTATCGCGGCGGGCGTGGTGGTGCTCGGCGGCGCGCTGGTCGCGTTCGCCCGCAAGCGCCGTACCTCCTAGTCCCCGCAGGACGGCGCACCGGACGGACGCCCCCGTTCCGTCTCCGGCGCGCATCCGGCCCCTGACCGGCCCGGCGGCCCGCTCCACCCGGCCGCCGGGCACGGTCCCGGCCACCGCACGGGGCGCTCGCACCGCGTACGCCACCGTCCTCACACCTCCTCGCGCAGCAGCCGCAGATACACCACCGAGAACAGCGCGCCCACCAGGAGCAGCAGCAGCGCGACGGCCGTGCCGTACCCGATCAGCGACTTGTTGAACGCCTGGTCGTACATGAACACCGGCAGCGTCTCGCTGCGATGGGCCGGGCCGCCCTTCGTCATGGCCCAGATGAGCCCGAAGACGGACAGCGTCTGGAGGGTGTTGAGCATCAGATTGGTCCCGATGGAGCGGCGGATCATCGGGAGCGTGATGTACCACAGCCGCTGGAACCCGCTCGCGCCGTCCACCTGGGCGGACTCCGTCACCTCCCGGGGGATGTCGTCGAGCGCGGCGGAGTAGACCAGCATCGAGAAGGCCGTGCCGCGCCAGACGTTCGCGAAGGACACGGCGAGGATCGGCAGCGTGAACAGCCAGTTCTGCTCCGGCAGTTGGAGCCAGGCCAGAATCGCGTTGAGCTGGCCGTCCCGGCTGAAGAAGGTGTACAGCAGGAAGCCCGCCACGATCTCCGGCAGCACCCAGGCGGTGATCACGAGCGCGCCGGTGACCGTGCGCGCCGTCCGGGACGCGCGCTTCATCAGCGCCGCCAGCGCCAGCCCCAGGGTGTTCTGCCCGACGATCGACGAGACGAGCGTGAACACCAGCGTCAGGACGACCGCGTTGCGGAAGTTCTCGTCGCCGAACGCGCGGGTGAAGTTGTCGAAGCCGACGAACGACGCCGACTCCTGCCCGGTCAGCTGGAGGTCCGTGAACGCGATGTAGACGCAGTAGCCGATGGGACCGGCGAGGAAGAGCAGCAGGACGACGGTGGCCGGGGCGAGGGGCAGCCACCGCAGCCGGCGGCGGGGCCCGGTGACGGCGGCGCTCACTTCCGGGTGACCGCCCCGTCGGCGATGCCGGACAGCTGCTCGTCGTACGCCTTCGCGGCGTCCTTCGGCGAGGAGTCACCGGTGGCCACGGCCTCCGTCGCCTCCGTGATGGCCGTCGACACCTGCGGATAGACGGGCAGCGCCGGGCGGTAGTGGGTGTGTTCGACCCGCTCGGTGAAGAAGTCGATGCCGGGCATGGACGTGCGGTAGCGGGCATCTTCGGCGACATCCGAGCGGACCGCCACCTGGGAGCCGCGGATGCACCACTCGACCGCGTTCTCCCGCGTCTGCATGGTCTGGATCATCTTCCAGGCCAGGTCCGGATTGCCGGCCTTGGCGGGGATGGACCAGGCCCAGCCGCCGGACATGCTCACCTCGCCGGGCGGGGACCCGTGCTGCGTGGGCATCGGGGTGAGCCCCATCGTCTTCCGCCACTGCGGCCACGGCTTGCCGCCCGTCTTGATCCAGTTCTGGCTGAGCCAGGAGCCGTCCAGCGCGATGGCCAGCTTCCCCTCGGGCAGCAGCTGGGTGACCACCTTGGTGGTGACGTTCGGGTCGACGACCTGCTCGGGCTCGGGGCCCAGCTTCTCGCGGTAGAGGGTGTCGAGGAAGGCGAGGCTGTCCCGGAAGCCCTTGCTGCCCTGGACCCACTTCTTGCTCCGGGTGTCGTAGAGCGGGTCCTTGCCCGTGCCGTACAGCAGCATCTCGAAGCCCTGCATGGCCGTCGCCTCGCCCGCGCCCTTGCCGGCGAACACGTTCAGCGGGATGACGCCGGGCACCTCCTTCTTGATCCGGCGGGCCGCCTCCAGGACGTCCTCCCAGGTCCTGGGGGTCCAGTCGGCCGGCAGCCCGGCCCTCTTGAAGATCTTCCGGTTGAACCAGAGGCCCCGGGTGTCGGTGCCGTCCGGGACGCCGTACGTCTTCCCGTCGGCGCCGCTCGCCGCCTGCCGGGCCGCGGGCTGGAACCGGTCCCAGTCCTTCCAGTCCTTCAGATAGCCGTCCAGCGGGCGCAGATAGCCGCTCTCGATGTCCGAGTTGATCAGGAAGGTGTCCTCGTAGACCAGGTCGGGCGCGGTCTTCGGGGAGCGCATCATCTGCTGGATCTTGGAGTAGTAGTCCTGCTGCGGCGCCTGGATGGGGACGAGCTTGACCTTCTTGCCCGCGTACTTCTTCTCGAACTTCTCCGCCACGAACTTCAGATAGTCGTCGCGGAAGGTGACCTTGTTGTCGGTCTCCTTGTGGAAGGCGATCTCGACGGTGTTCTTGTCGCCGCTGCCGGAACCGCCGCAGGCGGCGAGCGTTCCGGCGGTGAGCGCGGCGGTGAGGGAGAGGATCAGCGGAGCGGTGGGGCGCACGGCACGACCTCCTCGGGCCAGGCTGGTGATCGTACGGTGACGCGAGTGCGCTGCGCGGTCAATATGTCGGCATCGATGCGGAGGCGGAGCCGTTCGGTACGGGGCAGGGGTTGCCCCGTACGGCTCGCCGCAGGGTGCGGCACCGCCGTGGTTGCGCGCGCAGTTCCCCGCGCCCCTTCGGGGCGCGCCCTGGCGCCCCGAAGGGGCGGTTCAGGGGCGCGGGGAGCGGGGACTGCGCGACCAGCCATGGGGGTGCCGCGCCCCGCGACGCACGCACAGGGGCAGCCCCTCCCCGGGGGCCGGTGACAAGAGCGGCCCCCTCAGTGCCGGGCCTGCCGGACATAGCGGGTCTCAGGGCGCCCCACCTGCCCGTACCGCTGCTCCCGCACCGCGTCCCCCGCGTCGGCGAGATGCTCCAGATAGCGGCGCGCGGTGACCCGGTTGACCCCCACCCGCTCGGCCGCCGTGCTCGCGGTCAGCCCCTCCCGCCCCGCGGCGCGCAGCGCCTCCGTGACCCGGGTCAGCGTGGGCGCGCTCAGCCCCTTGGGCAGCGCGGCCGACCGGGGCGCGGCGCGCAGCGCCGACAGCGCGCGGTCCACCTCGTCCTGGCTGCCGACCTCCCCGTGTACGGCCGTGGCCGTACGGAACTCCGCGTACTGGCGCAGCCGTTCGCTCAGCGTGCGGAAGGTGAACGGCTTCAGCACATGCTGCACGATGCCCAGCGAGATGCCCTCGCGGACGACGGCGAGATCGCGCGCGGAGGTCACCGCGAAGACGTCCGCGCCGTGCCCGGCGGCGCGCAGCGAGCGCAGCAGGGCGAGGCCGCTGCCGTCGGGCAGGTAGAGGTCGAGCAGGATCAGGTCGACGGCCGGGTGCGTCTCCAGGGCGCGCAGCGCCTCGGCGCGGGAGTGCGCGCGGGCCGTGGTGCGGAAGCCGGGGACGCGGTCGACGTACTGGGCGTGCGCCTCGGCCGCGACGGGGTCGTCCTCGACGACGAGGACGCGCAGCGGCCCGGGGTCGTGGCCGGCGTCGTGGGCGGGGTCGTGGGAGGTCATAGCGGGATCCGTACGGTGAACTCCGCGCCGCCCCCGGCGCGGGGTGCGGCGGTCGCGGTGCCGTGGTGGCGGGTGGCGGTCTGCCGGACCAGGGCGAGCCCGAGGCCGCTGCCCCTGGTGGACCAGCCGCGCTCGAACAGCGCGTCCGGGTCCCCGGGCGGGAGCCCCGGGCCGTCGTCCCGGACCCGGATCAGCAATTCGCCGGACTCGGCCGCCTCCTGACGGACGGTGACATACACCCGGGGCGGCTCCACGGCGCC
>NZ_JAAKZZ010000608.1 GCF_011045075.1 Streptomyces boncukensis
GGGAGGGCCCCTCGCGGATGCTGATGGGCGCCGAGAGCCCGGTCCTCGGGGGCGACGCGGGCGACGTCGGCTACCCGCACTACCTGGCGGGCGGCCGCACGGCGCGCGATCCGCGCACCTTCCGGGCCCGGCCCGGGGACCGCATCCGCATCCGGCTGATCAACGCGGGCGGCGACACCGCCTTCCGGGTCGCGCTCGGCGGCCACCGGATGACGGTCACCCACACCGACGGCTTCCCCGTCCGGCACACGAGGACGGACGCGCTGCTGCTCGGCATGGGCGAGCGCTACGACGTGCTGGTCACAGCCGGGGACGGGGTCTTCCCGCTCACCGCGCTCGCGGAGGGCAAGAAGCGGACGGCCCGAGCGCTGCTCCGCACCGGCGGCGGCTCGGCCCCCTCCCCCCGGGCGCGCCCCCGGGAGCTGGAGGGCGAGCCGCTCACCGCGGACGCGCTCGCCGCGCACCCCTCGGTCGCGCTGGAGCGGCGGAGCCCGGAGCGGACGGTCACGCTCCGGCTCACCGGCTCCATGGCGGCGTACGACTGGGGGATCAACGGCCGGGCGTACGACCCGGCGCGACGGCTGCCCGTGGCCGCGGGGGAGCGCGTGCGGCTGCGCCTGGTGAACACCACCGCCATGTGGCACCCCGTGCATCTGCACGGCCACACCTTCGCGCTGCCGGACGGCGGGCCCCGCAAGGACACCGCCGTCGTGCTGCCGGGCCGGACCGTCACCGCCGACTTCGACGCCGACAACCCGGGGCTGTGGATGGTCCACTGCCACAACGCCTACCACGGCGAGGCAGGCATGAGGACCGTGCTCGGCTACCGGCGCTGAGCGGACCGGGGCCGCCGGGGAGACGCAGCCCATAGTGTCAGAACGACGATTACTCTCGTACACTCGGCAGCGTGGCTCAACTACGTCTCGCCCTGAATCAGATCGACTCCACCGTCGGTGACATCGAAGGCAACGCGGAGGCCGTGCTGCGCTGGACGCGGCACTCCGTCGAGCAGGGGGCGCACCTCGTCGCGTTCCCGGAGATGACGCTGACCGGATATCCGGTCGAGGACCTGGCACTGCGTGCGGCGTTCGTCGAGGCGAGCCGCTCGGGCCTGCGCGAGCTGGCCCGGCGGCTGGCCGGCGAGGGGCTCGGCGGCGTGCCCGTCGTCGTGGGGTACCTGGACCGCTCCGAGCACGCCCAGCCCCGCTACGGCCAGCCCGCCGGGGCCCCGCAGAACGCGGCGGCCGTGCTGCACCGGGGCGAGGTGGTGCTCACCTTCGCCAAGCACCACCTGCCCAACTACGGCGTCTTCGACGAGTTCCGCTACTTCGTGCCCGGCGACACCCTGCCCGTCGTCCGCGTGCACGGCGTCGATGTCGCGCTCGCCATCTGCGAGGACCTGTGGCAGGACGGCGGCCGGGTGCCGGCGGCGCGGTCCGCCGGCGCCGGGCTGCTGCTGTCCGTCAACGCCTCGCCCTACGAGCGCGACAAGGACGACACCCGGCTCGACCTGGTGCGCAAGCGCGCCCAGGAGGCCGGGTGCACCACCGCGTATCTGGCCATGACCGGCGGCCAGGACGAGCTGGTCTTCGACGGGGACTCCCTCGTGGTGGACCGGGACGGCGGCGTCCTCGCCCGCGCCCCGCAGTTCGAGGAGGGCTGCGTGGTGCTCGACCTGGAGCTGCCGCGAGCGGCGGAGCAGCCGCCGTCGGGCCTGGTGGACGACGGGCTGCGGGTCGAGCACCGGGTGATCTCCGCCGAGCCGCTGCCGCCGTACGAGCCGGAGGTCACCGGCAGCGAGGCGCCCCGGCTGGAGGACGACGCGGAGATCTACACGGCGCTCGTCGTCGGCCTGCGCGCCTACGTGGCGAAGAACGGCTTCCGCTCGGTGCTGATCGGCCTCTCCGGCGGCATCGACTCGGCCCTCACCGCCGCGCTGGCCTGCGACGCGCTCGGCGCCGAGAACGTCTACGGCATCTCCATGCCGTCCCGCTACTCCTCGGAGCACTCCCAGGACGACGCACGGGAGCTGGCGGAGCGCACCGGGCTCCAGCTGCGCACGGTGCCGATCGGCCCGATGTTCGACGCGTATATGGAGTCGCTGGCCCTGACGGGGCTCGCGGAGGAGAACCTCCAGTCCCGGCTGCGCGGCACGCTGCTGATGGCCGTGTCCAACCAGGAGGGCCAGATCGTCCTCGCCCCCGGCAACAAGTCCGAGCTGGCCGTGGGCTACTCCACCCTCTACGGCGACTCGGTGGGCGCGTACGGGCCGATCAAGGACGTCTACAAGACGTATGTCTTCCGGCTGGCGCGGTGGCGCAACCGGGTGGCCCGGGAGCGCGGCCACACCCCGCCCATCCCGGAGAGCTCCCTGACCAAGCCGCCGAGCGCGGAGCTGCGGCCCGGCCAGGAGGACACCGACTCGCTGCCGGAGTACGCGGTGCTGGACGGCATCCTGAAGCGGTACGTGGACCGGGACCAGGGCGCCGAGGAGATCGTCGCCGCGGGGTTCGACGCCGAGACGGTGCGGTCCGTCATCCGGATGACGGACCGCGCGGAGTACAAGCGGCGGCAGTACCCGCCGGGGGCGAAGATCTCCCCCAAGGGGTTCGGCAAGGACCGGCGGCTCCCCATCACCAGCCGCTGGCGCACCCCGTAATCCGCTCTTCGGCCCGGAATCCGGGGCTACTCCCCCAGGTGCGCCCCCACCGGGCGGGAGGGGGACGCGCCCCGCGCCACCACCCGGGAGGCGGAGCCCCGCTCCACCCGGGAGCCCAGCACCGCCAGCGCCAGGCCCACGACGGCCAGCACCGCGCCCACCAGGGTGGGCGCGGTCCAGCCCCATCCGGCGGCGATCACCACTCCGCCGATCCACGCGCCCCCCGCGTTCGCCAGGTTGAACGCGGACTGGTTGGACGCCGAGGCCAGCGTCGGAGCGTGCGAGGCGGCCCGCATCACCAGCATCTGGATCGGCGTCGTGATCAGGAAGCCGACGGCCCCGATGACCACCACCATCACCAGCGCCGCCCACTTCGCCTGCGCCGCGAAGTGGAAGAGGACCAGGACCACGGCCAGCCCGCCCAGTCCGCCGTAGAGGGTGGGGCGCGGCGCCCGGTCCGTCAGCGGTCCCGCCGCCAGGGTGCCCACGGTCATCCCGACCCCGAAGAGGGCCAGGACGAGCGTCACGGAGGACTCGGCGAAGCCGGTGACCTCGGTCATCATGGAGGCCAGATAGCTGTAGACGGCGAAGATCCCGGCGAAGCCGAAGACGGCGGTGAGCAGCCCCAGCAGCACGGGCCCGGAGCGCAGCGCCCGCAGTTCGCCGCGCACCCCGGCCTGCCGCTCCTGCGGCATCCGGGGCACGAGCGCCGTCAGCGCCGCCATCGCGACCAGCCCGATGGCGGTCACCACCAGGAACGTGGCCCGCCAGCCCAGGTGCTGCCCGAGCGCCGTGGCGGCCGGCACGCCGACGATGTTGGCGACGGTCAGCCCGAGGAACATGGTGGCGACGGCCCGCGCTCCGCGCCCCTCGCGGACCAGCCGGGTGGCGACGACCGCGCCGACGCCGAAGAACGCGCCGTGCGGCAGCCCGGCCAGCACCCGCCCGGCGAGCAGGGTGCCGAAGCCGGGCGCGAGCGCGGTGGCGAGGTTGCCGACGGTGAACAGCCCCATCAGCAGCACCAGCATCCGCTTGCGCGGGACGCGGGCGCCGAGCCCGGTCAGCAGCGGGGCGCCGATGACGACGCCGAGGGCGTAGGCGGAGACGAGATAGCCGGCGGTGGGCACCGAGGTGCCCAGGTCGTCGGCGACGTTGGGGAGCAGCCCCATCATCACGAACTCGGTGGTGCCGATACCGAACGCGCTGACGGCCAGGGCGAGCAGGGCTATGGGCATGGCGGAGCGGAAGCCTTTCGGGCAGGGCAGGGCAGGGTGGTGGGCGAGGGCG
>NZ_JAAKZZ010000609.1 GCF_011045075.1 Streptomyces boncukensis
GCCGCGTACGGGGACGCGGGGGGCGCCGGGCCGGGCACGGGCGGCGGAGCCGGGTACGCTCCGGGCGCGTACCCGGCGTCGTGGTCGTATCCGCCGTCGTACTCGCCCGGCGCCCCGTAGTCGTACGGACGGGGGCGGGGAGGCGGCGGGCCCGGTCTGCCGTACGGCTGCTGCGGCGGCCCCTCCTGGCCCGGCGGCCCCTCCTGGCGGGGCAGTCCCCCCGGGGGGCCCTGCTGCTCCCCCGGCGGCGGTCCGCCGCGGCGGCCGGGCTGTCGGTCCCGGCGGTCAGCCATGGCCGCCGCCGGCCCGCCCGACGGAGCCGAGGCGCGCCGGGGGCCAGCCGACCCAGGCGGCCCGCCCGATCACGCGGTCCACGGGGACGGACCCGCCGCCCGGGTCGCCGAGGTGGTCACGCGAGTCGCTCGACCGGGAGCGGTGGTCCCCCATCACCCACAGCCGCCCGCGCGGCACCCGGATGTCGAAGGGAACGTCGGAGGCGGCGTCCCCGGAGTGCAGATACGGCTCGTCGACCGGTGCACCGTTCACCTCGATCCTCCCGCGCCTGTCGCAGCAGCGGACCCGGTCGCCGCCGACTGCGATCACACGCTTCACGTAGTCCGACTCGGCGGGCTTGGTCAGACCCACCGTAGCCCCGGCCTTGCGCAGCAGGGAGGTCAACGGGTTGCCCCCGGAGCCCGTCTCTTCCACGAACGAACCGGTGCCGTCGAAGACGACAACGTCTCCGCGCTCGGGATGGTTGCCGAACCGGTACGCCAGTTTGTTCACCAGCACCCGGTCGCCGACGCGCAGTGCGGGCTCCATCGAGGAGCTCGGTACGAGGAACGGCTGGACCGCGAACGCACTGGTCAGCAGGGTGACCAGGACCACGCCCAGGGCGCAGGCGGCCAGACGAAAGGAGCGCGACCGCAGCCTCCCGCCCCCGTCGGAGGCGGAGGAGCGGTCGCGCTCCGGTTCGTCGTGCCGTGCGTCCGTGCCGTCGGTGTCCATCGGGCCGCAGCCTAACCGGCGGGGCGAACACCGGGCCGGGGGATCAGCTCTCGCGCTTCTCCTTGATCTTGGCGGCCTTGCCGCGCAGGTCACGCAGGTAGTACAGCTTGGCGCGGCGGACGTCGCCGCGGGTCACGACCTCGATCTTCTCGACGATCGGGGTGTGCACCGGGAAGGTGCGCTCGACGCCGACGCTGAAGCTGACCTTGCGGACCGTGAAGGTCTCGCGCACGCCCGCGCCCTGGCGGCGGATGCAGACGCCCTTGAACTGCTGCACGCGGGAGCGGTTGCCCTCGATGACGCGCACGTGCACGTTGACGGTGTCGCCCGGGCGGAAGGCCGGGACATCGCTGCGCAGGGAGGCGGCGTCGACGCTGTCGAGAAGGTGAGACATGACCGTCTGCTTTCCTCGCTGATGCCACAGGTCATCAGCGGAATGATCGTGATGCTGATTCGGGAGCCACCGCTCCGTGCGGGCGTCGGTCCCCCTGTGGCAGGGTCGCGCGCCGGACGTGAGGCAGCGGCCTATTCTTCCACGGCCTGCCCGGACGGCCAAAATCGACCGTCCGTGCCCTGCCGCCAGCCCAGCTCCTCCAGCGTCGCGCGGTCGTGCTGGTCCAGCTCCTCCGGGGCGCACTGCTCGACGAGGTCGGGCCGGTTCGCCGCGGTGCGGGCGAGGGCCTGGTCGCGGCGCCAGCGGGCGATCCGCCCGTGGTGGCCGCTCACCAGGACCTCCGGGATGCCCCGCCCGCGCCACTCGGGCGGCTTGGTGTAGACGGGCCCCTCCAGCAGCCGGGCCATGGCGCCCGGCGCGAAGGAGTCGTCGCGGTGCGACTCGGCGTTGCCCAGCACGCCGGGCAGCAGCCGCGCGACGGCCTCCACCATCACCAGCACCGGAGCCTCTCCCCCGGCCAGTACGTAGTCGCCGATGGAGACCTCGCGGACGTCGGCGCGGGTGGCGTACTCCTCGATGACGCGGCGGTCGATCCCCTCGTACCGGGCGGGCGTGAAGACCAGCCAGGGCTTGCCCGAGAGCTCCACGGCGAGCTCCTGGGTGAACGGCCTCCCGCTGGGCGTGGGGACGACGAGGACGGGCTCACAGGGCCCCTCAGAGCCTTCAGAGCCGCCCTGGCGGGCCCCGTCGCCCCGCCCCGGCCCGTCGGCGCCCCCGGAGGGCCCGCCGGCCGCGAGGACGGCGTCCAGGGCCTCGCCCCAGGGCTCGGGCTTCATCACCATGCCGGGGCCGCCGCCGTAGGGGGTGTCGTCGACGGTGTGGTGCCGGTCGTGCGTCCAGGCGCGCAGATCGTGCACCCGCACGTCCAGGTCGCCGCGTGCGCGGGCCTTGCCGACGAGCGAGACGTTCAGCGGCTCCAGGTACTCCGGGAAGATCGTGACGATGTCGACCCTCACAGCGACTCGTCCTCGCCGAGCAGGCCGGGCGGCGGGTCGATGACGATCCGCTGCTCCGCCAGATCGACCTCCGGCACGATCTCGTGCACGAAGGGCACCAGCAGCTCGCCGCCGTCCTCGCGGCGCACCACGAGCAGGTCCTGGCCCGGCGGGTGGGCGACCTCCTCCACACGGCCCACGGCGGCGCCCTCGCGGGTCACCACATCGAGGTCGGCGAGCTGGTGGTCGTAGAACTCCTCGGGGTCCTCGGGGCGCTCCTCGGGATCCACCTCGGCGATCAGCAGGGTGTTGCGCAGGGCCTCCGCCGCTGTGCGGTCGCGCACGCCCTCGAAGCGCAGCAGCAGCCGGCCGCTGTGCACCCGCCCCTCGGCGACGGTGAGCGGCCCCGCGGAGGACGGGTCGGTGGCGAGGCGGGCACCGGGTCCGAGCCGCAGCTCGGGCTCGTCCGTCCGGACCTCGACCGTGACCTCGCCCTTGATGCCGTGGGCGCGGCCGATCCGCGCGACGACTAGCTGCACTGTCCTCTCCCGTTCACTTCATCCGTCCGCGCGACAACGGGCCGGGGACGGCGGTTCCGCCGTCCCCGGCCCGTTGCCGGTGCCGCATGCTGCGATTCAGCGGACCTGGTCCACGTCGACGAGGTCGACGCGGACTCCCCGCCCGCCCAGGGCACCCACGACGGTGCGGAGCGCGCGTGCCGTACGGCCGTTGCGCCCGATCACCTTGCCGAGGTCGTCGGGGTGCACCCGGACCTCCAGCACGCGCCCGCGGCGCAGATTGCGGGACGCGATCTGCACCTCGCCGGGGTGGTCGACAATGCCCTTCACCAGGTGCTCGAGGGCCTCCTCGAGCATCCTCACGCCTCGGTCGACTCGGAGTTGGACGCCGCGGCGTCCGCTTTCTTGTCGGCCTTGTCGGCCTTCTTCGTCTTCTGGGTGATCGCCTCACCCTTCGGCTCGCCGCCGGAGTCCTTGGCGGCGGCCTCGAAGAGCGCCCTCTTGTCAGCCTTCGGCTCGGCGACCTTCATCGGAGCGGGAGCCGGCAGGCCCTTGAACTTCTGCCAGTCGCCGGTGACCTTGAGGATGGCCTCGACCGGCTCGGTCGGCTGCGCGCCGACACTCAGCCAGTACTGCACGCGCTCCGAGTCGACCTCGATGCGCGAGGGGTTCTGCACCGGGTGGTACAGACCGATCTCCTCGATGGCGCGGCCGTCGCGACGGGTGCGGGAGTCGGCCACGATGATGCGGTAGTGAGGCGAACGGATCTTGCCCAGACGCTTCAGCTTGATCTTGACTGCCACGGGTGTGGTGTCTCCTGGTCTTGACGTGGGTGGACACGGCGGAGCGCCACGTGGGGTGGTGGTGCCCGGCGGTCCGATGGACGCGTCGGCCGAAGGAGAGAGGGGTCCTGTCCGGCCGGCGAGTACAGCCGACCATGATGCCACACCGGGCGGCGCCTGCCGAACCGTGCTCCGCCTCTCTCCGGAGGGGCCGCGCGGGCGGTCCCCCGGGGAGAGGCGGGG
>NZ_JAAKZZ010000060.1 GCF_011045075.1 Streptomyces boncukensis
CGGCGGGCTTGGGGTTCCGGCCGTCCGGGCCGTGCAGCTTGTTCACCCCGAACCGCACCGCGTGCGCGTACGCCTCGTCCGGGTCGAGCCGTCGCAGCTCCTCCGCGATCAGCTCGGCCGTGGAGCGCCGCTGCAGCGCCACATGGCGGTCCGGCTGGCCGGGCACGGACAGCTCGGCGAGCGAGCCGTCGGCGCGGTCCAGGCAGATCTGCCCCTCGCTGGTCTCCATCCGCACGGCGGTGATCCCGGGCCCCTCGGAGACCTTCCGTTCCACCGGCACCCGCAGCCGCTGGGCCAGCCACAGCGCGAGCAGCTCGCTGGACGGGTTGTACTCCTCGCCCTCGATCACGGCGCCGTGGATCGTGGCGTGCTTCTGGTCCAGCGCCGAGGCGAGCACGCTCCGCCAGGGGGTGATGCGGGTCCAGGACAGATCCGTGTCGCCGGGGGCGTAGGTCTCGGCGCGCAGGCCGAGCGCCCCCACCGGGTCCTCCGTCGCGGCGGCGTCGGTGATGCGCCGCTGCGCGAGCCGGCCCAGCCTGTCGTCGGAGGGGTGGCCGGGCGCGTCCTCGGGCCACCAGACGACCACCGGCGCGTCCGGCAGCAGCAGCGGCAGCACCACGCTGTGCGCGTGCGAGGACAGCTCGCCGTGCAGCCGCAGGAGGACCGTTTCCCCGGATCCCACCTCGGTGCCCACCCGCACCTCGGCGTCCAGGCGGTGCTGCGCCCGGTCGCGCGGGGAGCGGCCCGGACGGCGCACCACCACGAGGATGCGCGAGGGGTGCTCCTTGGAGGCGCTGCTGGCCGCCTTGAGCGCGTCGTAGTGGTTGCCCTCGTCGGTGACGATGACCAGGGTCAGCACCATGCCGGTGGCGGGTGAGCCGAGCGCCCTGCGGGCCTTGACCAGTTCCGCGTTGATGAGGCTGGACGTGGTGTCCGTGAGGTCGATGTTCATGGCCGCCGCCAGCTCCGTCCGTCGCGTGCGAGCATCTCGTCGGCGGCCTGGGGACCCCAGGTCCCGGCGGGGTACTGCTCGGGCTTGCCGTGCTTGTCCCAGTACTCCTCGATGGGGTCGAGGATCTCCCAGGACCGCTCGACCTCCTCGTGCCGGGGGAACAGGTTCGCGTCGCCCAGCAGGACGTCGAGGATGAGCCGTTCGTACGCCTCCGGGCTCGACTCGGTGAAGGACTCGCCGTACGCGAAGTCCATCGTGACGTCCCGGATCTCCATCTGCGTGCCCGGCACCTTGGAGCCGAAGCGGATCGTCACGCCCTCGTCCGGCTGGACGCGGATGACGAACGCGTTCTGGCCCAGCTCCTGGGTGTCGGTCGCGTCGAACGGGGAGTGCGGGGCGCGCTGGAAGACGACCGCGATCTCGGTGACACGGCGGCCCAGGCGCTTGCCCGTCCGCAGATAGAACGGGACGCCCGCCCAGCGGCGGTTGTCGATCTCCAGCTTGACCGCGGCGTAGGTGTCGGTCTTCGACTTGGAGTCGATGCCGTCCTCGTCGAGGTAGCCGGCGACCTTCTCGCCGCCCTGCCACCCCGCCGCATACTGCCCGCGCACCGTGTGGCGGCCCAGCTCCCTCGGCAGCCGGACGGCGTTGAGCACTTTGAGCTTCTCGGTGAGCAGCGCGTGGGCGTCGAAGGAGGTGGGCTCCTCCATCGCCGTGAGGGCGAGCAGCTGGAGGAGGTGGTTCTGGATGACGTCGCGGGCCGAGCCGATGCCGTCGTAGTAGCCCGCGCGTCCGCCGATGCCGATGTCCTCGGCCATGGTGATCTGCACATGGTCGACGTACGAGCGGTTCCACAGCGGCTCGAACATCGTGTTCGCGAACCGCACCGCCAGGATGTTCTGGACGGTCTCCTTGCCGAGGTAGTGGTCGATACGGAAGACCTCGTGCGGCTGGAAGACCTCGTGGACGACCGCGTTCAGCTCCCGGGCGCTCTTCAGATCGTGCCCGAACGGCTTCTCGATGACCGCGCGGCGCCAGGATTCCCCCTCGCCGTCCGACAGCCCGTGCTTCTTCAGCTGCGAGACGACGGTGGGGAAGAACTTGGGCGGCACGGAGAGGTAGAAGGCGAAGTTGCCGCCCGTGCCGCGGGACTTGTCCAGCTCGTCGATGGTCGCCTTGAGGGTCCGGAACGCCTCGTCGTCGTCGAAGACGCCCGGCACGAAGCGCATGCCCTCGGCGAGCTGCTGCCAGACCTCCTCGCGGAACGGCGTGCGGGCGTGCTCCTTGACGGCGTCGTGCACGACCTGCGCGAAGTCCTCGTGCTCCCAGTCCCGGCGGGCGAAGCCGACGAGCGAGAAGCCCGGCGGCAGCAGCCCCCGGTTCGCCAGGTCGTAGACGGCGGGCATCAGCTTTTTCCGTGACAAATCGCCCGTGACGCCGAAGATCACCAGGCCCGACGGCCCCGCGATACGCGGGAGCCGCCGGTCCTGGGCGTCACGCAGCGGATTGCCCGTGCTGCTGACGGTGCTCACCTGGCTTACGCCTCCTTCGGGGCGAGACGCTGCAGCTCCGCCTCGGTGGACTTGAGCAGGTCCCGCCAGGCGGACTCGAACTTCTCCACGCCCTCGTCCTCCAGCACCTGCACCACGTCGTCGTAGGAGATGCCCAGCTTGGCGAGGCTGTCCAGCACCTCCTGGGCCGCGGCGTAGCCGTCGCGCACCGTGTCCCCGGTGATCTCGCCGTGGTCCGCGGTGGCCTGCAGGGTGGCCTCCGGCATGGTGTTGACGGTGTTCGGCGCGACCAGCCCGTCGACGTACAGCGTGTCCGGCAGCTGGGGGTCCTTCACACCGGTGGAGGCCCACAGCGGGCGCTGCGCGTTGGCCCCTGCCCTCGTGAGCGCCTGCCAGCGGTCGCCGGCGACGACCTTCTCGTACTCCTGGTAGGCCAGCCGGGCGTTGGCCAGCGCCGCCGTGCTCTTCAGCGCCGCCGCCTCGTCGGTGCCCAGGGCGGCGAGGCGCTTGTCGACCTCGGTGTCCACCCGGGAGACGAAGAACGACGCCACCGAGTGGATCTCCGCCAGGTCCAGGCCCAGGGCCTTCGCCTTCTCCAGGCCCGCCATATAGGCGTCCATGACCTCGCGGTAGCGCTCCAGGGAGAAGATCAGCGTGACATTGACGCTGATGCCCTTGCCGATGGTCTCGGTGATCGCCGGGAGCCCCGCCCTGGTGGCCGGGATCTTGATGAAGGTGTTCGGGCGGTCCACCAGCCAGGCCAGCTGCCGGGCCTCGGCGATGGTCGCCGTGGTGCGGTGCGCCAGCCGCGGGTCCACCTCGATGGAGACCCGGCCGTCCTTGCCGCCGGTGGCGTCGAAGACGGGGCGCAGGACGTCGGCCGCGTCCCGCACATCGGCGGTGGTGATCATGCGGAGGGCCTCGTCCACGGCCACGCCCCGGCTGGCCAGGTCCGCGAGCTGCTGCTCGTAGCCGTCACCGCCGGAAATGGCCTTCTGGAAGATCGCCGGGTTCGTGGTGACGCCCACGACGTGCTGCTCGTCGAGGAGCTCGCCGAGGTTGCCCGAGGTGATCCGCTTGCGGGACAGGTCGTCCAGCCAGATCGCGACGCCTTCGTCGGAGAGGCGCTTCAGTGCGTCCGTCATGGGGTTCGCATCTCCTGTGTTCGTGAGGGTAAAGCTGTCTTTCCTGCGGGTGCGGCCTCAGCGGCCCGCGGCCTTGAGCGACTCCCTGGCGGCGAGCTGCACGGCCTCGGCAGTGAAGCCGAACTCCTTGAACAGCACCTTGCCGTCGGCCGACGCGCCGAAGTGCTCCAGCGAGACCGTGCGGCCCGCGTCCCCCACGTACCGCTGCCAGGTCAGGCCGATGCCCGCCTCCACGGCCACCCGCGCCTTGACGTCGGGCAGCAGCACGCTGTCGCGGTACGCCTGGTCCTGCTCCTCGAACCACTCCACGGACGGCATCGACACCACCCGGGTCGGGACGCCCTCGGCCTGCAGCCGCTCGCGCGCCTCCACCGCGAGCTGCACCTCGGAGCCGGTGCCGATGAGGATGACCTGCGGGTGCCCGCCCTCGGCCTCGAACAGGACGTAGCCGCCCTTCGCGGCGTTCGGGTTCGGCTCGTAGGTCGGCACGCCCTGGCGGGTGAGCGCGAGGCCGTGGGGCGCGGGCTTGGTGCCGTGCCGGCGCTGGATCTCCGCCCAGGCGGTCGCCGTCTCGTTGGCGTCGGCCGGGCGCACGATGTTCAGGCCGGGGATGGCGCGCAGCGCGGACAGGTGCTCGACCGGCTGGTGCGTCGGGCCGTCCTCGCCGAGCCCGACGGAGTCGTGCGTCCACACGTACGTCACCGGCGCCTGCATCAGCGCGGCGAGCCGGACGGCCGGGCGCATGTAGTCGGAGAACACCAGGAAGGTGCCGCCGTAGACCCGGGTGTTGCCGTGCAGCGCGATGCCGTTCATGGTCGAGCCCATGGCGTGCTCGCGGATGCCGAAGTGCACCGTGCGGCCGTACGGGTCGGCGTTCGGCAGCGGGTTGCCCTCCGGGAGGAAGGAGGACGTGTCGAACGTGGTGTTGTTCGACCCCGCGAGGTCGGCCGAGCCGCCCCACAGCTCGGGGATCACCGCACCGAGCGCCTTGAGTACGGCGCCGGACGCCTTGCGGGTGGCGACCGCCTCGCCCGTGGGGAAGGACGGCAGCGCCTTCTCCCAGCCCTCGGGCAGCCTGCCCGCGCTGATCCGGTCGAACTCGGCGGCGCGCTCCGGGGCGGCCCGGCGCCAGGCGTCGAACCGCTCGGACCACGCGGCGTGCGCCTCCTGGCCCCGCTCGACGGCCTTGCGCACATGGGCCAGCACCTCGTCGTCGATGAAGAAGTGCTGCTCCGGGTCGAAGCCCAGTACCTTCTTGGTGGCCGCGACCTCCTCCGCGCCGAGCGCCGTACCGTGCGCGGCCTCGGTGTTCTGCGCGTTCGGGGCCGGCCAGGCGATGATGGAGCGGGCGGCGATGAAGGACGGGCGCCCGGTCTCGGCCCGCGCGGCGCACAGCGCCTGGTAGAGCCCCTGCGGGTCCAGGTCGCCGTTCGGCAGCTGGTCGACGCGCTGGACGTGCCAGCCGTACGCCTCGTAGCGCGCGACGGTGTCCTCGGAGATCGCGGTCTCGGTGTCGCCCTCGATGGAGATGTGGTTGTCGTCCCAGAGCAGCACCAGGTTGCCCAGCTTCTGGTGGCCGGCCAGCGAGGACGCCTCGGCGGAGACGCCCTCCTCCAGGTCGCCGTCGCCGGCCAGCACCCAGACGGTGTGGTCGAACGGCGACTCGCCCGCCGGGGCGTCCGGGTCGAACAGACCGCGCTCGTAGCGCGCTGCCATGGCCATGCCCACGGCGTTGGCGACGCCCTGTCCCAGCGGGCCCGTGGTCGTCTCGACGCCCACCGTGTGGCCGTGCTCGGGGTGGCCCGGGGTGCGGCTGCCCCAGGTGCGGAACGCCTTGAGGTCGTCCATCTCCAGGCCGTAGCCGGCCATGTAGAGCTGGATGTACTGGGTCAGGCTGGAGTGGCCGACGGAGAGCACGAACCGGTCCCGGCCCGTCCACGCCGGGTCGGACGGGTCGTGCCGCATCAGCTTCTGGAAGAGCAGATACGCGACGGGTGCCAGACTCATGGCCGTACCGGGATGGCCGTTGCCGACCTTCTGCACGGAGTCCATGGCCAGGACCCGGATGGTGTCGACGGCCCGCTGGTCCAGATCGGTCCACTCAAGATCTGTGGTGGTCGGCTTGGTGCTCACCCTGCGTCAGGGCTCCTCTCCACATGTTCGGAAGGGCCGGTGGCTCTGCGTCCACCGGGCGGTGTCGAGCGTACCCCCGGTGGTGCGTGCGTCTTTTCGAGCGTTCACGAGCTGGTCACTCGGCACCTCGGGCAACTGGTTCCGGGCTTGCGGTATTCCGCGGGGCCCGCCTGCCGGGCTCTCCGCGACACCCTTCCAGGCTGCCGCGTGTCCCCGCGCCGCGCCTCCCGAACCCGCGTGAAATCCGGCCGCCGCTGCCCGCCGCGGCACTGGGCCGCTGGTGGGGCGGGTGCCAACACGGACCACCCCCCATGACGGGCGAGGTATCCGCAACGTCTAAGGTGGCGTGGTACGCGCGAGCTTGAGCGGGCCTGACGCCCGCGCGCTCGCAGGTTCTTGAGGTGATCAGGGGTGTCCGTGACGGCCGTCGAATCCCGTCCACCGGGGGTACTGGACCACAGTGCCCGCCACCGGCCGTTCGGGGCCCGGGTCAAGGCGTTCATCGCACTGACGAAGCCCAGGATCATCGAGCTGCTGCTCATGACGACCATTCCGGTCATGTTCCTCGCCGCCCAGGGCGTGCCCGACCTGCGGCTCGTCCTGGTCACCTGCGTCGGCGGCTATCTGTCAGCGGGCGGTGCCAACGCGCTCAACATGTACATCGACCGCGACATCGACGCGCTGATGCACCGCACCGAGCAGCGTCCGCTGGTCACCGGCATGGTCAGCCCGCGCGAGTGCCTGGTCTTCGGGATCAGCCTGGCCGTGGGGTCCACCCTGCTGCTGGGCTTCCTGGTGAACTGGCTCTCCGGAGCCCTCGCCCTGGGAGCCCTGCTCTTCTATGTGTTCGTCTACACGCTGCTGCTGAAGCGGCGCACCTCGCAGAACATCGTCTGGGGCGGCATCGCGGGCTGTATGCCCGTGCTGATCGGGTGGTCCTCGGTGAAGAACGAGGTGAGCTGGGCCGCCGTCATCCTCTTCCTCGTCATGTTCTTCTGGACGCCGCCGCACTACTGGCCGCTGTCCATGAAGGTCAAGGACGACTACGCGCGGGTCGGCGTCCCCATGCTGCCGGTCGTCGCCGGCAACAAGGCGGTCGCGACGCAGATCGTCATCTACAGCTGGGTGATGGTCGGCACCTCACTGCTGCTGTGGCCGCTCGGCTACGTCGGCTGGTTCTACCCCGTCGTGGCGCTGCTGGCGGGCGGCCTGTGGCTGTGGGAGGCGCACGCCCTGCGGGCCCGCGCGAAGGCGGGCGTGACGGGGGCCAAGCTGAAGGAGATGCGGCTCTTCCACTGGTCCATCACCTATGTGTCGCTGGTCTTCGTAGCGGTGGCGGTCGACCCCTTCCTGCGCTGACGCGGGCCGGGGCGCCCCCTCCCCGGAGGGGAAGAGGGCACCCGGCGCGATCGCGGTCACGGCTGTGCGGGGCCGCCGATCTGGAGGCCGGCCATCCGGCTCCACTCGTAGGGCCCGGTGCGCACCCGGTCCGCCATCTCCCCGTCGAAGCCCTCCCGCGCGGGCACCTCGGCGCGGGCCAGCGCCTGCTCGGCGTCCTCCTTCGTGGGGGCCATCAGGTCGCCCCACGTCCCGTCCGCCGCGACCAGGACGATACGGAATCCGACCTGCCCGACATAGGCGATCTGCCCCTCGGCACTGCCCCCGTGCGCCCGGGTGAACGCGCTGATCTCCTTGGCGAGCCGGGCCGCCTGCTTGCTGGTGTCTGCTGCCATGACCCCGATGCTACCGGCGGGTAAGCCAACCGGCGACGGTCCCCGGCCGCCACCCGAACCGCACCCGGCCGTTAAACCGTGTGGGGGCGGAGGGGGAGAGGGGCCCGCATATGCTCGTCGACCAGCACAGCCACGGAGTTCTCCACACGGAGCTCGGCCTCGCCACCTTCGAGGCGCGGCTCGCCGCGGAGGCCGGCGCCGGCGCGCCGTACCGCGGCACCTTCTACGAGGGCTCCTTCTACGACAGCGGCCCGGGGCTGGCCGTACGCCGCTGGTGCCCGCCGCTGCTCGGCCTGGAGCCGCACTGCCCACCCGCCCGCTATCTGGCACGCAGGCGCGAGATGGGCGCGTACGCCGCAGCGCGCGCTCTGCTGCACGGCAGCGGCATCGGCTGCTTCCTGGTGGACACCTCCCCGGCGGGCGCGTCCGACACGCCCGAGAACCCCGGCGGCGGCGTCGGCGGCCCGGACGGGCACGGCGGCCCCGGCGGCCCCGGGGGCCACGGCGCGCTCCGCCCGGAGGCCGGGGAGGCGCTCATGGCGGGGGCGTGCGAGGGACCCGCCGCGCCGTACGGGCTGACCTCGCCCGGCGAGCTGGCCGCCGCCTCCGGCGGCCGGGTGCGGGAGGCGGTCGGCCTGGAGGCGCTCGCCGCGCAGATCGCCGACACCTCGGGGTCGGTCCGCGCGTTCGTCACCAACACCGCCGAGGCCCTCCACACCGCGGCGCGTGGCACCGTCGCCTTCATCAGCGGCGCCGGCTTCCACGAGGCGGAGCCGCCCGGCCTGGGCGAGGTCCTGTCGGCGGCGGCCCGCTGGCTGCGGCACCGCGCGGAGGCGTCCGTACAGCCGCTGCGGCGGATAGCCGGACTCGCGCTGCACCACGAGCCCGTGCTGGTCCGGCACCTGCTGTGGAGCGCCCTGACCACCGGCAGGCCCCTGCAGCTGCGCTGCGGCGACCCGGCGCCGCTGGAGGGCTTTCTGGGCGCGACCACGGGGCGGGGCACCGCGCTGGTGCTACTGGCCCGCCCTCCGCACCACCGCGCGGCGGCCCGGCTGGCGGCGGCCTTCCCGCACGTCTACGCGGACGCCGGGCCGTCGCCCGCCGAGACGCTGGCGGAGGCGCCGTTCGGGAAGCTGCTGTTCGCCACCCGCGCGCGGGCGCTGCCCGAGCTGTACGTCACCCGGGCACGCGGCTTCACGGCCGCGCTGGGGCGGGTGCTGGCGGAATGGGTCGAGGAGGGGGTGTGCGCCCGCGCGGACGCCTCCCGGATCGCCGCCCGTATCGCCTGCGGCAACGCCTCCCGCGTCTACGGGCTGGGCGTCGGGGAGGGGGAAGGCGCCGGGCGCTGAGGCGCCTCGGACGCCGGGGAGGGGACGGAGGGCGCCGTGGCCGCCTGCACGACGGCCCGCTCGTTCTGCGGCAGTCCGCGCTCCCTCAGCGACAGCAGGACGCGCAGCATCGCGAGCCACACCAGGGACGAGCCCAGCAGGTGGGCGGCGACCAGGGCCTCGGGCACGTCGGTGAAGTACTGCACGTAGCCGATGACGCCCTGGGACATCAGCACGAGGAACAGGTCGCGGGTGCACCGCTTGGGCCCGACCGGCGCGTCCACAGCGCGCAGCACGAACCACAGCGCCAGCGTCAGTCCGACCACGATCCAGGCGAGGTCGGCGTGCACCTGCGCGACGGTCTTCCAGTCGACCGGCATCCGCGGCACATCGCTGCTGTCGCCCGCGTGCGGCCCGGAGCCGGTGACGACGGTGCCGGCGGTGATGAGCAGCGCGGTGAACACCGTCAGCGCCCACACCAGCTGCTTGACGGCCTTGCCGGCCAGCGGGCGGGGCGGCGTGTCGCCCTCCCGGGCGCGCAGCCAGGTCAGCGTGGTGACGGTGAGCAGCCCGAGGGCGGCCAGGAAGTGGCCCGCGACGGTGTACGGGTTCAGGTCGGTCAGCACCGTGATGCCGCCGACCACACCGTTGCTCATCACCAGCCAGAACTGCGACCAGGCGAGCCGGCTCAGCCCCCGGCGGCGCGGCTTCGCGGCCCGTACGACGATGATGGCCCAGCCCACCGCGGCGGACACCACCCACGTCATCATCCGGTTGCCGAACTCGATGGCGCCGTGGAACCCCATTTCCGAGGTGGCCACCAGGCTGTTGTCGCTGCACTTGGGCCAGGTGTCGCAGCCCAGCCCGGAGCCCGTGAGCCGCACGGCCCCGCCGCTCACCACGATGACGACGCTCATCAGCATGGCGAGGAAGGTCGCCTGCTGGAGGGTGCGCTGGGTCGGCGTCCAGCGCGCGGCGATATACGCGAGGGGGTTGCGTACGGCTTCGAGCAGATTCGGCACGGGCCCATCGTAGAGCGCCGCTTGTGCATGGATTCACGAGGGGGTGCCGGGCGCGCGGGCCCCGTGCTCACTCCCACCGGAAGAAGCGGGCCGCCGCCCCGAGGCCGAGCACGGCCCAGACGGCGAGGATGCCCAGGTCGGCCCAGGGCAGGCCGGCGCCGTGCCGGAGCACGTCCCGCAGTCCGTCGGAGAGCGCCGCGATGGGCAGCAGCCCCAGCGCGTCCTGGGCGCCCTGGGGGAACTTGTCCATCGGCACGACCACGCCGCCGCCGATCAGCAGCAGGATGAACACCAGGTTCGCGGCGGCCAGGGTCGCCTCGGCGCGCAGCGTCCCGGCCATCAGCAGCCCGAGCCCGGAGAAGGCCGCCGTCCCGAGGACGAGCAGCAGGGCGACGGCGGCGGGGTTGCCGTGCGGGGACCAGCCGAGCGCCAGCGCCACCACCGTGAGCAGCACGATCTGCAGCGCCTCGATGACCAGGACGGAGCAGGTCTTCGCGGCCATCAGCCCCCAGCGCGGCAGCGGGGAGGCGCCGAGCCGCTTCAGTACGCCGTACCGGCGCTCGAACCCGGTCGAGATGGCCTGCCCGGTGAACGCGGTGGACAGCACCGCCAGCGCGAGGATCCCGGGCGCGAGGAAGTCGACCCGCTCTCCGGCGCCGGTGTCGACGATGTCCACGGCGCTGAAGAGCACCAGCAGCAGCGTCGGGATGACGACGGTGAGCAGCAGCTGCTCCCCGTTGCGCAGCAGCGTCCTGGTCTCCAGCAGCGCCTGCGCGCGGATCATCCGGGGCAGCGGCGCGGCCCCGGGCTTCGGCGCGTACGTTCCCTCGACGCTCATGACCGCAGCTCCCTCCCCGTCAGCTCCAGGAAGACGTCCTCCAGGGTGCGGCGCTCGACCGAGATGCGGTCGGGCAGTACGCCGTTCTGGGCGCACCAGGACGTCACGGTGGCGAGCAGCTGCGGGTCGACGGTGCCGGTGAGGCGGTAGCTGCCGGGGCTCAGCTCCACGGCGACGGTCTCCGCGGGGAGGGCCTTGAGCAGCGAGCCCAGGTCCAGTCCCGGGCGTCCGCCGAACCGCAGGGTGTTCTCGGCGCCGCCCTTGCACAGCTCCTCGGGCGTCCCCTGGGCGATGACCCGGCCGCCGTCCACGATGGCGACGTCGTCGGACAGCTCCTCGGCCTCGTCCATGGCGTGCGTGGTCAGCAGTACGGTCACGCCGTCGGTGCGCAGCTCCCGCACCAGGTCCCAGGTGGCGTGCCGGGCCTGCGGGTCGAGGCCCGCGGTGGGCTCGTCGAGGAAGACCAGCTCGGGGCGGCCGACCAGGGCCAGCGCGAGCGCGAGGCGCTGCTGCTGGCCGCCGGAGAGGCGGCGGTAGGGCGTTCTCCCGCACGAGCCGAGGCCGAGCCGTTCGACCAGCGACGGGACGTCGAGGGGGTGGGCGTGCAGGGTGGCCATGTGGCGCAGGGTCTCCTCGGCGCGCGCCGTGGGGTAGATCCCGCCGCTCTGCAGCATGACGCCGATCCGCGGGCGCAGTGCGGCGCCGTCGGCGACGGGGTCGAGGCCGAGGACGCGGACCGTGCCCGCGTCGGGGCTGCGGTAGCCCTCGCAGGTCTCGATGGTGGTGGTCTTGCCCGCGCCGTTGGGGCCGAGGAAGGCGGTGACGGTGCCGCGCAGGACGGACAGGTCGAGTCCGTCGACGGCGGTCTTGTCCCCGTACCTCTTCACCAGCCCCGCGACTTCCACAGCCGCAGAAGTTTGCATGGACGCAGTCTAAGGAGGTCGCGCGCCCCGTACGGGCGGGGGCGCCGGTAAGGCTCCCCTTACGTGACGCACCCCATTGTGGCAGGTCACAGAGGCGGGTTGCCGGGCCCAGCGGAATTAAGCAACAATGGCGTTGTGAAAAAGAGGGGTAAGGCTCGGGAGGCGCGTCCGGCGGCCACACAGGCCACCGGTTCCGCACCCGTGTCCGGCGCCCCGGATGAACAGCACGGCACGCGCAACAAGGTCGCGCGCTCCATTCTCGACCACGGCCCGTCCACCGCTGCCGAGCTGGCGCTGCGGCTGGAGCTGACCCAGGCGGCCGTCCGGCGCCATCTGGACGCACTGGTGGCGGAGGGCGTGGTCGAGCCCCGTGAGAAGCGGGTCTACGGCGCGCGGGGCCGGGGCCGCCCGGCCAAGGTCTTCGCCCTCACGGACTGCGGGAGGGACGCCTTCGACCAGGCGTACGACCAGCTCGCGGCCGACGCCCTGCGGTGGATCGCCCAGTCCGCCGGCGGCGGCGAGGTCGGCGAGGCGGCCGTGGCGGCCTTCGCCCGCGCCCGTATCGCGCAGGACGCGGAGAAGTACCGCGCGGCCCTGGAGGACGTGCCGCCCGAGCAGCGGGCGAGGGCGCTTGCGGCGGCCCTCACCGAGGACGGGTACGCTGCCACGGCGCGCGGCGCGCCGGCCTCGGCCGGGGAGCAGCTCTGCCAGCACCACTGCCCGGTGGTGCACACCGCCGAGCAGTTCCCGCAGCTGTGCGAGGCGGAGACCGAGCTCTTCTCCCAGCTGCTCGGCACCCATGTGCAGCGCCTGGCGACCATCGCGCACGGCGACGGGGTGTGCACCACGTTCATCCCGCATGCACACCGGGCCCATCCGAAGACCCCCAGCACGACCACCAGCACGACGAGCAACGCCATCACCACAGCCACCGCATCGGTGAACGAGGCCGGGAGGAACCCCGAATGACCGCTCCCACGGAGACTGCCCACCCCGAGCTGGAAGGTCTGGGCAACTACGAGTACGGCTGGGCCGACTCCGACGAGGCCGGTGCCGCCGCCAAGCGCGGCCTGTCCGACGAGGTCGTCCGTGACATCTCGGGCAAGAAGAACGAGCCCGACTGGATGCTCAAGCTCCGTCTGAAGGGGCATCGGCTCTTCGAGAAGAAGCCCATGCCGACCTGGGGCTCGGACCTGACCGGCATCGACTTCGCCAACATCAAGTACTTCGTGCGCTCCACCGAGAAGCAGGCCCAGACGTGGGAGGACCTGCCGGAGGACATCAAGAACACCTACGACAAGCTCGGCATCCCGGAGGCGGAGAAGCAGCGCCTGGTGGCCGGCGTCGCCGCGCAGTACGAGTCGGAGGTCGTCTACCACCAGATCCGCGAGGACCTGGAGAAGCAGGGCGTCCTCTTCCTGGACACCGACACGGCGCTCAGGGAGCACCCGGAGCTCTTCCAGGAGCACTTCGGCACCGTCATCCCCGCGGGTGACAACAAGTTCGCGGCGCTCAACACCGCCGTGTGGTCCGGCGGCTCCTTCATCTACGTCCCGCCGGGCGTGCACGTCGACATCCCGCTCCAGGCGTACTTCCGGATCAACACCGAGAACATGGGCCAGTTCGAGCGGACCCTGATCATCGTCGACGAGAACGCCTATGTGCACTACGTCGAGGGCTGCACCGCGCCGATCTACAACTCGGACTCGCTGCACTCCGCCGTCGTCGAGATCATCGTGAAGAAGGGCGGCCGCTGCCGCTACACCACGATCCAGAACTGGTCGAACAACGTCTACAACCTGGTCACCAAGCGCGCCGTGGCCTACGAGGGCGCGACCATGGAGTGGGTCGACGGCAACCTCGGCTCCAAGGTGACGATGAAGTACCCCGCCGTCTACCTGATGGGCGAGCACGCCAAGGGCGAGACCCTGTCGGTCGCCTTCGCGGGCGAGGGCCAGCACCAGGACGCGGGCGCCAAGATGGTGCACATGGCGCCGCGCACCTCGTCGAACATCGTCTCCAAGTCGGTGGCGCGCAGCGGCGGGCGCACCTCGTACCGCGGTCTGATCGAGATCGGCGAGGGCGCCGAGGGCTCCAAGTCCAACGTGCTGTGCGACGCGCTGCTGGTCGACACCGTCTCCCGCTCCGACACCTACCCGTATGTCGACGTCCGCGAGGACGACGTCACGATGGGCCACGAGGCGACCGTCTCCAAGGTCAGCGACGACCAGCTGTTCTATCTGATGCAGCGCGGCCTGTCCGAGGACGAGGCCATGGCGATGATCGTCCGCGGCTTCGTCGAGCCGATCGCCAAGGAGCTGCCCATGGAGTACGCGCTGGAGCTGAACCGGCTGATCGAGCTCCAGATGGAGGGCGCGGTGGGCTGACGCCGCGTCGGCCCGCATCCCCCCGTCCAGCCCCCATCCTCCTGATCCAGAAAGCGAGCAACACGACAGCCATGGCTGAGGCTCAGAACATCCCAGCCGGCGCCACCACGTCCGGCGCCGTCGCCGTCGCGGCGGAGTCCACCACCGCGACGCGGATGAGTGCGCCCCCGTCCTTCGACGTGGCGGACTTCCCGGTGCCGCACGGCCGCGAGGAGGAGTGGCGCTTCACTCCCCTGGAGCGGCTGAAGGGCCTGCACGACGGCACCGCCGACGCGTCCGGTGCGATCAAGATCGAGGTGTCCGCGCCCGACGGGGTCACCGTCGAGACGGTCCCGCGGGACGACGCGCGGATCGGCCGGGCCGGCAAGCCCGTCGACCGGGTGGCGGCCCAGGCGTTCTCCTCCTTCGAGAAGGCCACCGTCATCTCGGTGCCCAAGGAGGCCGTGCTCGCCGAGCCGGTGCGGGTCGGCCTGCACGGCGAGGGCGGCGCGACCTACGGGCACACCGTCTTCGACATCGGCGCCTTCGCCGAGGCCGTCATCGTCATCGACCACACCGGGGACGCGGTCCGCTCGGCCAACGTCGAGTTCGTCCTGGGCGACGGCGCGAAGGTCACCTTCGTCTCCGTGCAGGACTGGGACGACACGGCGGTGCACTGCTCCCAGCACAACGCGCTGGTCGGCCGGGACGCGACCTTCAAGTCCGTCGTCGTCACCTTCGGCGGCGACGTGGTCCGGCTCAGCCCCCGCGTCAGCTACGCCGGCCCCGGCGGCGAGGCCGAGCTGTACGGGCTGTACTTCACCGACACGGGCCAGCACCAGGAGCACCGTCTGCTGGTCGATCACGACACCCCCAACTGCCGCTCCAACGTGGCCTACAAGGGCGCGCTCCAGGGCGAGGACGCGCACGCGGTGTGGATCGGTGACGTGCTCATCCGGGCCGAGGCCACCGGCACCGACACCTACGAGCTGAACCGCAACCTGGTGCTCACCGACGGCGCCCGGGTCGACTCGGTCCCCAACCTGGAGATCGAGACCGGGGAGATCGTCGGCGCCGGGCACGCCTCGGCCACCGGCCGCTTCGACGACGAGCAGCTGTTCTATCTGATGGCGCGCGGCATCGCCGAGCAGGAGGCCCGCCGCCTGGTCGTGCGCGGCTTCTTCGCCGAGCTGGTCCAGCAGATCGGCCTGCCGGACCTGGAGGAGCGGCTGATCGCCAAGATCGAGACCGAGCTGGAGGCGTCCGTCTCATGAGCGCCACCGCAGAGTTCGTACGCGCCGCCGCGCTGAGTGACCTGGAAGAGGACACTCCGCTGCGCGTCGAGCTGGGCGGGGTCCCGGTCTCGCTCGTCCGGACCGAGGGCGAGGTGTTCGCGATCTACGACATCTGCTCGCACGCCAACGTCTCGCTCTCCGAGGGCGAGGTGGAGGACTGCCAGATCGAGTGCTGGCTGCACGGCTCCACCTTCGACCTGCGCACCGGCAAGCCCTCCGGGCTGCCCGCCACCCGCCCCGTACCCGTCTACCCCGTCAAGATCGAAGGGGACGATGTGCTCGTCTCCGTCACCCAGGAGTCCTGAAGTCCCCATGGCAACGCTTGAGATCAACGACCTGCACGTCTCCGTCGAGACCGAGGGTGGCCCGAACGAGATCCTGCGCGGTGTCGACCTGACCGTGAAGCAGGGCGAGACGCACGCGATCATGGGCCCGAACGGCTCCGGCAAGTCCACCCTGGCCTACTCCCTGGCCGGCCACCCGAAGTACTCCGTCACCAGCGGCTCGGTGAAGCTCGACGGCGAGGACGTCCTGGAGATGTCCGTCGACGAGCGGGCCCGCGCCGGCGTCTTCCTCGCCATGCAGTACCCGGTCGAGGTCCCCGGTGTCTCGGTGTCCAACTTCCTGCGCACCTCCGCCACCGCGATGCGCGGCGAGGCGCCCAAGCTGCGTACCTGGGTCAAGGAGGTCAAGGAGGCCATGGAGCGGCTCTCCATCGACCCGGCCTTCGCCGAGCGCAACGTCAACGAGGGCTTCTCCGGCGGCGAGAAGAAGCGCCACGAGATCCTTCAGCTGGAGCTGCTGAAGCCGCAGATCGCGATCCTGGACGAGACCGACTCCGGCCTCGACGTGGACGCGCTGCGCGTGGTCTCCGAGGGCGTCAACCGGGTCCGCGAGAGCGGCGAGGTCGGCACCCTGCTGATCACCCACTACACCCGCATCCTGCGGTACATCAAGCCCGACTTCGTGCATGTCTTCGCCAAGGGCCGGATCGCCGAGTCCGGCGGCCCCGAGCTGGCGGACAAGCTGGAGGAGGAGGGCTACGAGGAGTATGTGAAGGGTGGTGCCGCTGCGTGACCTCAACTCTGCCGGGCCTTCTCGACACCGAGGCGATCCGGAAGGACTTCCCCATCCTGGACCGCGTGGTCCACGACGGCGCGAAGCTCGTCTACCTGGACAACGCCGCCACGTCCCAGAAGCCCACCCAGGTGCTCGACGCGCTGGCCGACTACTACGAGCGGCACAACGCCAATGTGCACCGCGGCGTCCATGTGCTCGCCGAGGAGGCCACGGCGCTGTACGAGAGCGCGCGTGACAAGGTCGCGGAGTTCATCAACGCGCCCAGCCGGGACGAGGTCGTCTTCACCAAGAACGCCTCGGAGTCCCTCAATCTCGTGGCGAACATGCTCGGCTGGGCCGACGAGCCCTACCGCGTCGAGCGCGGCACCGAGATCGTCATCACCGAGATGGAGCACCACTCCAACATCGTGCCGTGGCAGCTGCTCGCGCAGCGCACGGGCGCGGAGCTGAAGTGGTTCGGGCTGACCGACGGCGGGCGGCTCGATGTCTCCGGCGTGGACGAGCTGATCACCGAGCGGACCAAGGTCGTCGCGCTCACCCTGGTGTCCAACATCATGGGCACGATCAACCCGCTGGAGCCCATCATCCGCCGCGCGCAGGAGGTCGGCGCGCTGGTCGTGGTCGACGCCTCGCAGGCGGCCCCGCATATGCCGCTGGACGTGCAGGACCTGCAGGCCGACTTCGTCGCCTTCACCGGGCACAAGATGTGCGGTCCGACCGGCATCGGTGTGCTCTGGGGCCGCCAGGAGCTGCTGGAGGACCTGCCGCCGTTCCTGGGCGGCGGGGAGATGATCGAGACGGTCACCATGCACTCCTCGACCTACGCCCCGGCGCCGCACAAGTTCGAGGCGGGCACCCCGCCGGTCGCGCAGGCGGTCGGGCTCGGCGTCGCCGTGGACTATCTCTCGGCGATCGGCATGGACCGCATCTGGCAGCACGAGCACGCCCTCACCGAGTACGCGGTGCGCAGGCTGCGGGAGATCCCCGACCTCAGGATCATCGGCCCGGACTCGGCCGAGGACCGGGGCGCCACGATCTCCTTCACCCTGGGCGACATCCATCCGCACGATGTGGGCCAGGTGCTGGACGAGCAGGGCATCGCGGTCCGGGTGGGCCACCACTGCGCACGCCCGGTGTGTCTGCGCTATGGAATTCCTGCGACCACGCGAGCGTCGTTCTATCTGTACAACACGCCCGCCGAGGTCGACGCTCTGGCCGACGGGCTGGAACACGTACGGAATTTCTTCGCATAGGGCTGTGAGGGGCTGTCGGTGAAGCTGGACTCGATGTACCAGGACGTGATCCTGGACCACTACAAGCATCCGCACGGGCGCGGCTTGCGCGACGGCGATGCCGAGGCGCACCACACCAACCCGACCTGCGGGGACGAGATCACCCTGCGGGTGCGGTACGACGGTGAAACGATCCAGGACGTCTCGTACGAGGGCCAGGGCTGCTCCATCAGCCAGGCCAGCGCCTCCGTGCTGAACGAGCTGCTCGTCGGCAAGGAGCTGCCGGAGGCGCGGAGGATCCAGGACACGTTTCTGGAGCTGATGCAGTCCAAGGGGCAGATCGAGCAGGCCGATATCGATGTGATGGAGGACGTGCTGGAGGACGCGGTCGCGTTCGCCGGGGTCTCGAAGTATCCGGCGCGGGTGAAGTGTGCTCTGCTGAGCTGGATGGCATGGAAGGACGCGACAGCGCAGGTGTTCAGCGAGAAGGAGAGGGGCGCGGCATGACGGAGATGACCACCAAGCCCGCCGAGGAGGACGAGGTCCGCGAGGCGATGATGGACGTCGTCGACCCCGAGCTGGGTATCGACGTCGTCAATCTCGGCCTGGTCTACGGCGTCCACGTCGACGACTCCAACGTCGCCACGATCGATATGACGCTCACCTCGGCGGCCTGTCCGCTGACCGACGTCATCGAGGACCAGGCCCGCTCGGCGACGGAGGGCATCGTCAACGAACTGAAGATCAACTGGGTCTGGATGCCGCCCTGGGGCCCGGACAAGATCACCGATGACGGCCGCGAGCAGCTGCGCGCGCTGGGCTTCAACGTCTGAGCCCGGCACGCCGGGGCACCGGCGCTGACATCACCATGCCCGCCAGCCATGCTGGCGGGCATGACTCTTTCGCTCTACCAGATCGCCGTGGACGCGCACGACCTCGCCGGGCTGGCCCGCTTCTGGGCGCAGGTGCTGGACTGGCGGATCGTGCACCAGGACCCGGACGAGGTGATCATCGCCCCCTCGCCCGAGGCGCTGCCCGGGATCGTCTTCCTGCCGGTGCCGGAGGAGAAGGCCGGCAAGAACCGGCTGCACCTGGACCTGACCCCCGGGGAGGGGGAGTGGGACGCCGAGGTCGAGCGGCTGCTGGCGCTGGGCGCCCGGCGCGCCGACGTGGGGCAGCGCGAGGACGTGCCGTGGATCGTCCTGGCCGACCCCGAGGGGAACGAGTTCTGCGTGCTGGCCCACAAGAAGACCCTGCTGGACTGAACCGGATCGGAGCCTGATCCGAAAGTCAGTGTACGAGCGTACATATCGCTGTGTACGCTCGTACGTATGATGTACGCGACGCTCTCCGGTGCCATCCTGGCCGAGGTCCTGGCGACCACCTCCATGAAGTACAGCGACGGCTTCAGCAGGCTGTGGCCCTCGCTGGCCACCGGGCTCGGGTATGTTGTGGCCTTCGTACTGCTCGCGCACACGCTGAAGACGATGTCCGTCGGCACCGCCTACGCCATCTGGTCCGGCGCGGGCACGGCCGCCATCGCCCTGATCGGCATGGTCTTCGTCGGCGAGGCCGTGTCGGCGGCGAGGATACTGGGAGTGCTGCTGGTGATCTGCGGAGTGATCGTGCTGAATCTGGGAGGTGCGCACTGATGGCGCGCCGCTACGACCCCGATCGGCGGCAGCGGATCATCGACGCCGCGATCCGCATCGTGGAGCTGAAGGGCATCGAGGCGCTCAGCCACCGCTCCGTGGCCGCCGAGGCCGATGTACCGCTCGGCTCCACCACGTACCACTTCGCGAGCCTGGACGAGCTGCTCGTCGCCGCGCTGGAACAGGTCACCTGCGAGCCGGTGAGCGCCATCGAGGGCTGGGAGGCCAGGCTGTCCGGCGGCGACTCGCTGCTGGACGCGCTCACCCAGCTGCTGGAGGAGTACACCTCCGGCGGCCGCGGCCGGATCCGGCTGGAGTACGAGCTGTATCTGGCCGCGCTCAGCCGCCCGCTGCTCCAGCCGGTGGCCGCCGCCTGGCTGGACGAGATGGCCGGGGTGCTCGGGCGGCACACCCCCGACCTCGCCACGGCACGGGCGCTCACGGCCCTGATAGACGGGCTGCTGCTGCAGTTCCTGCTCACCGACCGGCCCTTCGACCGCACGGAGGTCCGGGCCGCGCTCGCCCGGGTGATCGGCTGACGGGCGACGGCCTGGCATCCGGGCCGGTTCGTCAGCGCGGGGGTGCGCCGGATAGCGTTCCTGGCATGACCGAAGCACCCACCACCCGCACCACCGGCGCCGTCGCCGCCGGGCTTGCCACCATCACCGCCGGGGGAACCGTCCTCGACACCTGGTACCCCGCCCCCGAGCTGCGCGACGCGCCGGGGCCCGCCGGCTCCGAGCGGCTGGACGCCGCGCGCGCCGCCGAGCTGCTCGGGGAGGCGGCACCGCAGGCCATCGGGCCCGACCCGCTCCGCGGCGTCGAGGTCGTCGCCGTCCGCACGGTCATCGCCTCCCTCGACGACAAGCCGCTGGACGCGCACGACGTCTATCTGCGGCTGCATCTGCTCAGCCACCGGCTGGTCCGCCCGCACGGGCAGAACCTGGACGGCATCTTCGCCCACCTGGCCAACGTCGCCTGGACCAGCCTGGGACCCGTGCCGCTCGACACCCTGGAGGACGTCCGGCTGAGGGCCCGCGCCGCGGGCCGGCCGCTCGCCGTCACCAGCGTCGACAAGTTCCCGCGGATGACGGACTACGTGGCCCCGCAGGGCGTCCGGATCGGCGACGCCGACCGCGTCCGCCTCGGCGCGCACCTGGCCGAGGGCACCACGGTGATGCACGAGGGCTTCTGCAACTTCAACGCCGGGACGCTGGGCACCTCCATGGTCGAGGGCCGGATCAGCGCGGGCGTCGTGCTGGGCAACGGCACCGACCTGGGCGGCGGCGGCTCGATCATGGGCACCCTCTCCGGCGGCGGCAAGGAGACCATCGCGGTCGGCGAGCGCTGCCTGATCGGCGCCGAGTCCGGCATCGGCATCTCCCTCGGCGACGACTGCGTCGTCGAGGCCGGCCTCTATGTCACGGCAGGAACGCGGGTGACGCTGCCGGACGGGAAGATCGTGAAGGCCGCCGAGCTGTCCGGGGCCCGCAATCTGCTCTTCCGCCGCAACTCCGTCTCCGGCACGGTCGAGGTGCTGCAGCGCAGCGGTTCCTGGGGCGGGCTCAACGAGGCCCTCCACACCCACAACTGACCCCCGAAGCCGAGGGGGCGCGGATACGCTGGGCGTATGCGTGAACTTGCCGCCGGTGCGCGGTACTTGGGGCGGGGCCAGCGCTGGGTGCTGGGGCACGGACGGTGGCTCGGCTTCGGCCTGCTGCCCGCGCTGGTCACCTTCGTCCTCTACACGGCGGCGCTCGTCGCGCTCGCCTTCTGGACGGGCGACATCGCGAGCTGGGCCACGCCCTTCGCGGACGACTGGGGCTCGCCCTGGCGGACGCTGCTGCGGACCGTGTTCGCGGTGCTGCTGTGGCTCGCCCTCGCGGCTGTCTCCGTCGTCAGCTTCGCCGCCGTCACCCTGCTGATCGGCGACCCGTTCTACGAGAAGCTGTCGGAGCAGGTCGAGGAGTCCGAGGGCGAGCTGCCCGAGGGCCCCGACCTGTCGCTGTGGCGAGGGCTGTGGGTCTCCCTCCGCGACAGCCTCTTCGTGCTGGGCCGCACCCTGATGTGGACGGTGCCGCTGTTCTTCCTGGGCTTCGTGCCGTTCTTCGGCCAGACCGTGGTCCCCCTCGCCGGCCTCTGCGTCGCCGGGTTCTTCCTCACCCTGGAGCTGGCCTCGGTCGCGCTGGAGCGCCGGGGGGTCCCGGTGCGCGAGCGGCTGCGGATGCTGCGGCAGCGCAGGGCGCTCGCGCTCGGCTTCGGGGTGCCGCTGGTGCTGCTCTTCCTCGTCCCCTTCGTGGCGGTCCTGCTGATGCCGGGCGCGGTGGCGGGCGCGGCGCTGCTCGTGCGGGACCTGACCGGCGCGGGGGACGAGGACGAGGCAGAGGACGCGGAGGGGGCTACCGCAGCCGGATCCGGACCACGGACGGATCGTGGTCACTGGCCTGATCCGCGAACTCCGCGTTGATGTGGACGATGTCGTACCGGGGCCGCCCCGCGCCGGGGCTCGTCAGGATGTGGTCCAGTGCCTGCGAGTTGCCCTGGAAGACATAGCCGTACTGCTCGCTGCGGGGCAGCCGGTCCATCGGGCTGGTGAGCGCGCCGCCGGCGCGGAGCGCGTCCAGCGAGGGGGAGAACGGGAAGTCGTTGAAGTCGCCGCCCGCGACGACCACCGCGTCCGGGTCAACCGCACGCACCTCACGGACGAACGAATTCACCAGCTTCGCCTGTTCGACGCGCTGCGGCTCCGAGTAGCGGGTCGGCGGCTGGAAGCGGCTGTACAGCGGCTGGTCGCCCTCCAGATCGCCGCCGCCCTTCGAGCTGAAGTGGTTCGCGAGGACGAAGACCGGGCGGCCCCGGAACCGGAACTCGCCCGCGAGCGGCTTCCGGCTCGCCTCCCACGCCGGGTCCTGCGGCGCGATCCGGCCCGGCGAGGCGGTCAGCGCCGGGGTGCCGGCGTGGTCGGCGACCCCGACCGGGGTGGTGGCGTCGCCTCCCGGGCGATCGGTGAAGGAGACGCGCTCGGGGTTGTAGAGGAACGCGACCCGGATGTTGCCGCCCGGCTGGCCGCCGTCCTGGCCGTCCTCGGGATCGATCTGCCGCCATTCGTACGCGGGCCCGCCCGCCTTCCGTACCGCGTCGGCGAGCATCCTGAGCGTCTTCCCGGCGCTCACGGTGCCGTCGTCGGCCGGGCCGGTGTCGTCCTGGACCTCCTCGACGGTGACGATGTCCGGCGAGGCCAGATTCTTCACCAGGGCCGTCGCCAGCCGGTCGAACTTGGCGGGCTCCGTCCTGGGGGACAGGTTCTCGACGTTGTACGTCGCGACGGACAGCTCGTCGCGGCGCTGCGGCCGGGTCCGCTCGCGCCGCAGCCGCCGGTCCTGGCGCGTGCCCAGCTCGGTGGCGCGCAGGGCGTAGCCGCCGTACTGGTCGTAGTCCAGCGGGCCCTCGGTGGTGCCGCGCAGCCGGTCGCCGACGTTGGCGACGGGGAAGGGGCGGGTGTCCAGGTCGAGCAGCGAGGAGACCTTGACGCGGGCGCCGTTCTGCGCCGCGTACGAGCCGTAGAAGGTGCCGCCGCGCCGGGTGCGGTGCTGACCGGGGTCGCTGGTCACAAAGAGGTCGTGGTAGCGGGACGTGGGGCCCGTCACCCGCGCGTTGCGCACGGAGACCCGCATGCCCTCCAGCGACTCGTAGCGGTCCAGGGCGTAGCGGCCCGGGCGCAGGGTGCGGCCCTCGATGCTGCCGCCGCCCGCGTCCGGTGCGTACGCCTCGGGCACGCTGCGCGGGGTGAGGCGGAACGCGGCGGGCAGCCGGTGGCCGTGCCCGTGGACGGTCCAGGTGGCGTCGGTGAGCTGGGTGAGCGACTGGCCGCCGGAGCCCTTGCCGCCGGGGTAGAACTCGCCGACGGTGCCGGAGACCCGCAGGGTGTCGCCCGCGCGGACCTGCGGCGTCTGCTTGCCGGTGTAGACGAAGATCCCCTCGCTGGTGGCCGGGTCGCGGTCCGGGCGGGGGTCCTGGAGCCAGAAGCCGCGCGCCGAGCCGAAGCCGCGCACCCCGGTGACGACGCCGGGGACGCCGGTGACGGGCCGGCCCGCGAGCGGGGAGATCCGGGTGCTGCCCTGGATGTCGTGGATGCGCACACCGTCGGTACGCGCGGCGGTCCCGGCGTTGCCGGCGTCGTCGGCGTTCTCGGCGTTCGCCGCGGGCGGCAGGACGAGCAACGTGGAGCACAGCGCGGCAACGGTGACCGCGGATCTGCGGGCCGGACGGGATGACACGGAAGCCTCCGGGGG
>NZ_JAAKZZ010000610.1 GCF_011045075.1 Streptomyces boncukensis
GCGTGTGCGGTCGCGGCGGGAAGGGCGGTGACGGTGAGGAGGGAGGCGCAGAGCAGCAGCAGCGGTCTGAGGTGTCGCACAGGAGAACCCCCTTCGGCGATGCCATGCACATGGCAATTCGACCTGGCAATTCGCATGGTGCCTGGTAGAGACCAGCGCCGGAAGAGGGCGCCCCGGAAGGCGACTCCGCGACCTCGCGGGACCGCGGAACCGCGGCCCCATGGGACCGCTCCATCCTGGAGCCCCCGGCCACCCGGAAGAAGTAAACACTCGGCCAATCGCGGCAAAGGTGCGTACCAGGCCGAAAAACATCGCACCACGCCTCCACGCCTCCTCCATTCCGCGTCGATCCTGCCCGGAATCGGGCAGATTTCTTGCGCTCACCGCGCCAACCGATCAGTATCGACCCGTGCTCGAACCCCGTACGCCTGTCCACGACGATCTGATCGACCATCTGGTCCGCACCACCCCGCTGCAGCGCGGCGAAGCGGCCCGGGTGGTGCTCGACGTGCTGGCCTACTTCGACGAGACCACCGCCGAGTTCGTCCGGCGCCGCCACCGCGAGCTGCAGGCAGCGGGCCACGTCAACGCGGAGATCTTCGAGCGGATCACCGCCGAGCTGCCGCACCGCGCCGTGGCGCCGCCCCCGCTGTCGCTCCGGCAGCTGCGCCGGATCGTCTACGGCTGAGCGGCAGCCGGGCACCCCGCCGGAACGGGCACCCACACCGACTCCACCACCAGAGCCAACGCCACCAGAGTCACCACCAGAGTCACCACCAGAGCCATCAACCAGAGCCATCACCGACGGAACCGAGCGAGAGGCAGGCAGCACACACCATGTGCGGAATCGTGGGATATATCGGGAAGCGGGACACCGCTCCGCTGCTCCTGGAGGGCCTCCAGCGCCTGGAGTACCGGGGCTATGACTCCGCCGGGCTCGCCGTCCACAGCAGCGGCAGCAGCGGCGGGCTGAAGTCCGCCAAGACCAAGGGCCGGGTCCGCGACCTGGAGGAGCGGCTGCCCAAGCGCTTCTCCGGCACGGTGGGCATCGCCCACACCCGCTGGGCCACCCACGGCGCCCCGAACGACGTCAACGCGCATCCGCATCTGGACCCGGACGAGCAGGTCGCCGTCGTCCACAACGGCATCGTCGACAACGCCGCCGAGCTGCGCGCCAAGCTCACCGCCGACGGTGTCACCCTCGTCTCGGACACCGACACCGAGGTCTTCTCGCACCTCATCGCCCGCTCCGAGGCCGACACGCTGGAGGCCAAGGTCCAGGAGGCGCTGCGGCACATCGAGGGCACATACGGCATCGCCGTACTGCACGCCGCGTTCCCGGACCGCATCGTGGTGGCCCGCAACGGCTCCCCCGTGGTGCTGGGCATCGGCGAGAAGGAGATGTTCGTCGCCTCGGACGTGGCCGCGCTGGTGTCGCACACCCGGCAGGTCGTCACCCTGGACGACGGCGAGATGGCCACCATCAAGGCGGGCGACTACCGCACGTACACCACCGAGGGCTCGCGCACCTCCACCTCTCCGGAGACCGTCGAGTGGGCGGCCGAGTCCTATGACATGGGCGGCCACGACACCTATATGCACAAGGAGATCGCGGAGCAGGCGGACGCCGTGGACCGGGTGCTGGCCGGGCGGATCGACGACCGGTTCGCCACCGTCCATCTGGGCGGCCTCAACCTGGACGCGCGCGAGGCCCGCACCATGCGCCGGGTGAAGATCCTGGGCTGCGGCTCCGCGTACCACGCGGGCATGATCGGCGCACAGATGATCGAGGAGCTGGCCCGGGTCCCCGCGGACGCCGAGCCCGCCAGCGAGTTCCGCTACCGCAACCCGGTGGTGGACCCGGACACGCTCTACATCGCGGTCAGCCAGTCCGGCGAGACCTATGACACCCTCGCGGCGGTGCAGGAGCTGAAGCGCAAGGGCGCTCGGGTGCTGGGCGTGGTGAACGTGGTCGGCTCGGCCATCGCCCGGGAGACCGACGGCGGGGTGTACGTCCACGCGGGCCCGGAGGTCTGCGTCGTCTCCACCAAGTGCTTCACGAACACCGCCGTGGCCTTCGCGCTGCTCGCGCTGCATCTGGGCCGGATCCGGGACCTGTCGGTCGCGGACGGCAAGCGGATCCTGGCGGGGCTGCGGCAGCTCCCGGAGCAGATCGACCGGGTCATGCGGGAGGAGGCCGCGATCGAGAAGCTGGCCGCCGACTACGCCACCGCCAAGAGCATGATGTTTGTGGGCCGGGTCCGCGGCTACCCGGTGGCGCGCGAGGCGTCGCTGAAGCTCAAGGAGGTGTCGTACATCCACGCCGAGGCGTACCCGGCCTCGGAGCTGAAGCACGGGCCGCTGGCGCTGATCGAGCCCGCGGTGCCGACCGTCGCGGTGCTGCCGGACGACGAGCTGCTGGACAAGAACCGCGCCACGCTGGAGGAGATCAAGGCCCGCAGCGGGCGGATCCTCGCGGTCGCCCATATGGAGCAGGAGAAGGCGGATCACACGATCGTGGTACCGAAGAACGAGCCCGAGCTGGATCCCGTGCTCATGGGCATCCCGCTGCAACTGCTCGCGTACCACACGGCGCTGGCCCTGGGCCGGGACATCGACAAGCCGCGCAACCTCGCGAAGTCCGTGACGGTGGAGTGAGCCGCTCCGGCCGGGGAAATGGGCGGAATCCCGCGCGGGCCACCAACCGCGCGGGATTCCGCCTCCCCTGTGCCGGCGTCGCCCATTACGCCGGCGGGTGGGCCGCCGCGCGGGACCGTCACCTCCCGTTCGGCGGCACGCCGTAGCGCCGATGCCTCCTGTATGCCCCTCACAAGCGCACAATCCACCCCTACGCATGGGTAGATTTATCGACTGCGTCTACCTTACGGCCGGCGAACGGCCCTGCCGGGCGCGGGAGTTGCCGTGCTCACGGCACCACGACGACGGGGCGCTGAGCACGCCGCGCCAGCCGCCCCGCCACGGATCCGAAGATGCGTCCGACGAGGCCGTGCGTGGAGCCCACGACAATGGCGTCCGCCTCGTACTCCTGTCCGACTTCTTCCAGTTCGTGACAGATGTCCCCACCGCGTTCGACGAGGATCCAGGAGACATCCGAGAGGTGGTCGGCACAGGCCAGCTCCAGCCCGAGGACCTCCGTGCGGTGGTCCGGGACGTCCACGAAGACGGGGGGCTCGCAGCCCGCCCAGACGGTGGTCGGGAGCCGGTTGGCCACATGGACGATGATCAGGCCCGAGCCGGAGCGGTGGGCCATGCCGATGGCATAGGCCAGGGCGCGCTCGCTCGACATGGAGCCGTCGAAGCCCACGACGACACCGTGCAGGAAAGCGGGGTCACAGGAAGGGCGGGTCTCTTCCGCCGCCTCGGGCAGCTGGGTCGCGTCGGCGTCGGCGAGCTGCCTGCGGTCTGCTGGGTCAGGGATCTCGTATCCAGCCATATGTGTCTCGGCGATGGGAGTCCTCTGTGCAGAGGGACGACGGTCGGCTTGCTCTCTCTTCCGGCTCTTCAGGATCGTGTGGTGCCTGCGTGAATGACGACCGGGAATCGTCTTCCCATGTCCCCTACCCCAAGGGTACGGCGGCACTCCCCCCTTGCCCAGGGCACGAGAGGCGGTCACCGGACGCGCGCTGACCCCGGAGCATGCCTGAGCGAGGCCCGTCGCGCAATGCCACGGGATACCCCTTACAGCCGTACGGAGCCGCCGCCATCCGGGCCGGACGGGGCACACGTCCCCCCTTGCGGCCCAGTGACCGGCCCCGCGGGAGGGCGTTAGACACGGCGTGCAGGGTCCACCGCTCACTCCCCCCGTTCCGTCCATCCCGACTACCGCACACACCGCACGTACGGCGTACGCCACTCGGAGTGACCCCTCCGCGCACACTTGGCCGAGCCCTTACTC
>NZ_JAAKZZ010000611.1 GCF_011045075.1 Streptomyces boncukensis
CTGTGGACCCCTGAATCCCCCGCCCCGGCCCCGCTCATCCTGATGGCCCACAACAACGGCCTGCCCAAGGGGGACGCCCGGCTGGTGGCCCGGGGCCGGCTCACCGCGGCCGACGGCTTCGCGGTGGCCGCCATCGACGCCGCCGGGTGCGGTGACCGCCCCCGTTCCGCCGCCGCCGAGCAGGCCCGCGCCGACCTCCGCCGGGCGATGCAGGCCGGCGAGCCGGTCGACGAGATCTTCGAGTCCCTCGTCGGCCCGATGGTCGAAAGGGCGGCCCCGGACTGGCGGACCGCCCTGGACGCCCTCCTCACGCTCCCCGGGGTCGCGGGCCCGGTCGGGTACTCGGGGTGGACAGCGCTCGGCATCCGCCTCGCGGTGTCCGAGCCGCGCATCGCGGCCGCCGGACTCTTCGCCGGGGGGTTCGTGCCCCGCGCCCAGCGCGAGGAGGCCCGGCAGGTCACCATCCCGCTGCTGTTGCTGCTGCAGTGGGACGACGAGGGCAACCCCCGGCAGCGGGCCCTGGACCTGTTCGACGCCTTCGGCAGCGAGGAGAAGACGCTGCACGCCAATCTGGGCGGACACCTCGGTACGCCGGCGTTCGAGCTGGAGGACGGGAACCGGTTCTACGACCGGCATCTGAGGGCGCCGGCCTCCTGACGGTTCGGCCGCGCGGCGCCCCCGGGGCGGGCAGACGGGGCGGGCCTGACGGCCGCGCCCCGTCCTTCCGCTGCCGCCGGCGGGATCAGAGCAGGACCTTGCTCCACAGCAGGCGGTGGTCGGAGTGGTGCGGCTCCCCGACGAAGGTGTCGGTGACGGTTACCCGGGGCGACACGAACAGGTAGTCGATCTTCTCGTCGCCGTGCGTGGCTTTACCGGAACGGCACAACGTGAACCTGCCCTCCACCCAGCGGAACACGGACATCACGTTGCCGCAGGGGCTGTCTGCCGCCTTGAGGGCTCCGAACGCCCCGTAGTCCTTGTGGTAGAAGCTGCCGAGTGCGAGGGACCACGGGGTGTCGTTCATGTCACCGCCGAGGAGCACGGTATCCGCCGCGTAATCGCGGTTGAGCACGTGACTCGCCTGTGCGGCCTCGTCAAACCTCGATTCCTTCTCGCGGTCCTCGTCTCCAGGCGTCAGGTGGGTGGTGCAGGCGGCGATGTCGCGGGAGGGCGACTTCACGCACAGCATCTCCCGCCGTTCGAGGCCCCCCGAGGTGGTGAGGCGGTGTGCCTTCTTGGTGTCTTTGTCGAACTCCAGATCCGTGCGGTAGAGCACCGCGAGCCCGAACGGGGAGTTGCCGCCCTTGCAGGTGGCCGGAGTGCCGTCGCTGCCGGTGATCTGGTGGAACACCAGGTCGTACTCGGGTTCGAGCTTCTCCTGCAGGCGGTCTTTCCATTTCTCACAGGCTTCCTGCAGCAGCATCACGGCCGGTTTCCGGTCCTCCACGCTCCTGACCAGCGCGTCGGCCGCCTCGTTCCCCTTCGGTCCGTGTTCGCTGTGACCGCCTGCCATGTTGAAGGAGCCGATGATGTTCTCGGCGGCGGCGTTCTCGGCCGGCTCCCCCTCGGCGGCGGCCGGGCTCAGGATGCCGCCGGTCGCGATGAGAGCGGCGGCCAGCGCGGACGCCGAACCGATGCGGATACCCCGAATGCTGCGTAAGTCGCGCATTGCCGTTCTCCTCTGCTGAGTCGTGGATCTCCCTGTCGCAGGGCGGTGGTCAGGAGCTGGGCCGGACCACGGACCAGAGCATCCAGTGGTCGCTGAGCCTGCCGAGCGAGTAGTCGCGCGAGCCCCAGTAGTACGGGTGGCCCCGCACCAGGTCCCAGCCGTAGTCGCTGAAGAAGATGTAGTCGAGCTTCGAGCCGCGGGGGTTCTGGCACGTGGGGTAGTTGAGGTACCAGGGGCCTGTGGTGGTGCACTTGCGGTCGGAGTCCGCCTCGAAGTTCCCCTCGTACAGGGGCTGCAGCGCGTCGTCGTCCGGCCTCAGATTCAGGTCGCCGCCGATGATGGTGCGGTAGCCGCCGTTCTGCCAGTCCCGGGCCTGGTCGCGGAAGTCCCGCGCGGAGGCTTCGCGCAGGTTCGTCTTGTCGGCATTCGCGTTGGCGAAGTGGCTGGCGCAGGCGAGCAGCCGGTTGCCGCGGTCCTGGAGGCAGGCGGCTCCCTGCGTATGGACCGTGCCCGTCTCCTCCTCGTCGGTGTTGGGGAAGGTCATGTCCCAGCCCGGCTTGCCCTCGCTGTCCTGGACCAGGTCGCTGCCGGGCAGCTTCTTCATCGCGATGGCGACGCCGGCCTCCGGTTTGCCGCTCCGGGGGCAGACGACGGGGTTGTCGGTGCCGACGCGGAGCGCCGTGCGGTGCCGGACCACCCACTCGCCGGGGGTCTCGCGGTTGAGCGCGGTCTCCAGCGGACGCGAGTGCAGGCTCTCGCAGGTCTCCTGGACCATGATGACCGTGGTCGACTCGTTCCGCTTGACGCGGTTGACCAGCTCGTCGACCTTGCCGCTGCTGCTACCCGGACAGCTGTTGTCGCCGTCCTCCTTCAGGGCCCCGCAGATGTTCCAGGTCAGTACCCCGACGCGGGACGGCAGACTGCTGCTCTGCCCGCTCCGCGCCCCGTCCGCCGCGCCACCGCCGCCGGACGGCGGCTGAGCCGGTGTCTGTGCCGGTGTCTGTGCGATGGCCGCTCCCCCCGGGGCCACCGCGAGCAGGGCCGCGACGAGCACCCCGCCCAGGAGCGCTCTGCGCCGCGGGACAGCTCTGTGCCGAACCTTGTGCATACGATTCCCTCCCGGACGGGGCCGGTGCCGGAGCACGCGCGCCCCGGCGCCCCCCGTCCCGTGTATCGCCTGGCTGTGCCGATGACTCGTGCTCTGCGTACGGTCACGTGCCGACACCGCCTCCCCTCCTCGCCGGCGGCGGCGACAGAGCCGGTGCCCGGGTGAATCCCAGCGGCTGCGCCGTTGTTCAGCAGCCCGTCGCCGTGCCGCTGAACAACGCGCGGCGGCGCGGGGGCGGGGTGTAGCCGTGGTGCTGGCCGCGGCGGTCGCACTGCGGGCGCCCCTGGTTGTTGCTGCGGATCGTGCCGCCGGATCCGCGCGTCACCGTCGGCATGGTCGCTCCGTCTCCGTGTAGGCGAGCAGGACGGTGGTGGTCTTGGCCCAGATCCGCAGCAGGTGTGCGGGGCGGCCGGGCGGGCTCTTGTGCAGGAGCGTGCGGGCGAACGCGACCGAGGAGAGCGCGACGTCCCGCCGCCGGGTGTCGGCGGGCAGTTGCTCGGCTGTCTTCTGCGCTTCGGGCAGCAGTTCGGCGACGTCGGTGCGCAGGCGGTGCAGCGCCTGGGCGGCCGAGTCCGGGCCGGGCTGGTGCTCGGCCAGGAGGAGGGCGGCGGCCACGTCGCGCCGGGCACGGGCGTGCGGGTCCTCGGGGGCGGTCATCGGCGTCACCCGCTTCGTGGCGTCCCTCACCGCTTCAGGCCCTGCCGCCGCCTGCGCCCGTCCCGTTTGACATCGAGGTGGACCGCGGCGGTCAGCGCGATCACGGCGGTCAGCGCGGTCTCGTCGTCCGGCAGGGGGTCCAGGTCCAGGCCCTGCTCCAGCCAGTCCCCGATCAGCGGGGAGCGGGCTTTGTGCCGGCGGACGCGCTCGGCGCAGCGTTCGGCGAATGCGTCGGACGCGGGGGTGAGGATGGGGCGGGGGAGGTGGCCGCAGCGCCACGCCTTGTCCGCGAGGAGGTGTTCCCGGCCGTCCGGGGACAGGGCGCGGTACCCGTCGAGCAGGGCGGGCCGGGTGCCCAGGGCTGCCAGCGGCCTCTCGGCGTTCTCCGGGTTCGGGGCGTTCTCCAGGACCTCGTCGACGGTGTCGATGAGGGTGCCGCTCAGGGTGAGGACGTGCGGGTAGTCGCTGGGCCGTTCGGGCA
>NZ_JAAKZZ010000612.1 GCF_011045075.1 Streptomyces boncukensis
GGGTGGGTGCGTTGTCGGCGGAGGAGGGGCTGGCTTTGCTGGATGCGGCGCTGGTCCGGCTCGAGCCCGTGCTGGCCCCGCTCCAGTTGGACCCGGCCACCGCCCACACCCTCCTCCACACCCCCACCACCAGAGCCACAACGGCAACGGACGAACAGCAGGTCGACTGGGCCGCGCTGACAGCGGACGAGCTGCGCCGACGGCTGTTCGACCTCGTTCGCAGTACGACGGCCTCGGTGCTGGGTCATCCGGACACGGCGCATATCGATCCGGAGCGGTCGTTCGCGGCGTTCGGCGTCGACTCCCTGATGGCCATCGAGATCCGCAACCGGCTGAGCCAGGCGACGGGGCTGAAGATGGCCGCGACGGCCGTGTTCAACCATCCGACGCCCGTTGCGCTCGTCGAGCACCTCCGGGCGAGGATGCCCAGCGGGGGCAGGACGGCCGAGCGGGCAGCCGTACCGGCCCGTACCGCACCAGTGGACGAGCCGATCGCGATCGTGGGCATGGCCTGCCGGTTCCCGGGCGGTGTGCGCTCCCCCGAACAGCTGTGGGACCTGGTCGCGGGAGGGCGCGACGCGGTGTCGGGGCTGCCCACCGACCGCGGGTGGGGGGACCTGTTCGACCCGAGCCCGGACCGGCCGGGGCACATCTACGTACGGGACGGCGGCTTTCTGCACGACGCCGCCGAGTTCGACCCCGGGCTCTTCGGCATCTCCCCGCGCGAGGCGCTCGCGATGGACCCGCAGCAGCGGCTGCTGCTGGAGAGCAGCTGGGAGCTGTTCGAGCGGGCCCGTATCGCGCCGACATCGCTCAGGGGCAGCCGGACCGGCGTCTTCGCGGGCGTGATGTACCACGACTACGGCTCACGTGTGCGGAACGTACCGCCGGAGCTGGAGGGATATTTCACGACCGCGAGCGCGGGCAGCGTCGCCTCCGGCCGGATCGCCTACACCTTCGGACTCGAAGGGCCCGCCGTCACGGTGGACACGGCATGCTCGTCCTCGCTGGTGGGCCTGCACATGGCATGCCAGTCCCTGCGCCAGGACGAGTGCTCCCTGGCGCTGGCGGGCGGGGTGGCGGTCATGGCCAGCCCGGCGTCGCTGATCGAGTACAGCCGGCAGCGGGCGCTGGCTCCGGACGGACGCTGCAAGTCGTTCTCCGACGCTGCGGACGGCACCGTGTTCGCCGAGGGCGTGGCGATGCTCCTGGTGGAGCGGCTGTCCGACGCGGTGCGCAACGGGCGCCAGGTGCTGGCGGTCGTGCGGGGATCGGCCGTGAACCAGGACGGCGCGAGCAACGGCCTCACCGCGCCGAACGGGCCGTCGCAGGAACGAGTGATCGTGCAGGCGCTCTCCAACGCCGGCCTGCGGCCCTCCGATGTGGACCTGGTGGAGGCGCACGGCACGGGGACGAAGCTGGGGGACCCGATCGAGGCACAGGCGCTGCTCGCCGCCTACGGGCAGGACCGGGACGAGCCGCTGTGGGTCGGATCCGTCAAGTCGAACATGGGGCACACCCAGGCCGCCGCGGGGGTCGCTGGGGTCATCAAGTCCGTGCTGGCCCTGCGGCACGGCGTGGTGCCGAAGACGTTGCACGTCAGCGAGCCGACATCGGCGGTGGAGTGGTCGGCAGGAAGGGTCGCGCTGGCCACTGAGGCCCGCGAGCTGCCGGACGTGGGGCGCCCGCACCGGGCGGGCGTGTCGTCGTTCGGTGTGAGCGGGACGAACGCCCATGTCGTCCTGGAGCAGGCTCCCGTCGTCGGCCAGGTGCCGCCCGCCGAACCGGTGGCGGAGGACGCCGGCGAGGTCCTTCCATGGGTCCTGACCGCCGCATCCCCGTCGGCGCTGCGGGAACAGGCGCGACGGCTCGCGGCACACCCGGACCGCGCGGCGGCCGCGGATGTCGCCCACTCGCTGCTGACCTCCCGCGCGATGCTGCGGCACCGGGCCGTCGTGGTGGGCCGGTCCCCCGAGGACTTCGCCGGCGGGCTGCGCGCGGTGGCGGACGACGCGTCAGCGGACCATGTGGTGCGGGGGGAGGCCCGGAACGACGCGCGCGTGGTGTTCGTCTTCCCCGGCCAGGGCTCGGAGTGGCTCGGGATGGCCACCGAGCTGCTGGCGGGCTCACCGGTGTTCGCTGCGCGTCTGGAAGAGTGCGCTTCGGCAGTGGACCCCCTCGTGGACTGGAGCCTGCTCGAAGCCCTGTCCGACCCCGACTCCCTGCGGCGGCCCGATGTCGTCCAGCCCGTGCTCTGGTCGGTGATGGTGTCCCTGGCCGCGGTCTGGCAGGCCCACGGCGTGCGGCCGGCCGCGGTCGTGGGGACGAGCCAGGGGGAGATCGCCGCCGCGTGCGTGGCCGGGGCCCTCAGCCTGGCGGACGCGGCCCGGGTCGTGGTGTGCCGCAGCAGGCTGGTCGCGGAGAACCTGCGCGATGACGGTGCGATCGCCTCCCTGGCCCTGTCCGAGGACGAGGTACGGGAACGGCTGACCGCCCACCCGGACCTGACCCTCGCCGGGGTGAACAGCCCGCGCGCGGTCCTCGTCGCGGGCCCCTACGAGAGCGTGCGCGGCTTCGTCGCGGCCTGTCGGGAGGACGGCATCCGCACCAAGGAAGCCGTGGCGGGGTTCGCCGCGCACACCGAGCGGGTGGAGGCCCTGCGCGAACCGATGCTCGGCGGACTGGCCGGACTCCGCCCGGTGGACAGCCCGGTCCCGCTCTACTCCACGGTGACCGGCGAGGAGATCCCGGGCCACACGATGGACGCCGCGTACTGGTACGCCAACATGCGGCAGCAGGTCGACTTCCAGCGGACCACCCGGGAACTGCTCGCGCGCGGCCACGACGTCTTCATCGAGATCAGCCCGCATCCGGTGCTCACGGCGGCGGTCGAGGAGACCATGGACGCCGCCGCCGGCTCCGGAGCGGTGTTCGGCACTCTGCGCCGGGACGACGGCGGGTACCGCCGCCTCGCGCTCTCGCTCGCGGAAGCCCACGTCAACGGCGTTCCGGTGGAGTGGGGCCTGGCCGGCGGCAGCCAGGTCGAGCTGCCCACCTACCCCTTCGAGCACCAGCGCTTCTGGCTGGACGACGCGGACGGCGGGCCTACCGGTCTGGAGGACGCGGGACTCAGGCCGGCGGAGCACCCGCTGCTGGCGGCCGCCGTCGATCTCGGCGAGGACGGCTGCGTGCTGACGGGGCGCGTCTCGCTCCGCACCCATCCCTGGTTCGCGGAGCATCAGGCGCGGGGCGTGGCCCTGGCTCCGGGCACGGCGCTGCTGGAGATGGCGCTGACGGCCGGACGCCATGTCGGGAGCGAGCGCGTGGACGAGCTGGTGCAGCACGCCCCGCTCCTGCTGCCCGAGACGGAGCCGGTGGATCTCCGGGTGCGTGTCGGCCCGGTGCAGGACGAGGGGACCCGCGAGGTGTCCGTCTCCTCGCGGCGCGAGGGCGACGCCGAGTGGGTACGGAACGCGGAGGGAACCCTGGGTACCGGCGGACCGGTGGTCGACGACGACCTGGCCGCCTGGCCCCCCGCGGGAGCGGAACCGATCGCACCGGAGGACGTCTACCGGCGGCTCGGCGAGATGGGCCTCGGCTACGGTCCGATGTTCCGGGGGCTGCGTCGTGCGTGGCGGTCGGGTGAGGAGGTGTATGCGGAGGTCGCTCTGCCGGAGGGGGTGGAGACGTCCGGTTTTGCGGTGCACCCGGCGCTTCTCGACGCCGCGCTGCACGGCCTGGCGCTGGAGCACGACGGCGACGAGACCCGGCTGCCCTTCGCCTGGCACGGCGTCCGGCTCGGTGCCGGGATCGGCAGCAGCGCCCGGGTACGCCTGACGCCAGGCGACAGCGGTGACGTGTCTGTGGTGGTGGGGGATGTGGGGGGTCGTGTGGTGGGTGTGGTGG
>NZ_JAAKZZ010000613.1 GCF_011045075.1 Streptomyces boncukensis
GGGGGCGGCTGGAGGCCCCGGCGAGGGCCAGGGCGGGCACGGGGCCGGCTCCGTGGTCCCGCAGCCCGCTCACGCCGCGCACGCGCCGCAGCCGACCGCTTACCCGTATCCGGACGGCTGCGGAAGCTGGCAGCAGGCGGATGTGCGCACGGCGCGCGACCGGCTGGGCTGGCGGCCCCGCATCGGGCTGGAGGAGTCGCTGGCCGACATCTGGATGGAGGCGGCATGCCGTATCTGACCCGGCCGGGCGGTACGGGACGGCCACCCGGCGCGTCCGGCGGCCCCGGCGACAGGCCCGGACTCGCCGTCCCCGGCTGCGCGCACCCGATGCTGGCACCCGCCGAGTGGGCCGAGCTGTCGCGCCCCGGCGTGGGGGCGCTGCCGGGGCCCAGGGGCGTCGGCGGACCGCTCCAGTGGGCGGTGCTGGACGTCAGCGGGGGGCCCGGGATGCGCCTGGACCCGTACTGCGCTCCTGCCGCTGCTGCGCTGCGGCAGGCAGGTGTGGCGCTGCTGGGTCATCTCGACATGCGATACGGATCCCGTCCATTCGGTGAGCTGGTCTCCGAAGCGCACCGGTTCCTGGAGTGGTACACCGTGGACGGCTTCTACTTAGCGCACTGTCCCGGCGTCTCCGAACGGCTCCCGGAGACGCGCCGAACGGTGACGACCCTGCGCGCCCTGAGCGGCGGCGGCCGTACCGTCCTGGCGCACGGGACCTCGCCGTACGAGGGGTACGCGGACTGCGCCGACCAGTTGGTGACCTTCAGCGGGAGCTGGGCCGACTACCGCTGGTCCCAGGCGGCGGAGTGGACGGCCGGGCATCCGCCCGAGCGCTTCTGCCACGTGGTGCACGGTCTGCCGCGCACCCATCTCGACGAGGCGCTGCGCATCGCCCGCTGGCAGGGGGCGGGCACCGTCTGCTTCACCGACAGGACAGCACGCGGCGGACAGGACCCCTGGGAGACCCTGCCCGGCTACTGGGACGAGATCGTCTCGCGCACCGGACCAGGTGTCTCGGAATGAGACCGGGCGTGGCAGTGTTACGTGAGGAGCATCCGCCCTCGGCGGGCGGTATCCCGTACGTCCCACCGACCAACGGAGTCCCCGTGTCACTGCCACCCCTGGTCGAGCCAGCCGGCGAGCTCACCGTCGACGAGGTCCGCAGGTATTCACGCCACCTGATCATCCCGGACGTCGGGATGGAGGGGCAGAAGCGGCTGAAGAACGCAAAGGTGCTCTGTGTGGGTGCGGGCGGCCTCGGTTCGCCCGCACTGATGTACCTCGCCGCCGCCGGTGTCGGCACGCTCGGCATCGTCGAGTTCGACGAGGTGGACGAGTCCAATCTGCAGCGGCAGATCATCCACAGCCAGTCGGATGTCGGCCGCTCCAAGGCCGAGTCGGCTAAGGAGACGGTGCTCGGGATCAACCCGTACACCACGGTCAACCTCCACGAGGAGCGCCTCGACTCCTCCAACGTGATGGAGATCTTCGCCCAGTACGACCTGATCGTGGACGGCACGGACAACTTCGCCACCCGCTATCTGGTCAACGACGCGTGCGTGCTCCTGAACAAGCCGTACGTGTGGGGCTCCATCTACCGCTTCGACGGTCAGGCGTCCGTCTTCTGGAGCGAGCACGGCCCCTGCTACCGCTGCCTGTACCCCGAGCCCCCGCCGCCCGGCATGGTGCCCAGTTGCGCGGAGGGCGGCGTGCTGGGCGTGCTGTGCGCCTCCGTCGGGTCGATCCAGGTCAACGAGGCCATCAAGCTGCTGGCGGGCATCGGTGAGCCGCTGGTCGGCCGCCTGATGATCTACGACGCGCTGGAGATGACCTACCGCCAGGTGAAGGTCCGCAAGGACCCGGACTGCGCGGTGTGCGGGGAGAACCCCACGGTCACCGAGCTGATCGACTACGAGGCGTTCTGCGGCGTCGTCTCCGACGAGGCGCAGGAGGCCGCCGCCGGGTCGACCGTCACTCCCAAGCAGCTCAAGGAGTGGATCGACGACGGCGAGAACATCGACGTCATCGACGTGCGCGAGCCCAACGAGTACGAGATCGTCTCGATCCCCGGCGCCCGCCTGGTCCCGAAGAACGAGTTCCTGATGGGCGACGCGCTCCAGGGCCTCCCGCAGGACAAGAAGATCGTCTTGCACTGCAAGACGGGTGTCCGCTCCGCGGAAGTCCTCGCCGTCCTGAAGAACGCCGGGTTCTCCGACGCCGTGCACGTAGGCGGCGGCGTCATCGGCTGGGTCAACCAGATCGAGCCGGACAAGCCCGTCTACTGACCGCGACAAGGCGCTCCCGCGCGGGGCGAGGACGTCAGGGGCAGACGGTGCCGTCCTTCGGCGCCCTGCCGTCCAGCAGATAGCCGTCGACGGCCTTCCGCACGCAGGAGTCGCCCGTGTCGTAGGAGCCGTGCCCCTCGCCCTTGTAGGTCAGCAGCCGCGCGCTGCCGCCCAGCGCTCGGGCCATCCTCCGGGCGCCCTCGTACGGGGTCGCCGGATCGCCGGTGTTGCCGACCAGCACGATGGGCGGCGCGCCCGGAGCGGAGACGTCCGGCGCCGTGCGGCGGCCCGTGGCGGGCCAGTTGCGGCAGTGCGCCAGGCCCCACGCGGACGCCGGGCCGAAGACGCCGGAGGCCCGTGTGAAGGCGGGGAGCCGGGCCTTGATGTCCTGCGCGGTGTAGCGCTTCGCGGTGTCGGCGCAGTTGATGGCCGTCAGGGAGGTCTGCAGCGTGCTGTAGCCGCCGTCCTGGTTGCGGCCGTTGAGGGAGTCGGCGAGGAGCAGCAGGGTGGATCCGCTGCCGTCCCGCAGCGCCTCGTCGAGCCCCTGGCTGAGCGCGTCCCACAGCCGCTCGGAGTAGAGCGCCTGTGCGATGCCGCTCTCCGCCAGCGCCTCGGTGAGCTTCCGCGGGCCGCCGGTGGGCAGCGGTTCGGCGTCCAGCCGGGCGAGCAGTTCGGTGATCTCCCGCTTCGCCTCGGCGGGGTCCGCGCTGACGGGGCACTGCCCGTCCTGGCGCGCGCAGTCCTTCAGATAGCTGTCGAGCGCCTTCTCGAAGCCCGCCGTCTGCCCGAGGGAGCCCTCGGCGGGAGTGGCGCCCGGGTCGGCGACGGCGTCGAGGACCGCCCGGCCGACCCTCCGGGGGAAGAGATGGGCGTACACGCCGCCGAGTTCGCTGCCGTACGAGATGCCGAAGTAGTGCAGCTTGTCGTCGCCCAGCACCGCGCGCAGCAGGTCCATGTCACGGGCGGTGTTCTCGGTGGTGAGGTGCGGCAGCAGCCGTCCCGCCCTCCGTTCACACGCCTGCGCGAACCGGTCCTGGCGGCGGAAGAGCCGCTTCTCCTCGGCGGCCGTGTCGGGCGTCCAGTCGGCGGCGAAGTACCGGTCGAGCTGTTCGCCGTCCAGACAGACGACGCCCTCGCTGCGGCCGACGCCGCGCGGATCGAAGCTCACCAGGTCGTACCGCTGGTGCAGCGCACGGTAGTCCCGCGCGAACGCGGGCAGGGCCGCCACCCCGGAGCCGCCCGGCCCGCCGAAGTTGAACAGCAGGGAGCCGATCCTGCCGCCCCCGCCCCCGCCCTCGCGCTCCCGGGCGCGGACCACGGCGACGCCGAGGGTCGCGCCGCGCGGTGCGGCGTAGTCGACCGGCACCGTGAGGGTGGCGCACTCCCACTCCGTCCCGTCCTCCAGGGGCGAAGGGGACCCCGCGTCCTCGCCCTGCGCGGCGCTCGGCGCGGGACAGCGCGACCAGTCCAGCCGCTGTCCGGTCAGCGCACCCGGGAGGTCCTCCGTACGGTGCTCCCCGCGCTCCGCTGTGGCGGCTCCGCGCGGTGTGTCCGGGGAGGCGTCCGGGCGGGAGGGCGCGGCCGACGAGGACGCGCCCCCGCCCGGCC
>NZ_JAAKZZ010000614.1 GCF_011045075.1 Streptomyces boncukensis
GGTGCTCGCGCTCTGGGAGCGGCGGGGGGTGCGGGCCCGGCGTATCGCGGTGGACTACGCCTCCCACACCTCCCACGTCGAGCGCATCGAGACCGAACTGCTGGAGGCGCTGGGGGAGATCGTGCCGCGCGCCCCGCGGATCCCGATGTTCTCCTCCGTCCTCGGCCGGTGGGTCGAGGGCGCCGAACTCGACGGCGCGTACTGGTACCGGAACCTGCGGCAGCAGGTCGGCTTCGCCGAGGCGGCCGCCTCGCTGACCGGTCAGGGCTACCGCGCCGCCGTGGAGGTCAGCGCCCACCCGGTGCTGACCGGGGCCGTGCAGGACCTGTTCGACGACACCTGCGAGGAGAGCACCGTCGTGGTGGGCACACTGCGCCGGGACGAGGGCGGCCCGGCGCGCTTCCACCGGTCGCTGGCCGAACTCTGGGCGCGCGGCGTCGACGTGGACTGGGCGCCCGTCTTCGACGGCGTCACGCCACCGGAGGAGCCCGCGGACTTGCCCACCTACGCCTTCCAGCACCAGCGGTACTGGCTGGATGCGGCGCCGCCAGCGGTGACCGACGTCGGCCACGCCGGGCTGCGCACGCCGGAGCACCCGCTGCTGGGCGCCGAACTCGCGCTGGCGGGCACGGGCACCAGCGTGTTCACCGGCCGTGTCGCGGTGCGTGAACACCCCTGGCTGGCCGACCACCGCGTCGCGGGCACCGTGCTGATGCCGGGAACCGCATGGCTGGACTCGTTGTTCTCCATCGGCGAGCGGACGGGGCACCCGGTCGTGGAGGAGCTGACCATCCTCAGCCCGACCACGCTCCCCGAGCACGGGGCGATCGACGTGCAGACCGTGGTCGAGCCCGCGGAGGACGGCCGCAGCCAGGTCCGTATCCACACGCGGCACACCACCGGGGACACCTGGGCCGAAGCCGCGCGGGCCACCCTCGCCGCCGGTACGCCCGAGGTGTGCGCCGAGCCCGTGCAGTGGCTGCCCGCCGACGCGCGCGCGGTGGACCTCGACGGCTTCTACGAGGGGCTGGCGGCGGACTACGGGCCGGCGTTCCACGCGGTCACCGCCGTGTGGCTGACCGACGACGCGGCGTACGCCGAGGTCCGGCTGGGCGAGACCGGCGACGACGACGGATACGGCGCGCACCCGGTGCTGCTGGACGCCCTGCTGCATCCGCTGGACGTGTCGGGGCTGCTGGGGGAGCCCGGCCAGTCGCGGCTGGCGTTCTCCTGGTCCGGCTGCCGCCTGGCGGCGACGGACGCCCGGTGGCTGCGGGTCCGGCTGACCGCGGCGGGCCCCGACGCCGTCGGCCTCACCGCCGTCGACAGCGAGGGGCGCCCGGTCCTCGCCATCGACCGGCTCGTCGTGCGCCCGGTGGACACCGAACGGCTGCTCCGGCAGGCCACCGTGGCCGCCAACTCGCTGTTCGAGATCACCTGGGTGCCGGTCACCGCGCCGGAGGCCGCACCCGAGTGGGCGTTCCACGACGAGGTGCGCGAGGCGGCGGAGCTGCCCGGTGTCGTGGTCCACGTCCCCGAGGCGGAGGCCGGCGACGTGCCCGTGCCGGAGCGGGTCCGCGCCGCCGGACTGCGGGTACTGCGCGAGATCCAGGCATGGCTGGCCGATCCCCGTGCGGACAGCAGCCGGCTGGTCTTCGCGATCCCGCCGGACGACCTGGTCCTGGACGCGCTCCGGGGACTGCTGCGGACCGCGGAGTCGGAGCACCCGGGGCGGTTCGCGCTGCTGGAGGCCGACGACCGGGACACGATCGCGGCCGGGCTGGCCCTGACGGCGGACGAGCCGCATGTGGCCGTCAAGGACGGCGCCACGCTGGCGGCCCGGCTCACGCGCGTGGCGGCGCCGGACGAGCGGGTCTCGCTGGCCGGCGGGACGGTGCTGGTGACGGGCGCGACCGGCGGACTGGGCCGGCTGGTGAGCGAGCATCTGGCCCGGGTGCACGGCGTGGCCGAGCTGATCCTGGTGTCCCGGCGCGGCGCGGAGCGGGACTTGCTCGACCGGCTCGCCGCGCACGGCGCGACCGTGCGGTCCGTGGCGGCCGACGTCGGCGACCGCGAGGCCCTCGCCCGGATCGTCGACGAGGCGGGCGACCGGCTGACGGGCGTGGTGCACGCCGCGGGCATCGTCGAGGACGCCGTCCTGACCGGCCTCGACGAGGACCGGTGGCACTCCGTCCTGCGGACCAAGGCCGACGCCGCGTGGCACCTGCACGAACTCACCGAGCACCTCCCGCTCAAGGCGTTCGTCCTCTACTCGTCGGCGTCCGCGACCTTCGGCGGCGCCGGGCAGGGCAACTACGCGACCGGGAACGCCTTCCTCGACGCGCTCGCCCGCCATCGCGCCGCGCGCGGACTGCCCGCCGTGTCCCTCGCCTGGGGGCTGTGGGACGCGGACGTCGGCATGGGCAGCCGCATCGGCGCGGCCGACCTCGCCCGGATGGCCCGCCACGGCACCAGGGCGCTGTCCGCGCAGCAGGGACTCGCGCTCTTCGACGCCGCCCTCGCGGCGGACCAGGCGGCGCTCGTGCCGATCCGGCTCGACCGGGCGGCGCTGCGATCAGCCGCCGAGGCCGACGGGATCCCGCCCGTGCTGCGCAGGCTGGTCCCGGCGGGCACCCGGCGCCGGGCGGGCCGGGAGCCCGCCCCGGCAGCGGACTCCGGGCCGGTCCGGGCGGCCGGGCTCGCCCCGGCGGAACGCCGGGAGTGGCTGCTGGAGCTGGTGCGCGGGGCCGCCGCCGCGGTTCTCGGGCACGACGCCGCCACCCTCGGCGTCACCAGCAGCTTCAAGGAGCTGGGCGTCGACTCGCTGCTGGCCGTCGAACTGCGGAACCGGCTGTCCAAGACCACCGGGATACGGCTGCCCGCCACCCTCGTCTTCGACCACCCCACGCCGAAGGCCGTGGTGACCCATCTCGCCGAGCAGCTCGGCGGGTCGGAAGCCGAGGCCGGGTCCGGGCCCGTGGCACGACCGGCGCCGCACGGCGACAGCGACGGCGACAGCGACGGCGACAGTGACGGCGACGCCGACGACCCGATCGCGATCGTCGCGATGGCGTGCCGGCTGCCCGCCGACGTGACCTCGCCGGAGAGCCTGTGGCACCTCGTCGAGACGGGCGGTGAAGCGATCACCGGGCTCCCGGACGACCGCGGCTGGGCGCTCGACGAGCTGTACGACCCCGACGCGGACACCGCGGGCACGACGTATGTGCGCGGCGGCGGATTCCTGCGCGGCGTCGCGGACTTCGACCCCGCACTCTTCCGCATCACGCCGCGCGAGGCGCTGACGATGGACCCCCAGCAGCGGCACATGCTGGAGGTCACCTGGGAGACGCTGGAGCGGGCCGGGATCGCTCCGACCGAACTGGCGGGCTCGGCCACCGGCGTGTTCGTCGGCACACACGGCCAGGACTACGGCAGCTGGGCGGAGCAGGGCAACGCCGAGGAAGGCCACCTGATCATCGGCAGGGCCGCCAGCGTGCTCTCCGGCCGGATCGCCTACGCCTACGGCTTCGAGGGACCGGCGCTCACCGTGGACACCGCCTGCTCGTCGTCGCTGGTCTCGATGCATCTGGCGGCGCAGTCGCTGCGCCGCGGCGAGTGCGACCTCGCGCTCGCGGGCGGGGTGTCGATCATGTCGACTCCGGCTGGCCTCGTCGGGTTCTCCCGGCAGCGCGGCCTGGCCGCCGACGGCCGGTGCAAGGCGTTCGCGGACGCAGCGGACGGCTTCGGAATGGCCGAGGGTGTGGGTCTGGTGCTGTTGGAGCGGTTGTCGGATGCGCGGGCGCGGGGGCATCGGGTGCTGGCGGTGGTGCGTGGTTCTGCGGTGAATCAGGACGGGGCGTCGAACGGGTTGACCGCGCC
>NZ_JAAKZZ010000615.1 GCF_011045075.1 Streptomyces boncukensis
GGCGGACGGGCTGGACGGGCCGGGCGGAAGGATTAAGTTCTGCCGGAGAACAAAGTCTCGCAGGCTTCTGTTCCCCTGCGCAAAACGAAAAAGCCGGGCACCTCGCCGCGCTCGGCGGGTGCCCGGCGCACACGGCCGGCGGCGCCCTCAGTCGGTCAGCTTCAGCGACGCCGCGATCGGCAGATGGTCGCTGCCCGTGGCGGACAGGGTCCGGGCCGACACCGGCTCGACCCCCTTCACCATGATCTGGTCGATCCGCGCCATCGGGAACGACGCGGGCCAGGTGAAGCCGAAGCCGCTGCCCGCGGCGCCCTGCGCCGAGCGCATCTGGGAGGTGATGGGCGCGAGCGCGCGGTCGTTCATGGTGCCGTTCAGATCGCCGAGCAGCACGACCTTGCCGGTCTTGTCCCGGGCGATGGCGTCGCCCAGCGCGTCCGCGCTGTCGTCCCGCTGCCCGGCCGTGAAACCCGCGCGGAACTTCACCCGCACGGACGGCAGATGTGCGACATAGACGGCGACCTCGCCCTTCGGGGTGTCGACGGTGGCGCGCATGGCGCGCGGCCAGCCCATCTTGATGTCCACGGTCCGGACGTCGTCCATCGGGTACTTGCTCCACAGCCCGACCGTGCCGGTCAGCTTGTGGTAGGGGTACTTCGCGGCGAGGGCCTTGGTGTAGACGCCGGACTGGCGGCCTGAGACCTCCTCCAGCGCGACCACGTCGGCCCCGGTCCCGGCGATATCGCGGGCGGTGCCGGAGGGGTTGGAGTTCTCGGCGTTGACGTTGTGGGTGACGACCGTGAGGTCGCCCTCCCCCGCCTTGGCCTTGTCGGTGAGCAGCCCGCCGAACAGATTGACCCACACCAGGATCGGCAGCAGCAGCGCGACCAGCGCCGTCGCGGACCGGCGCAGCGCGGCCAGCGCCAGCAGGACGACGATCAGGAGGCCGCCCCAGGGCAGAAACGTCTCCCACAGCGAGCCGAGGTTGCCGATGGAGTTGGGGATCTTGGAATGCAGCATGAAGACCAGGGCCAGCAGCACGACCAGCGCGGCCAGCACCAGCCCGCGGCGCCACATGCCCCCGCCGCCGCGGCCGAGGAGCCCGCGCAGCCCGCCACCGGAGCGCCGGGAGAAGAAGCCCGAAGGCCCCCGGCCGTCCCCGTCGGTATGCGTGGCCTCCGCCGTGTGCGCGCGTGCCATCCGCCGTCCTCACTCGCCTGTGCTGTGCCTGTCGAACGCCGCAGCCCCCGAACGCCACTGCACGATATGCCATAGCGTGGAACAACCGGCGAATCCGTCCGGCACGGCCCTGGGATGCGCCGTACCCGTCCGGCTCGCCCGGCTCGTCAGGGTGTGCCGCGGTTCGCTGTGAACCCGTACGGGAAGAGGGACGAGCGCAGGGGCCCCGCGGGTTCCGGCGGGTGATGGGTGGATTTACTCCGGTTCGCCGTGCGGAGTCCAGCCCGGGGTATGGGGACCGTCCCCCGGGGGAACGCAGTACCCGGACTCACTGCGGGATGTCCCCGCCGGATCGCGGTGCCCGCGCGGACGGATCCCCTCCAGCACGCCGTCGACGATCGTGCGGGACAGGTCCTCGGGCACCTCGTCGTCGGGGCGCAGGATGGTCCGGACCAGCATCGGCCCCACGATCAGATCGGCGAGGACCTGGATGCCGATGTCGTCCCGCAGCTCCCCCGCCGCGACGGCGCGCTCCAGCGCCGCGTGCAGCCGCTCCCGGCGCGCGGTGATGACGGTGTCCTGGTACTGGCGCCACAGCGAGGAGTCGTGCTTGACGTGCGCCACCATCGAGCGGATCAGCGCGAACTCGCGCTTGGCCAGCGCCCTGCGGCGCTGGCCCTCGAGGAAGGTGATGAGCACCTCGCGCAGCGGCGCCTCGTCGGCCGTCTCGAAGAGCGGCTCCTCCAGCCGCCGCATCACGTCGATCAGCAGTTCGTCCTTGCCGGACCAGCGCCGGTAGACGGCCGCCTTGCCGACCCCCGCCGTGCGCGCGATGCCCTCGATGGTGAGCGAGTCCAGCGAGTGGCCCTCCTCCAGCAGATGGAGCACGCCCTCGATGATGGCGCGCTCCACCGCCTCGCTGCGCGGCCTCCCCCGCCGGGCCGGTGCTCCGCTCCCCGTGCCTGCGTCCCGCGCGATCCCGCTCACCGCTGTGCTCCCACCTGTTCCGGCTCCTTTTCCCCCTCCCGGTCCTGCTCCCGGGAGACGGCGGGCATGCCGGGCATCCAGACAGCGACCACGACCGCGCCCACGAGGGCGATTGTCCCCGCCGCGGCCACGGTGACATGCATGGCGTCGATGAACGCGGCCTTCGCCGGATCCACCAGGGCCCGTCCCGCGGGGCCCATCCGGTCGGCGGCGCCGAGGGTGGCCTCGATCGACTCGCCCGCGGAGTGCCGCGCGTCAGCGGGCAGCGGGGCGAGCGCGTCCGCGACGCCCGAGCGGTAGCGGGCGGAGAGCAGCGAGCCCAGCACGGCCACCCCCAGGGCGCCGCCGACCTGCCGGAAGGTGTTGTTCACGGCCGAGCCGGATCCGGCCTTCTGCGGGGGCAGCGACTGCATGATCGAGGTGGTGGCGGGCGGCATGACGTGCGCCATCGAGGTGCCCATGACGAAGTAGACGACCTCCAGCACCCACAGCGGCGTCGTCTCGTCGATCAGGACGAACGCGAACATCGCGGCGGCGACGCCCAGCATGCCGACCGTGCACACGGCCTTCGCGCCGTACCGGGCCACGGCGCGCGGGGCGCGCGGCGCGAAGATCATCTGCGCCACGGCCAGCGGCACCATCAGCAGCCCCGCGTCCAGTGGCGAGAAGCCGCGCACGCTCTGGATGTAGAAGACGCCGAAGAAGGTGACGCCCATCAGCGCGAAGAAGACGAGCGCGATGGCGGCGACCGCGGCGGAGAACGCCGGCCTGCGGAAGTAGGACATGTCCAGGGCCGGGTGGTCGCTGTGCCGCTCGTAGAGCACGAAGCCGACCAGCACCAGCACCCCGCCGCCCGCCGTCAGCAGCACCTGGCCGTCGGTGAAGTCGGCCAGCTGGCCGCCCTTGATGATGCCGTAGACCAGCAGCACGAGTCCGGCCACCGACAGCAGCACCCCGACCGGGTCGAGCCGGCCGGGCCGCGGGTCGCGGGACTCGGGGACCAGCAGCGCCATGGCGACCACCGCGACGACGGCGACGGGCACGTTGATCAGGAAGACCGAGCCCCACCAGAAGTGGTCGAGCAGCACCCCGCCGGTGATCGGTCCGATGGCGATGGCCAGCCCGACGCCGCCCGCCCAGATGCCGATGGCCCGGGGCTGCTCCTCGCGCGGGAAGACGTTCATCAGGATCGCGAGGGTGGCGGGCATCACGAAGGCGCCGCCGAGGCCCATCAGGGCCCGGAACGCGATCAGCTCGCCGGGCGTGGTGGCGAACGCGGCGAGCGCGGATCCGGCGCCGAACACCACGATGCCGGCGAGCATCGCCCGCTTCCGGCCCAGCCGGTCGCCGAGCAGCCCGGCGGTGAAGAGCAGCCCGGCGAAGACGAGCGTGTAGGAGTTGATGGACCACTCCAGCTCGCCCTGGGTGGCGCCGAGCCCGGCGGGCGAGGGCTGCGCGATGGTCTTCATCGCGACGTTCAGGATCGAGTTGTCGAGTACCACGATCAGCAGGCTGAGCATCAGTACGCCGAGGATCAGCCAGCGCCGGCGGTACACGGATTCAGGTATGTGCGAGGCGGAGCCCTGCGGTGCGGTTGCGCTCATGCGGGCAGCGTAACCACATTTCGATACGGAACCGTTCCGTATCGAATAAAGCGGGCCTCAAGTTCTGGCCAAATCCTGACCCGCCGTCGCCCCACCGTCCCCTCGCCAC
>NZ_JAAKZZ010000616.1 GCF_011045075.1 Streptomyces boncukensis
GGGCGGAGCGGGGCTCGTGGTGTGCGGCGGCTAGCTCAGGGAGTCGATCGTGGACCGGACCTTGCCGATGATCTCGTCCGGGATCGGCGCGTAGTCCTTGTCCGCGAGGGCCTTCTGGCCGGCGTCGCTCGCGGTGTACTTCAGGAAGGACTTGGTCGCGTCGAGGGTCTCCTTCTTGTTCCCCTTCTCGCAGACGATCTCGTAGGTGACCAGGACCATCGGGTAGGCGCCCTCGGCCTTGGTCTTGTAGTTCAGCTCCAGGGACAGGTCCTTGCCCGTGCCGACGACCTTGGCGTCGGCGATGGCCTTGGACGCGTTGTCCGTGGTGGCCTCGACGGGCTCGCTGGCACCGGTGTCCAGCTTGACGGTGTTCAGGTCGTTGCCGGTCGCGTAGGACAGCTCGGCGTAGCCGATCGCGCCGTCGTTCTGCTTGACGTTGGTCGCGATGCCGGAGGAGCCGTCGGCGCCCTGGCCGCCCTTGCCGTCCCACTTCTTGGCGGGCTCGTACTTCCACGCGTCGGGCGCCGCGTGGTTGAGGTACTTGGTGAAGTTGTCGGTGGTGCCCGACTCGTCGGAGCGGTGGAACGCCTGGATGGCGGTGCTGGGCAGCTCGGCGTCCGGGTTCAGCTTCTTGATCGCCGGGTCGTTCCACTTGGTGATCTTCGAGTCGAAGATCTTGGCGAGGGTCTCGGCGTCCAGTACGAGGTCGTCGACGCCCTTGAGGTTGTACGTCACCGCGATCGGGCCGCCGACCATCGGCAGGTCGACCGCCTGGCTGTTCGTGCAGACCTTCTTCGACTCTTCCATCTCATCCGGCTTGAGCGCGGAGTCGGAGCCTGCGAAGGCCGTCTTGCCCTGCAGGAACTCCGTGATGCCCGCACCCGAGCCGGTCGGCTTGTAGTTGAGCTGGGTGCCGCTGCAGGCCGACTGGTACGTCTGGGTCCACACGTCCATCGCGTTCTTCTGCGCGCTGGAGCCCGAGGCGAGCAGGTTGCCGTCCCCATCGCAGCTGATCTTGCTGGCGGCCTTGGTCGTGCTGTCGCTGCCGGAGTCGCCGGAGTTGTCGTCCGATCCGCAGGCGGTGAGGACCAGGGCGCCGGAGACCGCGATAGCGCCGAGCGCGACGGCGCGGAGCCGGTTCGTGCGCTGAAGCATCACTTTCGTTCAGTTCCTTCCTGGGGCCCGCCGGACCGAGGCGGCGGCGCGCGGTGTGAAGTGGTGAATCCTGAGTGTCTGGCTATGCGCTGCGCGGCCGCTTCGGGGCGGAGACGCGCGCTGCGTAAGGCTGAAATTAGGCAGAAGAGGTGAATCGGCCAACGGGGCAAGGTAAACGCAGGGTGAACCTCGTCCGTACGATGAGCTTCCCGCGCGCCGGGGCGCCGCCGGGCGTGTCGGCGCGCCCCCCGGGTGCGGGCGCCCTCCGGCCGCCGGACCGCGCGCCAGCACACGCCGATGGCCCGGCGCAAGAGCGTACGCGAGACGGGAGCCTCGTCGCTCTGTCGGTTTGCAGGGCCGCGTGGCACTATCCGCTGCGTTGACGTCGGTGGACCGGTCGGCCGGGCGCCCGGTTGACGGGTGCCCGGCCGACCGGCCGGAGCGGGACGGGCAGGGGTGGTGGCCGGTGACCGGGTCATGGAGCGGGCACGGGCGGCGCGCGGCGGTCGCCGGGGCGTGCGCGATGGGGATGCTGGCCGGGCCCGCGCTCGGTGCCGCGCACGCCGAGCCGGACCCGCGGCCGCAGCGCAGGCCGGGGCTGGAGCAGGTCCGCGAGCAGATCGCACGGCTGCACGACGAGGCCGAGTCGGCGACGGAGGCGTACAACGCGGCCCGGGAGCGCACCAGGAAGCAGCGCGCGGCCGTCATCAGGATCGCGAAGCAGGCCGACACCGCCCAGGCCAGGCTGAACCGGCTCACCGACACGGCGGGCGCCATGGCCCGCGCGCAGTACCGCCAGGGCGGTCTGCCCGCCGAGGCGCGGCTGCTGCTCGGCGACGACCCGGAGGGCTTCCTGCGCGACGTCTCCTCCGTACGGAAGGGCCAGCACGCGGCGCGCGGCGTCATCAGCCGGCTGAGCAGCACGAAGTCCGAGCTGGACCGGTACGCGCAGAGCGCGGCGAAGGAGTGGCGGAAGCTGGAGGCGAACCGCCGGAAGAAGGCGCTCGCCAAGAAGAGGATCACCGCGCGGATAGCGCGGGCCGAGCGGCTGGAGTCCCGGCTGGCCAAGGCGGAGCGCGAGCGGCTGCGCGAGCTGGAGCGGGAGGCGGCGCGGGCGCGCCAGGCCCGCTGGCTGAAGTCCGAGGCCGCCAGGAAGCTGGTCGGCTCCCCGGCGGCGGACGCCTCGCCGGGCGCCTCGGCGGGCACCGCCGGGGCCTCCCCGGCGGCCGCCCGCGCCATCGCCTGGGCCACCCGGCAGATCGGCAAGGACTACCAGTGGGGCGCCACAGGGCCGGCGACCTTCGACTGCTCGGGCCTGACGATGCGGGCCTGGCAGGCGGCCGGGAAGCGGATTCCGCGCACCTCGCAGGAGCAGTGGAAGCGGCTGACGCGCGTGCCGGTGGCGGCCATGCGCCCGGGGGATCTGGTGATCTACAAGAAGGACGCCAGCCATGTCGGCCTCTACGTGGGCGACGGCGGCCTGCTGCACGCCCCGCGCACCGGCCGGCAGATCGTGGTGGAGGGCGTGGGCTCGATGCCGATCCTGGGGGTGGTGCGGCCGGACGCCTGAGCGGCCCAACTCCGGCCGGTGGATTGGCATATGCCACAGGCGAATTTTATCGAGGTGTTCCGTACGGGTGCGCGAGGGCACTAAGGTCCTTACGGCGGCGTCGGCCGGCCCGCCGTGCCCTCGGGGGAGGGAAGAGGACATCATGCCCGTCAGCGCACGGCAGGAGAGTGCGGAGGCCGCGCCGGTGCCCTCGTTCTCCCCGGGCGCCTCGGACGCCGGGGACGGCCTGGCGCTGCTGGTGATCGAGGACGACCCGGCGGACTCGGCGGTGCCGGCGAGCGTCCCCCGGCTGCTGGACACCGGCGGCGGCCCGGTCCGGGTGCGCACCGCCCGCAACCTCACGGAGGCCCGGCGGCTGCTGACCGACGACGTGCACTGCATCCTGCTCGACCTCAACCTCTCCGGCCCCGTCTCCGGTCCCGGTTCCGGCGGCGGTTCCGGTTCCGGCGGCGCGGACGTGCCCGACCAGCTGGAGATCCTGCGCCAGGTGCTCCGGATGGCGCCCCGGCACGCGGTGCTCGCGCTCACCGACGGCGCCGACGCCGAGCGCGCGGCGGCGGCCGTACGCGTGGGAGCGCAGGACTACCTCTTCCGGGACGAGCTCGACGGCCGGCTGCTGAGCCGCGCCGTCCGGTACGCCGTGGAGCGCAAGCGGGCCGACCTGGCGCAGCGGCAGCTGACCGAGACCCGGCTGCGCGCCCAGGAGAACGCCCGGCTGGAGCGCGGCCTGCTGCCCCGGCCGCTGCTGGAGGGCAGCGACCTGCGGTTCGCAGCGCGCTACCGCCCCGGCCGCTCCCGCGCGCTGCTCGGCGGCGACTTCTACGACACCGTCCGCACCGCCGACGGCACCGTGCACGTCATGATCGGCGACGTCTGCGGGCACGGCCCGGACGAGGCGGCGCTCGGCGTCGAGCTGCGGATCGCCTGGCGCGCGCTCACCTTCGCCGGGCTCTGCGGCGACGAGCTGCTGGGCACCCTGCAGCGGGTGCTGGAGCACGAGCGGGCCAGCGAGGAGATCTTCGCGACGCTGTGCACGGTGGATATCGCCCCGGACGGCCGCAGCGCGGGCGTCTGCCTCGCCGGACACCCCGCCCCGCTGGTCGCGGACGCGGACGCGGACGGGGGCGGGGACGGGGACGGGACTGGGG
>NZ_JAAKZZ010000617.1 GCF_011045075.1 Streptomyces boncukensis
GTGGGGACCAGGACGCCGGGGGGAAGCTGGCAGCGGGGCGGACGGGCGGCAAGCCCGTCGCCCCCCTCAGCACGCCCGGCCTACCCGTGACCGCGACCGCCGACAGCGCCGACGCACCCGCCCTGGTGGGCTCGGCGGACGGCCGTTTCGCACCCGGCTGGACGGTCCAGCAGACAACCGCCGTGAGCGCGGGTGCGGGCCGCGGCCTGCAGGGGCTGTCATGTACCGCTCCGGGCACCTCCTTCTGGCTCCCCGGCGCGAGCACGGCCGAGGAGCGGCAGGACGCCGTCCATCTGACCAACCCGGACAGCACCGGCGCGGTCGTCGACCTGGACCTGTACGGCAAGGACGGCAAAGTGAAGACACCGGGAGGCGGGGGAGAGGGCATCACCGTTCCGCCGCGCTCCACCGTGCAGGTCCTGCTGTCCACCCTGACCGACGAGCCGGCCACCAATCTGACGCTGCGGGTGGTCGCCCGCAACGGCCGGGTGGGCGCCTTCGTGCACGCGGTGGACGAGAAGTCGGGCGGCGACTGGCTGCCCGCCGCGGGCGACGCGGCGCCGGAGGCCGTCCTGCCCGGCATCCCCGGCGACGCGACCTCCGTCCGGCTGGTCGCCTTCGCGCCGGGCGGCCAGGACGCCGACCTGAAGGTCCGGCTGGCCGGCCCCTCGGGTGCGATCAGCCCCGCCGGGCACGAGACGCTGCATCTGAAGGCCGGGATGACCACAGCGGTCGACCTGCGCGACCTCACCCAGGGCGAGACGGGCTCCCTGGTGCTCTCCCCGGCCGAGAGCGCCGAGGACGCCACCCCCGTGGTCGCCGCGGTGCGCGTCACCCGGGGCAAGGGCGCGAACCAGGAGACCGCGTTCATCCCGTCCACCGCACCCGTCAGCGACCGGGCCGGCGTCGCGGGCAACGGCGCGCGGGACTCCGAGCTGGCGCTCACGGCGACGGACAAGGACGCGAAGGTCCGGGTGACCGCCTCGTCGGGCGCCGGCGGGGGCAGCCCCCGCAGCACCACCGTCACGGTCAAGGCGCACACCACCAAGTCCTTCGCACCGCCGCGTCCGCAGGGCGGCAAGGGCCGCTACGCGGTGACGGTCGAGCCGAGGTCGGGCGGCCCCGTGTACGCCTCCCGCACCCTCACCCAGCGGATGGACGGCGTCCCCGCCTTCACGGTGCAGACGCTCCCCGACGACCGCAGCACGGTCGCCGTCCCCCGCTCCTCCGAGGACCTGTCGATCCTGACCGACGAGTGACGGGCAGGGCCCTGTCGGGGCGGGCCCTCAGTCCTGTCCGTACCGGGGGTCGACGGACTCCGGCGCGAGCCCCAGCAGTTCGGCGACCTGCTCCACCACGACCTCGTGCACCAGCAGCGCCCGCTCGTCCCGCGACCTGGTCCGGATCTCGACCGGCCGCCGGTAGACGACGACCCGGTCCGGCCGGCTGCCGTCCCCCTCCGCGACCGTACCGAGCGGAACCCCGTCGTCACTCTCGGGCAGCTCGCCGTTGTCCGCGCGGGGCACCTCCTGCACGGCGAACTCCACGCTTGTGAGCTGCGGCCAGCGCCGCTCCAGACGGTTCACGGAGTCGCGGACCAGATCGTCGAACGCCTCGCCCCTGCTGACCGCGAGCGGCACCTGGGGCGGTGCCACGGGGCCGCGCATACCACGGCCGTGCCGGTCTCTGTTACGGGGCCGCTGGTCGGATTTGTGCGTCTCCGACTGGTGCGGCGGTACGGGGCTGCTCATCACACCTGAGCGTAGCCCTCCCCGGGCCACGTGCGGGGGACGCCGCAGGCCGGGGGGCGGCCCCCGGGCTTCCGCCACGCCTTTCAGCAGATCAGGCGTTCCGGGCGAACCGGGACGACACGGCTGGGTGACGCCAGGGTGAGTCGTCGCAGCCCGCTCAAGAGTGCGGTACGGTCCATCGTCGTGAGCCCTGTACGCCGCTGTTCGCGCACCGCCTGCGGTCGTCCCGCCGTCGCGACGCTGACGTACGTCTACGCGGACTCGACGGCCGTCCTCGGCCCGCTCGCCACCTACGCCGAGCCGCACTGCTACGACCTGTGCGCCGAACACTCCGAGCGGCTGACCGCGCCGCGCGGCTGGGAGGTCGTCCGGCTCGCCATCGACGCGGCCTCGTCGCGCCCCAGCGGCGACGACCTCGAAGCACTCGCCAACGCCGTGCGTGAGGCGGCCCGTACGCCCCGTCAGGAGCCTTCCGCGGGGGCGGCATCGCCGGACTCCCCCGGCGGCCCGGCGGGGCGCGACACGGACCCCATGGAGGTGGCCAGGCGCGGCCATCTGCGGGTGCTGCGCTCCCCGGAGTCCTGACCGGCCCCTCCGGGGCGCTTCCCGCCGCCCGGACTGTTTCCCCCACGTTCCCCCGCGCTCGGAAATCTCACAGCCCACCCGGGTAGATTTGGTGCCCCGTTGACCATCCCATCCATTGTGGACACCCAGGAGAGGGCTGACCGTGGCTGATCTGTCGGAGCTCGTGAAGGCGTACGACGTGCGCGGCGTGGTGCCGGACCAGTGGGACGAGGCGCTCGCCGAGCTGTTCGGTGCGGCCTTCGTCCAGGTGACGGGCGCCAGCGCCGTCGTCGTCGGCCACGACATGCGCCCCTCTTCGCCTGGGCTGGCGCGGGCCTTCGGGCAGGGGGCGGCCGGACAGGGCGCCGACGTGACGGAGATCGGGCTGTGCTCGACGGACCAGCTCTACTTCGCGAGCGGCCGACTGGACCTGCCGGGTGCCATGTTCACCGCGAGCCACAACCCCGCGCGCTACAACGGCATCAAGATGTGCCGGGCCGGAGCGGCGCCCGTCGGCCAGGACACCGGGCTGAGCGAGATCCGCGCACTGGTCGAGCAGTGGTCGGCCGAGGGCGGCGCGCCCCGCGCCGACCGGCAACGAGGCACCCTCGCGCAGCGGGACATGCTGGCCGACTACGCCGACTATCTGCGCTCCCTGGTGGACCTCACCGCCATCCGCCCGCTGAAGGTCGTCGTCGACGCGGGCAACGGCATGGGCGGGCACACCGTTCCGACCGTCTTCGAGGGCCTGCCCCTCGAACTGGACGCCCTCTACTTCGAACTGGACGGCACGTTCCCCAACCACGAGGCCAATCCGCTCGACCCGAAGAACATCGTCGACCTCCAGCACCGCGTCCGCGAGACGGGCGCCGACCTCGGCCTGGCCTTCGACGGGGACGCCGACCGCTGCTTCGTGGTGGACGAGAAGGGCGACCCCGTCGCGCCGTCCGCCATCACCGCCCTGGTGGCGGCGCGCGAACTGGCCGGGTCACCCGGAGCCACGGTGATCCACAACCTGATCACCTCCTGGTCGGTGCCGGAAGTCGTCAGGGAGAACGGCGGGACTCCCGTCCGCACCCGCGTGGGGCACTCCTTCATCAAGGAGGAGATGGCCAGGACCGGCGCGATCTTCGGCGGCGAGCACTCGGCGCACTACTACTTCCGCGACTTCTGGAACGCCGACACGGGCATGCTCGCCGCCCTCCACGTGCTGGCCGCGCTCGGCGAGCAGGACGGCACGCTCTCCGCGCTGGTCGCCCGCTACGACCGCTACGCCTCGTCCGGCGAGATCAACAGCACGGTCGACGACCAGGCGGGCCGCGCGGCCGCCGTCGAGGCGGCGTACGCGGACCGGGACGACACGGAGCTGGACCGGCTGGACGGCCTCACCGTCACCGGCCCCGACTGGTGGTTCAACCTGCGCGCCTCCAACACCGAGCCGCTCCTCCGCCTGAACGTCGAGGCCCGCGACGCCGGGACGGTCGCCCGGATCCGGGACGAGGTCCTGTCCGTCGTGCGCGCGTGACCCTCCGGACCCCCGCCCCTGTC
>NZ_JAAKZZ010000618.1 GCF_011045075.1 Streptomyces boncukensis
CCAAGCCCTCCTCCGCCTCGCCCGCCACCGCATCAGCGTCATCTTCGCGATGCTCCGCGACGGCACCTTCTACGAACCCAGAACCCCCCGCCTCGCTTGACGAAGGACATAGAGGCACCCCCCCGGCTTGTTCCTGTGCGGTGCGGCAGGCTTCCTTGCCCGACGGCCGGACCTCGATCACGGCGAAACGGGAGGTCATCCGTCCCTTGCTGCCCTGCCGCCAGGTGGCCTGTTCGAAGGCTGTGTCCAAGGTGATTAAACGAGGTCAGGGACTGGGCCGGCTCGCGGTAGCGGGGCAGCGTGGGCGGTCCCGGACCACCGCAGGCCGGCTGACACGGCTCGGCCACGGCCGGGCGAGCGACCTCCTTGGGATCCACCGCCATGACAGAGGACCAGCCGCGTTCCTCCAGCGCGAGCCGGAAGGAGACGCTGCGGCCGTAACCGGCGTCGGCCACGATCACCGGCACGGCAAGGCCCTGCGCGGCCAGCCGGTCCAGCAGCCCCAGGGCCGAACCGGTCTTGGAGACGTTGCCCGACCTCATCGGGAACCCCGGCCCGTTGGCGCCGCCGGTCATCACTGGCCCATTGCCCGGGCAGGAACAACTCCCACTCCAGCGGGCACGATGCTCTGTCGGTGGCGGCGTGCACGCCGACCGCGACCTGGCAGTTCGCCCGCTTGCCCAACGCTCCGCAGTACTGCCGGGCCACCCCCACCGAAGCGGTGCCGCACTTGGGGAACGACACAGCGTCGACCACCCACACCTCAGGCGCGACAGCCTCGCACAATCGCTCGGCGATCCGCCGCCGGCCGTCCAGCATCAGGCCCCGCAGATAGCACCCGCCCCACCGCCGCTGATCCCGCCGCGGCAACGACCCGAACACATCGGCAACGAACTCCGACAACTCACCCCGGAGCCGTTCCACCTCCCCAAGCCTCATAGCCGAGAGGTACCCACCACCAAGCGAGATCGCTCAACGTAACGAAGCACTACCAGCCAAGGGTGTGCGGAGCATCCGGAATGTAAGTGATGGAAGCGATCTCAAGGAACGCCTGCAGCTTGCCGATCGCCCGGGTCTACTGCACAACCGCAGACCGCCACTACCAGCCCCGGGCCCCCGGGGCACCTTGCGATGCGCACAGCACCCTGCACCGCCCCGGCCGAGCCGACCAGACCCTCGACGGACCTCATCTCCCACCCCGAACACGGTCGAACAGACCCCAGAAACGACAAAGATCCCGCCCGATCATGAAGATCGACGGGATCTCATCAACCGCCCCTGAGCTGACTCAAGAACGGCCCTGCTGTGGACCTGAGGGGATTTGAACCCCTGACCCTCTCGTTGCGAACGAGATGCGCTACCGGACTGCGCCACAGGCCCTTGCGACGTGTGAAACATTAGCATCCCCCTCGCCCTGTGAGGAAATCCGTTCTCGTGCTGGTCACAGCGGGGAGCGGGGCGGGCCTGGTGGCACGGTCGGCCGCGGGCTCACTCGTTGGCGGCGCGGGGACGGTCCTCGTCCTCGTACTGGTCGAACAGCGGGGTGCGCGCCCGGTCGCGAGCCCGCCGCGAACGGGGGGAGCCGTCCGCGGCGGGCTCGCCCGCGGCGGGCTCAGGCTCGGACGCCGCCGACGGGGAGGGCGCGGCGCTGGAGCGCGCGGAGCTCCAGGCGTCCGGGGCCTCCAGGTCGACGTCGCGCGCGGTGCGCGGGGCGACCGGTGCGCTCACGTACGTCGGGAGCGGCACCGGGACCGGGTCCCAGCCCTCGCCCTCGGGGGTGTCGCGGTCGCGGGCGCGCTGCTGGTCGACCCACTCGGCGTGGTCGGTCTGCTCGACGAGCGCGCGCCGGTCCGCTGCGGCCTCCTCCTGCTCCTCGTGGCTCCGGCCCGCCGCCCGGTCCTCCGCCGGGCCCCGGGCCGGACGGCTCCCGGCGGAGTTCGCGGCCGAGTTCCCGGCCGAGCCCGCAGCCGGGCTCGCGGCCGGGCTCCGGCGGGCTCCCGCCGGGCCCCTGGTCTGCGCCCGGGACGGGGCGGACGCACCGGAGGGGCCCGGCGCCCCGGGCGTTCCGTACGGATGCGAGGCAGCGGATGGCGGCGGCCCGCCGGGCGTCCTGGGCGCGGGGCGCTCCGCGCGGGCGCGGGCGCGCTCGCGGCCGTGTACCGCCGGGCCCGGGGCGGCGGGGCCCTGCGGGCGGGCCGTCCCCGCGGCCGCCTCGGCGGCGCGGGCCGCCGCCCGGCGCTCGTGGAGGCGGCGGGCCGCCGCCTCGGCGCGGCGCTGGTCCATCGTGAAGGTGAACCGGCGGCGCTCCTGCGCCCGCAGATGGACGATGTACACGCTCAGCAGGACGCCCGGAACCGCGGGCGCCCACAGGAAGGCCAGTCCGCCGACCGCCGCGACGACGGTGCCGAGGGTGAAGGCGAGGAAGAGCACCATCGTGGTGCGCCGCCGCCGGGCCAGCAGCTTGGCGCGCTTGGCGCTCTTCGCCGCGCTGCTGCTCCCCTGGCGGCCTTCCTGGCCCCGCTCGCGGGTGCCGCTGCCCGCCATGTCCGCCATGCCCGCCACGGGCGGGCCGCCCGCCGTGCCGCGCCGTGCGTGCACCTCGGTGGGCGCCTCCGGTGCCTGCCCGCTGACCATGGTCTTGGGGTCGGCGAAGGCCCGTACGTCGACCGCGTCCTCCGCGGCGTCGTCCGGGTCGGTCCCGTACGCGTCATCGGCGTAGCCGTCGTCCGGGGAGCCCTGGGCGTCCCGGTCGCTCTCCGGCCCGGTGGCGGCCGCCAGGGAGGCGCCGGTCTCCCGCGCCTCGCGCGCTTCCCGTCGCTCCGCGTCCCGCGCGTAGCGGCGTTCCATCGCGGCCTTGCCGGACAGCAGCCGGATAGCGGTGCTGAAGCGTTCCGTCGGACGGGCCTCGTTGAGCTCGTCCTGCCGGCGGAGCCACATCGGCACCAGATAGGCGGCCCAGGCCCCGACGATGACTGCGTAGATGAGGCCACTGCTGCTCACCCTCACACGGTAGAGGGGATTGCGCGAGCCCATCTGCCAAATAGGGCGGCGTGTCGCACGATCTGGCTGATCTCTCGAACTTTTTTTGTGATTGTTGCGCTACAGAGCGCCAAATGTGGCCGAATAATGGTCGGACTGCGACTGTCCCGTAAGCGTTATCGAACACACTTATCGAACAGACTTCTCATTTCTGCGGGGCTCCCGGCCGCGCCCTGTGCCACCGGGTCAGCAGCCCTTCCGGCACTTCCTCAGCCGTCAGCGCGAACACCAGATGGTCCCGCCACGCACCGTCGATATGGAGATAGCGGGGTCTGGTGCCCTCCTCCCGGAAACCCAGCTTCTCCACCACCCGTCGGCTCGGCCCGTTCTCCGGCCGGATACAGATCTCGATACGGTGCAGCCCCACCGTGCGGAAGCAGTGGTCGACGGCGAGCGCCACGGCCGTGGGCATGACACCCCGGCCCGCGACCGCCCGGTCGATCCAGTAGCCGATGTGGCCCGAGCACATCGAACCCCAGGTGATCCCGGCGACCGTCAGCTGTCCGGCCAGCCGCCGCTCGTACTCCACGACGAACGGCAGCATCCGTCCCGCCTGCGCCTCGCCGCGCAGATGGCGCACCATCTGGCGGTACGTCGGACGGCGTGGCGGCAGGTGGCCGGGAGGCGGCGGCGGGATCGTCGCCTCCCAGGGGCGCAGCCAGTCGCGGTTGCGCTGGTTGACCTCGCGCCAGGCGCGCTGGTCGCGCAGCCTTATGGGGCGGAGGGCGGTGGCGCCGTCCGCCAGCTCAGCGGGCCACGGTGCGTTCAGCGGGGGTCGTCCCCTCTGGCTTCGTCGTCGGGATCCGGGGCGGAAGGGGTGGCGG
>NZ_JAAKZZ010000619.1 GCF_011045075.1 Streptomyces boncukensis
GCGACGGGACCGCGCCAGGAGCGGGGTACGCGCTCGAAATATCCTCGCTGCGCAGGATCATGAGCCCGCTGGAGGAGTCCGTCGTCGCCGCGCACAAGCTCAAGGACGACTGGAAGCCGATGGCCTCGGGCATCCACAACGCGGCCACCATCGAGCTGGTCAAGCCCACCCGGGAGCTGCTGTCGTCGTGGGGCTTCGGCATGGGGCGGGTGGCGGAGCACGCGGACGCGGTGGTGGCGACGCTCAAGCACGTCATCGCCGCCTATATGCTCGCCGACCTGCTGCGCGTGAAGGACTTCGCGCCGACCGAGGAGAACATGGCCAAGCTGCCGTGGGGCGAGAACGCCCTGGCGGCGTGGAAGAACGGCTACCGGATCGACTTCGACCCGGCGCCGCCCCTCCAGGACGGGGACGGCGGGGGCGGTGGCGACGGCGGCGCGCGGAAGGACACCCAGAAGCTCTTCCCCGGCGCGGACGACTACCCGACCCCCGGGGGCCCCTGAAATGACGTCCCGGGACGCCACGGCGGGCACGGGCCCCGGCAGCACCGGCGAGCGGATACCCCCGCACGCGAAGCCCAGCGACGTCATCTTCGGCGACCCGTCCCAGGTGGACGCGCTGGTGGCCAAGCTGCGGGCGTACGCGGGCGCGTTCAAGGACGGCCAGGCCAAGCTGCGGGTGCTGGCCACGAAGCGGTGGACGGGCGCGGCCTCGGAGGAGTTCGACGGGGCGACCGACAAGCTGCCCAAGGAGCTGGCCGCCGCGCGCAAGTACTTCACCTCGGCGGCGGACGCGCTGGACGCGTACGCGGACAAGCTCCGCTCCGTACAGCGGCGCGTCAAGCCGGTCATCGAGGACGCGGACGAGGCGCGTGCCGCCTCCAAGCGCTACTGGAAGGCGGTCGGCGACTACAACGCGGCCGTCGAGCGCGAGGACGAGACGCTCCCCGACCGCCCGCCGCAGACCGACCCCGGCGTCGCGGCGCTGGAGAGCTGCTACCGCCGTCTGGACAAGCTGGAGTCGGAGCTCCAGGGCGTGGTCGACTCCTCCCGCCGCACGCTGGAGACGGCCGCCGGGCACGCGCCCGACAAGCCGCCGGGCGCGTCGGGGATCTCGGGCAAGCTCCAGGAGGCCAAGGACTTCTTCGGCGGTGCGAAGGACTCCACGGCCGAGATCCTCAAGGAGGCCAAGCGGTGGGTGGAGGACGGCCCCGACGGGGCGCGGCTCCGCCTGGCGGCGATGGCGGACGGCCTGGCGTACGCGGTGGACAACCCCAAGGACTTCGCCAAGGCGGTCGCCAACTGGGACGAGTGGCAGCGCAACCCGAACCGCGCGGCGGGCCAGCTCACCCCCGGACTGCTGCTCGCCCTCGCCACGGGCGGCGGGGGGACGGCGCTGCGCGCGGGCGGCAAGGCGGCGCGCGGCGCGGCGGCCCGGCTCCGCGCCCGCGAGCTCGACCTGGGCCGGGACGGCAGCGCGCGCGGCCGCGCGGACGGCGAGCCGGGCAAGCACGACAAGCCGGACGGCGACCGCTCGAAGACCGGCGAGCCGATCGACGTGGCGACGGGCGAGATGGTCATGTCCGCCACGGACGTGGACCTGCCGGCGGCCCTTCCCCTCCGCCTCACCCGCAACCACGTCTCGGGCCACCCCTGCGGCGGCTGGTTCGGCCGCAGTTGGGCGGCCACCCTGGACCAGCGGCTGGAGCTGGACGCGGAGGGCGTCGTCTACGTCACGGACGACGGCATGCTCCTCACCTACCCCGTGCCGGAGCCGGACACCCCGGCCCTCCCGGTGTCGGGCCCCCGCTGGCCGCTGCGCTGGGACGGCAAGCCGGACGGCACGATGACCGTCACCGTCCCGGAGCAGGGCCGCACCCTCCACTTCGCGCCGCTCCCGCTGGGCGGTCCGGAGCTGGCTCTCCAGGCGATCACGGACCGCACGGGCGAGGGCGACCGCGTCACGTTCCACTACGACGACGAGGGCGCCCCGTGCGAGGTGGCCCACTCGGGCGGCTACCGCGTGGCGGTGGAGACGGACCCGGCCCTGTCCCGCGTCACGTCCCTGAGCCTCCTCCACGACGGCGCCGCCACCCCGCTCCTCTCCTTCGCCTACGACGGGTCCGGGAACCTCACGGAGGTCGCCAACTCGACCGGCGAGCCGCTCCGCTACCGCTACGACGACCAGCACCGGATCACGTCCTGGACGGACCGCAACGGCACGTCCTTCGCGTACGTCTACGACCACCGGGGCCGGGTGCTGCGCACGATCGGCCCGGACGGCACGCTCTCCGGCCGCCTCCACTACGACCCGGCGCACCGCACGACCCGCTACACCGACTCGCAGGGCCGTACGACGACGTACGTCTACGACGAGGCGTACAAGGTCGTCGCGGAGACCGATCCGCTGGGCGGCACCACCCGCACGGAGTGGGACGCGGCGGGCCGCCTCCCCCTCTCGGTCACGGATCCGCTGGGCCGCACGACGCGCTACGCCTACGACGCGGACGGCAACCTGACCCGGGTGGAGCGGCCCGACGGCACAGCGGTGGAGGCGGAGTACAACGCGCTCGGCCTCCCGGTGGCCATCCGCGAGCCGGACGGCGCGACCTGGCGCCACACGTACGACGCCCGGGGCGCGCGCACGTCCACGACGGACCCGACGGGGGCGCGCACCACGTACGCGTACAACGAGAGCGCCCACCTCGTCTCGCTCACGGACCCCGAAGGCCACACGACCCGGGTGACCCCGAACGCGGCGGGCCTCCCGGTGGCCGTCACGGACCCCGAGGGCCACGAGACCCGGGTCACCCGGGGCCCGCACGGCCGCATCACGTCCCTCACCGACCCCCTGGGCCACACCACCCGCCAGGGCTGGACGATCGAGGGCAAGCCGGCCTGGCGCACCCACCCGGACGGCGGCCGCGAGCAGTGGGAGTGGGACGGCGAGGGCAACCTGCTCACCCACACCGACGCGTCCGGGCACGTGACGGCGTACACGTACACGCACTTCGACCAGCCGCTCACCCGCACCGACCCGGACGGCGCGCGCTACACCTTCGCGTACGACACCGAACTGCGCCTGGTGGCCGTCACCAACCCCCAGGAGCGGACCTGGCGCTACGCGTACGACGCGGCGGGCCGCCTGGTGGCGGAGACGGACTTCAACGGCGCGAGCCGCACGTACGGGCTGGACGCGGCGGGCGAGCTGACGGCCCGGACGAACGCGGCAGGCCAGACCCTGTGCTACACCCGCGACGCGATGGGCCGCACGCTGACGCGGCGCGACGAGTCGACGGGGGAGCTGACGGAGTACGCGTACGACGCGGCGGGCGCGCTGCTCACGGCGGAGAACGCGGCCGCGTCGCTCACATGGCGCCGCGACGCGCTGGGCCGTGTCCTGTCGGAAACGGTGAACAACCGCACCACGAGCTACACGTACGACACCCGGGGCCACCGCACACACCGCGAAACCCCGTCAGGCAGGCTATCCACCTGGACGTACACCCCCGCAGGCCGCCCCGCCACCCTCACGACGGCGTCGCACACGCTCGCGTTCACGTACGACGCGGCGGGCCGCGAGACGGCCCGCACCTGGGGCGGGACCACCCTCACCCAGTCCTGGGACCCGGCGGACCGCCTGACCCGCCAGACCCTGACGGCCCCCTCCCGGGACCTCCTCCAGCACCGCACGTACAACTACCGCCCGGACGGCTACGTCACCGAGATCCGCGACCTCACCACAGGCACCCGCACCTACGCCCTGGACCCGATGGGCCGGATCACGGGCGTCCGGGCACACGGCTGGACGGAGCGCTACGCCTACGACGCGACCGGCAACCAGACCCACGCGGAGGCCCC
>NZ_JAAKZZ010000061.1 GCF_011045075.1 Streptomyces boncukensis
CCCTCGTGGACCGGATCGTGCGGGCGGCGCCCGGCCCCGGCCCCGCCCCCGATCTGCTCGACGTCGGCTGCGGCACCGGCATCGCGGCCCGGCAGTTCCGGGCGGCGGGCCGCACCGTGCTCGGCGTCGACCCCGACGCACGGCTGGCCGCCTTCGCGCGGCGCGCCGGGGTGGCGGTCGAGGTGGCGGCCTTCGAGGACTGGGACCCGGACGGGCGGGAGTTCGACGCCGTCGTCAGCGGTCAGGCGTGGCACTGGGTGGACCCGGTGGCGGGCGCCGCCCAGGCGGCGCGGGTGCTGCGGCCCGGCGGCCCGCTGGCGGCCTTCTGGCATGTGTTCCAGCCCCCGGCCGAGGTGGCGGACGCCCTCGCCGCCGCCTACCGGCAGGTGGCGCCCGACTCGCCCTTCGCCGCCCCCCTGGGGCGAAAGGCCACGGAGTCCTACGACGTGCTCCTCACCCGGGCCGCCGACGGGATACGGGAAGCGGGCGGCTTCCGCGAGCCGGAGGAGTGGCGCTTCGCGTGGGAGCGGGACTACACCCGGGACGCCTGGCTCGACCAGATGCGCACCCACGGCTCCCTCACCCGGCTCCCCGAGGACAGCACGGCGCGGGTGCTGGAGGCCGTCGGGTCCGCCATCGACGGTCTGGGCGGCGGCTTCACGATGCCCTACACCACGGTGGCCCTCACGGCGCTCCGCGGCTCCTGGTGAGGGGCGGCGGGGCCGCTGTCAGGGGGCGGCCCCGCCGCCGTCCGGGGGTGCGGCGGCGCGTCGCGTCAGCGGGTGCTGAACGCGTGCACCGTGGTCGTCCGGTACGTCTCCCCCGGGCGCAGCACCGTTGACGGGAAGTCCGGCTGGTTCGGGCTGTCCGGGAAGTGCTGGGTCTCCAGGCAGAAGCCGTCGCCCTGGCGGTAGGTGCGCCCGGAGGGCCCGACCCCGGTGCCGTCCAGGAAGTTGCCGGAGTACAGCTGCACGCCCGGCTCCGTCGTCGCGATCCGCATCACCCGCCCGGAGGAGGGCTCGCGGACGGTGACGAACGGCTGCGGGGACCGTGTCGCGCCCTTGTCCAGCACGTAGTTGTGGTCGATGCCCCGCCCGTACAGGATCTGCTGGTGGGCCTCGCGCAGGTCCTTCCCCAGCGGCTTGGCGCGGCGGAAGTCGAACGGCGAGCCCGCGACCCGGGCGAGCTCGCCGGTGGGGATCAGGGTCTCGTCGACGGGCGTGTAGCGCCCGGCGGCCAGCCGCAGTTCGTGGTCGTACACGTCGCCGCTGCCCTCGCCCGCCAGGTTGAAGTAGGTGTGGTTGGTGAGGTTGACGACGGTGGGCTTCGTGGTCGTCGCCTCGTAGTCGATACGGAAGTGCCCGCGCGGGGTCAGCGTGTAGTCCACGCGGACCGCCAGCTCGCCGGGGTAGCCCGCCTCGCCGTCCGCGCTGGTGTAGCGGAGGGTGAGGCCGACCCCGGAGCGCTTCTCGAACGGCTCGATGTCCCACACCCGGCGGTCGAATCCGTTCGGACCGCCGTGCAGGCTGTGCTCGCCGTCGTTCTGCGGCAGCTGGTGCGTCGTCCCGTCGAGGGTGAAGCGGCCGTCTGCGATGCGGTTGCCGTAGCGGCCGATGAGGGCGCCGAAGTGGTCGCCGTGCGCGACGTAGGCGTCCAGGGTGTCGAAGCTGAGCGAGATGTTGGCCCGTCTGCCGCGCCGGTCGGGCACCTCCAGGGTCTGCACCGCGCCGCCGAAGCTGAGCACCCCCAGCCGGGTGCCGCCGTGGGCCAGGGTCCACCGCTCCACGGCGGTGCCGTCCTCCAGGGTGCCGAAGTGCTCCTTGACCGGCCGCCGCATGGCCCCTCCCGTCCCGTGTCCGCCGCTCTGGGCCCGCGCGGTGCCGCTCAGCGCGCCTGCCGCCGCGAGGCCGCCCGCCGCGGCCAGGACCGTCCTTCTGCTCGTGTCGGTGTCCATCTCAGGAGCCCACCCTCCGCTTGTTCCAGACGTCGAAGGCGACCGCGGCCAGCAGCACCAGGCCCTTGATCACCTGCTGGTAGTCCGTACCGATGCCGACCAGGGACATGCCGTTGTTGAGCACGCCCAGCACCAGGCCGCCGATCACGGCGCCCAGTACGGTGCCGACACCGCCGCTCATGGAGGCGCCGCCGATGAAGCACGCCGCGATGGCCTCCAGTTCGAACACGTTCCCCGCGTTCGGCGTGGCCGCGTTCAGCCGCGCCGCGTAGACCACGCCCGCCAGCGCGGCGAGCACGCCCATGTTGACGAAGACCAGGAACGTCACCCGCTGGTCCTTGACGCCGGACAGCTTGGCCGCCGCCTTGTTGCCGCCCAGCGCGTAGATGTGCCGCCCGATGACCGCGTTCCGCATCACATAGCCCAGGCCGATCAGCAGCCCGCACATGATCAGGAGCACCACCGGCACGCCCCGGAAGCTGGCGAGCGTCAGCGTGAACGCCACCACGGCCGCCACGATGGCCACGCACTTGAGCACCCAGATGTTGAACGGCAGCACGTCCAGCTCGTACTGCACCTGACGGCGGCGGTCGCGCCACTCCTGGAAGAGCAGGAAGGCGGTCACGAGCACGCCCAGCACCAGCGTGGGGTTGTGGTACTGCGTGTACGGGCCCATCTCCGGGATGAAGCCCTGAGCGATGTTCTGGAAGCCCTCGGGGTAGGGGGCGATCGACTGGCCCTCCAGCACGATCTGGGTGGCGCCCCGGAAGAGCAGCATCCCGGCCAGCGTCACGATGAACGCCGGGATGCCCACATACGCGATCCAGAAGCCCTGCCAGGCCCCGGCCGCCGCGCCGATCAGCAGGGAGATGATCAGCGCCAGCACCCAGGGGAAGTCATGTTTGATGATCATGACGCCGGACATGGCGCCGACGAAGGCCACCAGCGAGCCGACGGACAGGTCGATATGGCCCGCGACGATGACCAGCATCATCCCCATGGCCAGGATGAGGATATAGCTGTTCTGCTGGATCAGATTGGAGACGTTGTTCGGCAGCAGCAGCGTGCCGTCCGTCCATATCTGGAACAGCACGATGATGAACGCCAGCGCGACCAGCATGCCGTACTGCCGCATGTTGGTGCGCAGGCTCCGCAGCAGCACGGCTCCGGGGGACCGGGACTGGCCCCCGCCGTCGCGGCCCGGGGGAGTGTCGGTGGGTGGCGTGGACGTGGTGGTCATGGGGGCCTCAGCTTCTGTCCTTGGTCATATGGCGCATGAGCACTTCCTGGGTGGCTTCCTCGCGGGGCACCTCGCCGGTCATCCGGCCCGCCGCCATGGTGTAGATCCGGTCGCACATCCCCAGCAGCTCGGGCAGCTCCGAGGAGATGAACAGCACCGCCTTGCCCCGCGCGGCCAGCTGGTCGATGACGGCGTAGATCTCGTACTTGGCGCCGATGTCGATCCCGCGGGTGGGCTCGTCCAGGATCAGCACGTCCGGGTCGGCGTGGATCCACTTGCTGAGCACGACCTTCTGCTGGTTGCCGCCGGAGAGCCGCTGCACCACCTCGAAGACCGTGGGCGCCTTGATGTTCATCGACTCGCGGTAGCGCTCCGCGACCCGCCGCTCCTCGTGCTCGTGCACCACCCCGCGCGGGGCGAGCCCCGGCAGCGAGGCCAGCGAGATGTTGCGGTTGATGTTGTCGATGAGGTTGAGGCCGTACGTCTTGCGGTCCTCGGTGACATACGCGATGCCGTGCTTGACGGCCTCCGGGACGGTCCTGGTGCGCACCTCGGTCTCGTCGACCTGGACGGTGCCGCTCTCGTACCGCCCGTACGAGCGGCCGAAGACGCTCATGGCCAGCTCCGTGCGGCCCGCGCCCATCAGGCCCGCGATGCCGACGATCTCCCCGCGCCGCACCGTGAGGGAAACGTTGTCCACGACCTTGCGCTGCTGGTCGATCGGGTGCCGGACCGTCCAGTTGGCGACGGACAGCGCCGTGCGGCCCGCGTCCTCGCCCGTGTAGCGGGTCCGCTCGGGGAAGCGGTTGTCGAGATCCCGGCCGACCATCCCGCGGATGATCCGGTCCTCGGAGACGTCGGCCGTCTCTCCCGAGCTCTCCCGCACGGCGAGGGTCTCGATGGTGCGGCCGTCGCGCAGGATGGTGACGGAGTCGGCCACCCGGCGGATCTCGTTCAGCTTGTGCGAGATCATGATGCAGGCGATGCCCTGCTCCCGCAGCTCCAGGATGAGGTCCAGCAGCTTGCCGCTGTCCTCGTCGTTGAGCGCGGCCGTCGGCTCGTCGAGGATGAGCAGCCGCACCTCCTTGGAGAGCGCCTTGGCGATCTCCACCAGCTGCTGCCGCCCCACCCCGATGTCCGAGATCCGGGTCTGCGGCTTGTCCGGCAGCCCCACCCGCCGCAGCAGCCCGGTGGCCCGGCGCAGCGTCTCGTTCCAGCTGATCACCCCGTTGGTGGCGACCTCGTTGCCGAGGAAGATGTTCTCGGCGATCGAGAGATGGGGGATGAGCGCCAGCTCCTGGTGGATGATGACGATGCCGCGCCGCTCGCTGGCGCGGATGTCCTTGAACGCCACGGGCTCGCCCCCGAAGAGGATCTCGCCCTCGTAGCTGCCGTGCGGATGGACCCCGCTGAGCACCTTCATCAGCGTGGACTTGCCCGCGCCGTTCTCGCCGCAGATCGCGTGGATCTCCCCGGGCGCGACGGTGAAGTTGACGTCGGAGAGCGCGGTGACCCCGGGGAAGGTCTTGGTGATGGCGCGCATCTCCAGGATGGGCGCCGTCACTTGAGCTGCCCCGCCTTGTAGGTGCCGTCGTCGATGAGCCGCTGGGTGTTGGACTTGTCGATGCTGACCGGCTTGAGGAGGTAGGCGGGCACGACCTTCTTGCCGTTGTCGTACGACTTGGTGTCGTTGACCTCGACCTTCTTGTCGTTGAGCGCGGCGTCGCCCATCTGGACGGTCTGCTTGGCGAGCTTGCGGAAGTCCTTGTAGACCGTCTGTGTCTGCTTGCCCGCGATGATGGACTTGATGGAGGCCAGCTCGGCGTCCTGACCGGTGACGAGGGGATACGGCTTGGACTTGGTGCCGTAGCCCGCGCTCTTGAGGGCCGAGAGGATGCCGATGGAGATCCCGTCGTACGGCGAGAGCACCGCGTCGACCCGCTCGGAGCCGTAGCTCTTGCTGATCAGGTCGTCCATCCGCTTCTGCGCGGTGCCGCCGTCCCAGCGCAGCGTGGTGGCCTGGTTCATCCTGGTCTGCTTGGAGCGGACGACCAGCTGGCCCTTCTTCAGGTACGGGCGCAGCACCTTCATGGCGCCGTTCCAGAAGTACCGGGTGTTGTTGTCGTCCGGTGAGCCCGCGAAGAGCTCGATGTTGAACTTGTCGTTCTTCTTCTCGTCCAGCTTCAGCTTGTCGACCAGGTACTGGCCCTGGAGCTCGCCGACCCGCTCGTTGTCGAAGGAGGCGTAGTAGTCGACGTTCTCGGTGCCGAGGATGAGGCGGTCGTAGGAGATCACCGGGATGTTGGCGTCCTTGGCGCGGCGCAGCACATTGGTCAGCGCGGAGCCGTCGATGGCGGCGATGACGAGCAGCCGGTGGCCCTTGGCGACCATGTTCTCCAGCTGGGCGACCTGGTTCTCCACCTTGTCGTCGCCGTACTGGAGGTCGGTCTTGTAGCCCGCCTTCTCGAACTGCTTCGCCATGTTCTCGCCATCGGCGATCCACCGTTCGGAGGACTTGGTGGGCATGGCCAGTCCGATCGTGCCGCCCTTGCCCTTGTCGGGCTTGTAGCGGCTGCCGCCCTTGGCCTCCTGGCCGCAGGCGGCGAGCGAGGCGACGAGCAGCGCGGCGGCGGACAGTGCGGCGGTGTGCCGTATGCGCCGAATACGCATGGGTCAGCTCCTCTCGGGGAGGGGGAAGCGCGTGAGCTCGCCCGGGAGGCGGGAGCCCAGCGGGGACATGCCGCCGTCGGCGCCGAGCCGGGCGAGCAGATCGAGGGCGAGACGGCCCCGGCGTACGCGTTCGCGGGCCGAGTCCAGGGCCACGTCGCGCAGCTGGGCACCGTAGGGGTAGATGCCCGGCGCCTTGCTGAGACCGAACTTCAGATAGATCGGCGCGCCCCGCCGGATCAGCTCGGCCGCGTCGTACATCCGTACATAGCCTCCGAGGTCGTCGGGGGCTTCCAGGTAGAAGTCCATCGGCGCCCGGCTGACCCTACGGATTTCGGTCAGGTGCTGGAAGGTCAGATCCGAGGGAATGTTCAGCGAGTCGGCGCCCAGCCGTTCGTGCAGGCGGTAGGTGACGGGGTTCACCGGGCCGATCAGCGCGGACACCTTGAAGGTGATCTCGGCGGGCAGTTCGCCGCTCGCCCGCAGCCGGTGCAGCAGCCACAGCACCCCCTCGTCGGCCACCAGCAGGCACTTCACACCGAGCGACGCGGCGCGCAGCGCGTCCTCCACGCAGGCCGCCACCGCGTCGTGGCCCCGGGCGCGCAGCCCGGCGCCGCCGCTGTCGCTGCGGGTGGCGGCCCCGATGTCCCAGGTGCCGCGCGGGCCGGTGAACAGGCACAGCTCGATGTCGTGCTGGGCGCACGCGTCGACCATCTCCGCGATCTCCGCGTCGGTCAGCATCCACACGCCGCTGCCCTGGCTGATCCGGTGGATCGGGACGTCCAGCGTGCCGGCCTCCTTGAGCACGGTGGCCAGGGCCTCCGGGCCCTCGCACGAGGGGATCTCGGTGCGCCAGGTGCCGCCGTCCGGGAAGGCGTGCGGCGAGGCGTCGTCGGGGTGCTCGGCGGGTGCGTCCAGGCCGAGCGCGGCCAGTGCCGCCGCGGCGGGGCGGCGGGGGCCGGGGGAAGCGGATATCACGGCACTCCTGACTGAGAGGTTGTTCGGTATTTCGGATGTCGTACGAGCCGATGGGCGCGACGCGCCGGGTCGGGGCTGCCCCCTGCTGCCCCCGGGCTTCCTTCCCCCGTGCTAAGGGCGCAGCAGGACCTTGCCCACTCCCGGGTCGCCGCTGCCGACGAGTCCGACGGCCTCCCCGAACCGCTCCAGCGGCAGCTCATGTGTGATCAGCCCCGCCGGGTCGAGCAGCCCGGCGGAGAACGCCCGTACCGCGTACGACCAGGCGGCGGACGAGGCGCCGAAGACGGAGCGGACGGTGAGCTGACTGACCGACAGATGCACCGGGTCGATGCCCACCGCTCCCGGCTCGAACATCCCCGTGAGCACCACCCGGCCGCCCCGCCGCGCCAGCAGGCAGGCGTCGTGCGCGGTGCGCGGCGCCCCGGCGGTCTCCACCACCAGGTCGTAGTCCCGCACCTCGTCCGCCGACTTGGCCATCTCCTCGGGCGTACGGGCCAGGGTCGCGCCCATCGTCAGCGCCAGCCCTCCGCGCTGCGCCCGCGGGTCGACCACCAGCAGCTCGGCAGGCGACGAGGCGGTGAGCAGCTGCACGGTCAGCAGCCCCAGCGTGCCCGCGCCGACCACCGCGACCCGCTCCCCGGGGCGCGGAGCGCCCGCCAGCACCGCGGCGGCGACCACCGCTGCGGGCTCCAGCAGCGCGGCGGCCCGCAGATCGGCGCCGTCCGGCAGCGGATGCAGCAGCCGGGCCGGCAGCACCAGCCAGTCCGCGAAGCCGCCGGGCTGGGTGAACCCGGTCTCGTCGTAGCCGCTGGTGCACAGGCTGGTGGCGCCCTCCCGGCAGCGTGCGCAGCGCAGGCAGGCGCGGAAGCCCTCGGCGACGGTCTTCCGGCCCACCAGCCCCGGGTCGACGCCCTCGCCGACCGCGTCGACGGTGCCGGACCACTCGTGGCCCGGGGTGACGGGGTAGCGCACATACCCCTCGGCGCGGGTGCCGTCGTACAGCTCGCGGTCGCTGGCGCACACCCCCGCCGCATGGACGGCCACGCGCGCCTCGCCCGGCTCCGGTTCGGGCCGCGGGCCGCTGACGAGCCGGTGCTGCTGCGGCCGGTCGACGACGATGGCGCGGGCCTTCGGCGGCGCTGACGTCACTTCTCCGTCCCCTCGGCCGGATTCCGCTTCTCCCAGCCTTCGGCCCACAGGTCGAACCGCGCGCGCTGCTGCGGGAATTCCGCCGCCGCCTCGGTGTCCAGCTCCACGCCGAGGCCGGGCGCCTGCGGCAGCTCGAAGTACCCGTCCACCACCTGCGGTGCCCCCTTGACGACCTTCCGGATCCCGGCGTCCGCGAAGTCGTTGAAGTGCTCCAGGATCTTGAAGTTCGGGGTGCAGCCCGCGAGTTGCAGCGATGCGGCGGTGAGCACCGGGCCGCCCACGTTGTGCGGCGCGACGAGCATGTAGTGGGTCTCGGCCGTCGCGGCGAGCTTGCGGGTCTCCAGGATGCCGCCGAGGTGGCCGAGGTCGGGCTGGATGATGTCGGCGGCCTGGGACTCGAACAGCTCGCGGAACTCGATGCGGTCGTGGATCCGTTCACCGGTGGCCACCGGCATGTCCACCCTGTCCGCGACCTTGGCGAGCGCCCTGAGGTTCTCCGGCGGCACCGGCTCCTCCAGCCACGCGGGGTGGAACGGCGCCATCTCCTTCGCCAGCCGCACCGCGGTGGACGGGCTGAACCGGCCGTGCATCTCCAGCATCAGCTCGGTGCGCGGTCCGATGGCGTCCCGCACGGCCTCGATGAGGGAGACCGCGTACCGCGTCGCATCGTGGTCCAGCTCGAAGTGGCCGGTGCCGAACGGGTCGATCTTCAGGGCGCGGTAGCCCCGCTCCACCACCGCCTGCGCGGCCTTGTGGTACGCCTCGGGGGTGCGCTCGGTCGTGTACCACCCGTTGGCGTACGCCTTCACCCGGTCGGTGACCTTGCCGCCGAGGAGCTGCCAGACCGGAACGCCCAGCGCCTTGCCCTTGATGTCCCAACAGGCCATCTCCACACAGGCGATGCCCGACATCACGATCTCCCCGGCCCGGCCGTAGTCGCCGTACTTCATCCGGCGCACCAGGTCCTCGACGGCGAACGGGTCCGAGCCGACGATGTGGTGGTCCGCCGCCTCGCGCAGATAGCCGAGCAGCGCGTCGGTGTGGCCCAGCATCCGGGTCTCGCCGACGCCGGTCAGCCCTTCGTCGGTGTGCACCTGGATATAGGTGAGGTTGCGCCAGGGGGTTCCGACGACATGACTGGAGATGTGGGTGATGCGCACGACAGTGACCTCTCGGTGTGTTCGAGATTTCGTAACACGTTCGAAATGCTGTCGCGAAATCTATTGAGCACGTCGGAGGCACGTCAATGCGTCGGAGCGGGGAAGTTCAGATTCTTCCCGCGGGCCCGCGCCGGGGTCAGCGGCGCTCGGTGATCCGCTCGTAGGCGAGCTCGGCCAGCTTGCCCTGGCCCTTCTTGTTGGGGTGGAACCAGTCCCACTTGCTGAGCTCGGACTTGGTGAAGCGGTAGGAGAAGACCGCGCCGTTGTCGTACCGGCACCGCCGGTCCTTGGCGCACTCGTCCTTCAGCACGGAGTTGTACGCCTTGACCCGGTCCCGTACGCGTGTGCGCCGGTCCGTGGCGGCCTGGTCCGTGGCGTCGGAGTCCTTGAGGACCGACTGGCAGATGCCCAGCTTCCACACCTGCTTGGCCAGCACGTTCTCCTTCCCCACCTCCCACAGCCGCCTGAGGTCCGGCACGCTCGACACATACACCTGGGTCGTGGGCCGCTCGGCGCGCAGCACCCGCAGCGCCCTCTTGAAGCCGGCGCGGTAGTCCGAGACGGACGTCATGTCCTCGGGGTTCTTCGCGCACGCGTCGTTGGCGCCGCTCATCACCGTGACCATCTCGGGCTTGGCCGCCGCGGCCTTCAGCATCTGCCCGGCGAGGTCGTCGATGACGGCGCCGGTCTTCGCGTAGTTCCAGCTCTTGCCCCCGGAGCTGCGGAGCAGCCGGTGCGCGAGGCTCTTGACCTCGGGCTCGCTGCCCGTGGCCCAGGAGACCTTCACACAGTCGGACAGCACCGAGCAGGCGTCAAAGCCGCGGGTGATGGAGTCCCCCACGGCGGCGAGCGAGTCCGGGCTCCGGTCCCAGATGCGGGTGGGCGAGGGCTTCGGCTTCTCGCTGCCGCTGTTCGAGCTGCCGGAGGAGGATCCGCCGCAGGAGGCGGCGAGGGTCGCCGTAGCCGCCAGGACGGCGGTGCAGGCGAGGGCGGAGCGGCTTCGTAAACGGCGCGACGGCCGGGTGCGCGAGCCGGTCCGGTCACCGGATTCGCTGCGGCATTCGCTCATCGAGCCCCCTGGTCGACTGGTCGGCGTCCGACGATACGTCACACGCTCTGTGCCGTACACACGGTAGCTTTGCTGTGGCGGGCGACCGCCGGGCGCACGCTGGCAGGGAAATATTACCTCGCGTCACTTCCTGTCCCTTTCGGGGAGAAATGAGCGCAGTGGTGTTTACTATTCGTAACCTCGGGAGCTGGTGAAGAAGTGACCGATGGTGCAAAAATGTCAGGCGCTGAACCGGCGCATGACCGGTAGGTGATCGAGGCCGCTCGGCGAGGCGACCCTCGGACCGCACTGGAGGTCCCGGTGACGACACGTGGAGTTCTGTACATCCACTCGGCGCCCCGCGCGCTGTGCCCCCACGTCGAGTGGGCCGTAGCGGGCGTACTCGGCGCCCGCGTCAGCCTCGACTGGATCAGACAGCCGGCCTCGCCCGGCACCTGGCGCGCCGAGTTCTCCTGGCAGGGCGACCCCGGCACGGCCTCCAAGCTGGCGTCCGCGCTGCGCGGGTGGCACCTGCTGCGCTTCGAGGTCACCGCCGAGCCGTGCCCCACGGCCGAGGGCGAGCGCTACAGCTCGACGCCCGAGCTGGGGATCTTCCACGCCGTGACCGGGCTGCACGGGGACATCCTGATCCCCGAGGACCGGCTGCGCGCCGCGGTGGCGCGGGCCTCGCGGGGCGAGAGCGACCTCGCGGCCGAGATCGCCCGCCTGCTGGGCAAGCCCTGGGACGACGAGCTGGAGCCGTTCCGCTACGCGGGCGAGGGAGCCCCCGTCCGCTGGCTCCACCAGGTGGTGTGAGCGCGTCCCGTCCCGGAGCGGGTACCGCCCTCGCATGTAAGGGGCGCCCTCCCGGGAGGGCGCCCCTTACACCGCCTGCTGTCCGAGCGGCTCGCTCAGACCGTGCGGAAGGCCAGCACCATGTTGTGGCCGCCGAAGCCGAAGGAGTCGTTCAGCGCGGCGATCCGGCCGGTGGCCGGCAGCTCCCGCGCCTCGCCGCGCACGATGTCCGCGTCCGCCTCCGGGTCGAGCTCGTCGATGTTGATGGTCGGCGGAGCCGTGCGGTGGTGCAGCGCCAGCAGCGTGGCCACCGTCTCCACCCCGCCCGCGCCGCCGAGCAGGTGGCCCGTCATCGACTTGGTCGCCGAGACGGCCATGTGGTCCACGTCGTCGCCGAAGACCTTGCGCAGCGCCCTGATCTCCGCCAGGTCGCCCTGCGGGGTCGAGGTCGCGTGCGCGTTGATGTGCGCGATCTCGGCCGGGACCAGTGTGGTGTCCGAGGTCAGGTTCTGCAGCGCGTGCGCGATGCCGTTGCCGGACGGCTCGGGCTGCACGATGTCGTGGCTGTCGGCGGAGATGCCCTGGCCGACGGCCTCGGCGTACACCCGCGCCCCGCGGCGCCGCGCGTGCTCCTCGGACTCCAGTACGATCAGGCCGGAGCCCTCGCCCATCACGAAGCCGTCCCGGCTCACATCGAACGGGCGCGAGGCGCCCTGCGGGTCCTCGTTGTTCTTGGACATCGCCATCATGTTGGCGAACGCGGCGATCGGCAGCGGGTGCAGTGCCGCCTCCGTGCCGCCCGCGATCACCACGTCGGCGCGGCCCGTGCGCACCATCTCGATGCCGTAGCCCACCGCCTCGGAGCCCGAGGCGCAGGCGCTGACCGGGGTGTGCACCCCGGCGCGCGCGTTGACCTCCAGGCCGACGTTGGCCGCAGGACCGTTGGGCATCAGCATCGGAACGGTGTGCGGCGAGACCCGCCGGAAGCCCTTCTCCAGCAGCGTGTCGTACTGGCCGAGCAGCGTGGTCACCCCGCCGATGCCGGACGCCACGATGGCGCCGAGCCGGTCCGGGTTGACCGAGGCGTCCTCGCCGGCGCGCGCGGTGAAGCCCGCGTCGGCCCATGCCTCACGGGCCGCGACGAGCGCGAACTGGGCCGAGCGGTCCAGCTTCCTGGCCTGGGGCCGCGGAATGGACTCGGTCGGCTCGACCGCGACGCGCGCGGCCATCCGCACGGGCAGGTCCTGCGCCCACTCCTCCTCCAGGAGGCGGACGCCCGAGCGTCCCGCGACGAGGCCCTCCCAGGTCGATGCGCTGTCGCCACCCAGCGGTGTGGTTGCGCCGATACCGGTGACGACCACAGTGCGATTGGTCGCGTTCACTGGAATTCTCTCTCCACTGGTCGGGGATGATCCCGTTTGAGCCACCCGGAGCGGCCGGATGGCGACAAACGCGTCAACAGGAGGGCTCAGCCCTGGTGCTTGAGGATGTACTCCGTGGCGTCCCGCACGGTCTTGAGGTTCTTGACGTCGTCGTCCGGGATCTTCACGTCGAACCGCTCCTCGGCGGCGACGACCACCTCGACCATGGACAGCGAGTCGACGTCCAGGTCGTCGGTGAAGGACTTCTCGGGCTTGACGTCCTCGGCGGGGATGCCGGCGATCTCGTTGACGATCTCGGCGAGACCGGCGACGATCTCTTCCTGCGTGGCGGCCATTGCGGCGCTCCTTCGATGGTTGCGGTGGTCCGCAGCGCCCGACGCCGTTGTACGGGGCTGCTGGGATCTTGTGACTAGGGGAGGGTAACGACCGTGGCCGCGTAAGCGAGACCCGCCCCGAAGCCGATAATGAGGGCGGTGTCGCCGCTCTTCGCCTGCCCGGTCGCCAGCAGGCGCTCCATCGCCAGCGGAATGGAGGCAGCGGAGGTGTTGCCAGTGGACTCCACATCGCGGGCGACCGTGACGTGCTCCGGCAGTTTGAGGGTCTTCACCATCGAGTCGATGATGCGCATATTGGCCTGGTGCGGGATGAAGACGTCCAGGTCCTGTGCCGTTATCCCGGCGGCGTCGAGGGCCTGCTGCGCGACCTTGGCCATCTCGAAGACGGCCCAGCGGAAGACCGTCTGGCCCTCCTGGCGCAGCGCGGGAAACTTCAGCTCGCCGTTCTCGCCGACCGGCAGCTGGGCCAGGTCGCCCACCCGGAAGCCGTCCCACGGGATGGTCTGCGAGATGACGTCCGCCTTGTCGCCCTCCGAGCCCCAGACGCTCGGCCCGATCCCCGGCTCGTCGGCGGGGCCGACGACGACGGCGCCGGCGCCGTCCCCGAACAGGAAGGCGGTGGAGCGGTCGGTGAGGTCGGTCAGGTCCGAGAGCCGCTCGGCGCCCACTACCAGCACATGCCGCGCGCTGCCGTCGGCGATCATGCCCTTGGCCAGCGTCAGCCCGTAGCCGAAGCCCGCGCAGCCCGCGTTGACGTCGAACGCGGCGGCCCGGCCGGCGCCGATCCTGTGGGCGATCTCGGTGGCGATGGCCGGGGTCTGCTTGAAGTGCGAGACCGTGGCCATGATCACGCCGCCGATCTCGCCGGCGGAGATGCCGGCGTCGGCGATGGCCTTGCCCGCCGCCTCCAGGGTCATCTCCGCGACCGTCTCCTCGGGGCTCGCCCAGTGCCGGGTCGCGATGCCCGAGCGGGAGCGGATCCACTCGTCGGAGGAGTCGATGTGCTTGAGGATCTCCTCGTTCGGGACGATCCGGGTCGGCCGGTAGCCGCCGACCCCGATGATGCGCGCGTACGGGGAGCCCTGCGGGGGCTTGATCTTCGCGGTCATGCTGGTCAGGACTCCTCGGTTCAGGAGGGCAGGTGCTCGGCGAGGAGCTCGCGAGCCGGGTCGAGGTCGCCGGGGGTCTTCAGGGCCAGCCTCCGCACATCGGGCATGGCCCGCTTGGCGAGCCCGGTGAGAGTGCCGCCGGGGCACAGCTCGATCAGTGTGGTGACCCCCAGCTCCTCGAAGGTCTCCATGCACAGGTCCCAGCGCACCGGCGCCGAGATCTGGTGGACCAGCCGCCGCACCACCTCCGGACCCGACTCGACGGTCCGCCCGTCGAGGTTGGACACATAGCGGACGTCCGGGTCGCCGGCCCGTACACCCTCGACGGCCTCCTCCATCGCGGAGGAGGCCGGGGCCATATGGTCCGTGTGGAAGGCGCCTGCGACCTTCAGCGCCACGACCCGCGCCTTGTCCGGGCGGTCCGCCGCGAGCGCGGCGAGCGCCTCCGAGCTGCCCGCCGCGACGATCTGCCCGGCGCCGTTCTGGTTCGCGGGCACCAGGTCCAGCTTGGCCAGGTGTGCGAGGACCACCTCCGGGTCCCCGCCGAGCACCGCGGACATCCCGGTCTCGCCGGTGCCGGCCGCCTCGGCCATGACCCGGCCGCGGGTGCGCACCAGCCGGAGCGCCGTCTCGGGCGTCAGCACGCCCGCCAGCGCCGCGGCGACGAGCTCTCCGACGCTGTGCCCGGCGACGGCGCCGACGGCCCGCAGCGGCCCGTCGGCGCCGGCCGCCTCCTCCAGCCGCCGGTCCAGCAGGACCTCGGCCGAGAGCAGGCCGGCGGCGACCAGGAGAGGCTGCGCCACGGCCGTGTCACGGATCGCGTCGGCGTCGGCCTCGGTGCCGTAGTGCACCAGGTCGAAGTCGATCGCGGCGGACCACTCGGCGAGCCGGTCGGCCGCGCCGGGAAGTTCGAGCCAGGGGGTCAGCAGGCCAGGCTTCTGAGCGCCTTGGCCGGGAGCGACGAGTACGAGCACTCTCTCACTCTCTCTTGTGGACTGTGGTCCCCGCCGGTGGGGACGGGGACGAAGAACCGGGAGGGGAATTGTGGACCCTGAACAAAAAGCGGGATCAGCCTAGGGCTGGCGCCCGTACTCGGCGAGCCTCCCGAGGATGAGCGCGATACGGAGCGTGAATGCGGACCGCACATCGGAGGGTGACCACCCGGTGACATCTGTCACACGTCGGAGCCGGTAGCGCACGGTGTTGGGGTGCACGAACAGCATCCGTGCCGCTCCCTCCAGGCTACTCGCCTGTTCGAGATAGACGCTCAGCGTCTCCAGCAGCGCGGAACCCGCCGCCTCCAGCGGTCTGTAGATCTCCTCCACCAGCAGCTCGCGCGCCACGGGATCACCCGCCATCGCGCGCTCCGGCAGCAGGTCGTCGGCGAGCACCGGGCGCGGTGCGTCCGGCCACGCGGCGCACGCCTTGAGCCCGGCCATCGCGGCCTGCGCCGAGCGCGTCGCCGCCAGCAGGTCCCCCACCACGGGCCCGGCCACCACCGGACCGGCGGCGAACGGCCCGATCAGGGACTTCGCGGCGCGCAGCGGGTCGTCCGAGCCGCCCGCGATCACCACCAGACGGCTGCCCAGCACGCCCGTCAGCACCTGCAGCTTGGCGTGCCGCGAGGCCCTGCGGATCGCCTCGACGGTCAGCTCGCTGTCCCCGTCCGGGGCCGTGCCCAGCACCACGGCGACGTGCTCGGGGGAGTTCCAGCCCAGCGCCGCCGCGCGGGAGACCGCGCCCTCGTCCGCCTCACCGGAGAGCACCGCGTTGACGACCAGCGACTCCAGCCGCGCGTCCCAGGCGCCGCGCGCCTCCGCCGCCTGCGCGTACACCTGCGCGGTGGCGAACGCGATCTCCCGCGCGTACACCAGCAGCGCCTCCCGCAGCACCGACTCGTCGCCGGGCGCGGCCACCTCGTCGATCGCGGTCTCGACGACCTCGATGGTGGTGCGCACCATCTCCACGGTCTGCCGCAGCGTGATCGCCCGGGTCAGCTCGCGGGGCGCCGTGCCGAACACGTCGGTGCTGATGGCCTGCGGGGTCTCCGGATGCCGGAACCACTCGGTGAACGCGGCGATGCCCGCCTGTGCGACCAGGCCGATCCACGAGCGGTTCTCCGGCGGCATCGCGCGATACCACGGCAACTGCTCGTCCATGCGCGCGATGGCCGCAGCCGCGAGCTTGCCCGAGGACTGCTCCAGGCGGCGGAGCGTGGCGGCGTGCGGGTGCTGGGACGGGTCTGTGGGTTCTGGCACGGAACAAGCCTGCCTCATTCCGCGGTGTGCGCGGGACCTGGGGCGAACCGCGCTCGCGGCGCACCGCAGGCGCGGCGTCTACGGTGGGGCCCATGACGCAGGTATGGCGAGCGGAGGACCGGTACCGGGGAGGCGAAGCGGACGCCGGGATCGACACCCGGCACGCCTTCTCCTTCTCCGGCCACTACGACCCGGACAACGTGCGCTTCGGACTGCTGGTGGCCTGCAACGAGGAGCGGCTCGCGCGCGGCGCCGGATTCGCCCTCCACCCGCACCGGGATGTGGAGATCGTCACCTGGGTGGCCGAGGGCGAACTGGAGCACCGCGACTCCACCGGCCAGACCTCCCTCGTACGCCCCGGCGACGTCCAGCGGCTCAGCGCGGGCAGCGGCGTGCGGCACACCGAGCGCAACGCGGGCGCGGGGCCGCTGCGGTTCGTGCAGATGTGGCTGGTGCCCGGCGAGTTCGGCACCCCGCCGGAGTACGAGGTGGTGCACGGCATCGCCGACAACACGCCCTTCGCGCTGCCCCGCACCGACGCGGTGCTGCACGTACGGCGGCTGGCCGCGGGCGCGCGCACGGCGGTCCCGGACGCGGCCTGGGCGTACGTCCATGTGGTGCGCGGCCAGGCGGTGCTGGACGGGGCGACCCTGCGCACCGGCGACGCGGCCCGTATCGCCGACGCACACGCCCTGGAGGCCCGCGCCGAGACGGACGCGGAGCTGCTGATGTGGGAGATGCACGCCGAGCCGGTGTACGGCTAGCGCGCTGGCGCGCGTCAGGCGTGTCGGGGGGAGCGTGCCGGGTCCCGCGCAGCGCCCAGTTCACGGAGCACGGCGTCGGTGAACTGGGGCCACGCCTCGACCGCCCAGGGGCCGAAGGCGCGGTCCGCCAGGGCCACACACGCCGCCCCCGCGTCCGGGTCGACCCACAGGAAGGTGCCCGACTGCCCGAAGTGGCCGAACGTCCGGGCGGAGGAGGAGGCCCCCGTCCAGTGCGGCGACTTGGCGCCCCGGATCTCGAAGCCCAGCCCCCAGTCGTTCGGCTTCTGCTGCCCGTAGCCCGGCAGCACACCGTTCAGCCCGGGGAAGACCACGGAGGTCGCCGCGTCCAGCGTCGAGCGGTGCAGCAGCCGCGGCGCCTGCAGTTCGGCCGCGAACCGGACCAGGTCGTCCACTGTGGAGACGGCGTCCTTGGCCGGGGAGCCGGACAGCTCCGTCGCGCGCATGCCCAGCGGCTCCAGCACCGCTTCCCGCAGATACTGCGCGAAGGGGATGTCGGTCGCCTTCGCGAGGTGGTCGGCCAGCGCCTCGAAGCCCGCGTTGGAGTAGATCCGCCGGGTGCCCGGCTCCGCCACCACCTGGTGCTCGTCGAAGGCCAGCCCGGAGGTGTGCGCCAGCAGATGCCGCACCGTGGCGCCCTGGGGGCCCGCCGGCTCGTCCAGCTCCACGGCGCCCTCCTCCAGCGCCAGCAGCGCCGCGTAGGCGCTCAGCGGCTTGGTGACGGAGGCGAGCTCGAAACGCTGCCCCGTGGGCCCGTGCGTCCCCGCGACAGCGCCGTCCGCACGTACGACGGCAGCGGCGGCCGTGGGCACCGGCCAGGTCTCGATCGTCCGCAGACTGTCCAGGCTCTCCATGGCACCGAGCCTAACGTCCGGGGACGCCGGGGAGCTCACGCGGATTTTGCCCTTGCTTGGAGTGCGCTCCAAGTCCGTAGCGTTCACAGTATGACGGTGATGGACACAGCGCGCGCGGATGTCTTGTACTGCCAGAACGAGGTGAAGCCCAACCCCCGCCCCGACGGGGAGGACAGGTACACGATCAGTGAGGTCGCGGCGGTCAGCGGCCTGAGCGCCCACACCCTGCGCTGGTACGAGCGGATCGGACTGATGCCGCACGTCGACAGGTCGCAGACCGGGCAGCGGCGCTTCAGCAACAGGGACCTGGACTGGCTGCGGCTCGTCGCCAAGCTGCGGCTGACCGGCATGCCGGTCGCCGACATGGTGCGCTACGCCGAGCTCGTACGGGAGGGCGAGAGCACGGTCGCCGAGCGCAAGGAACTCCTGCTGGCCACCCGCGAGAACGTGCTGGGCCGCATCGCGGAGCTCCAGGGCACCCTCGCGGTACTCGACCACAAGATCGACATCTATACGACGGCGAAGGCGTAGACGGCGAAGGCCCCGGCGAGCACGGCCGCCAGCGTGCGGCCGGCGCGCGGCACCCCCGTCCACGGCGCGTCGAACCGGCGCGTGACACTGCCCAGCGCGACCAGCGCCGTGGCGAAGACCGGCAGCCAGGCGAGCCGCGCCAGCACCCAGCCGAGCGAGTCCGGCGCCGTCGTCAGCCCGCCGAGCGCCCCCAGCGGCGCGCTCGGCAGGGCGACCGCCAGCAGCGCCGACTGGTGCCAGCAGAAGATCGTCATCGCCGCCAGATTGACGGCCACCACAGGCGCCCACAGCGCGGGCCGGCGCAGCAGCCGGGCGAGCCGCTCGCGCAGCAGTACCGCCGCGCCGCACTGCACCGCCGCCAGCGCGAGCACCAGCAGCGACGGCGGATGGGAGTTCGTCCGGTCCGCACCGGGAACGCCCACCATGGACGCCGGGTAGTGGAAGACGAGCAGCAGGAGCGCGAACAGCGCCGCGCCCGCACCGAGCAGGAAACCGCCGTGCCGGTCGCGCAGCCGCCCCTCGCCCCAGCTGACGCCGATCTGGTACGCGAACAGCCAGCCGGGCAGCAGGTTCACCAGGCCCACCCAGGAGGGCACATCCGCGGCGTACGGGCCGTAGCGCAGCAGGTCGACCACGGCGACCGTGCCGAGCAGCGGAGCGGCCGCCCAGGGGCCCAGCAGCCGGGTGGCGCGCACACAGTACGGCGTCAGCGCCGTGACCCCGGCGTAGATCCCGACGAACCACAGGGGCTGCACCACCAGCACCGCGGCCGTCCGCAGGGTGCCGCCCGGCACACCGGCCGCCGACAGCAGCGGGAGCAGCGCCGCCCACACGGCCGTCACCCCGAGCACCGGGCGGCCCAGCCGGACCAGCCGCCCGCGCAGCCACGCGCCCGTCGACGCGCCCCGGGCGCGGGAGCGCCGGTAGGACAGCACCGAGGAGTAGCCGCCCACCAGGAAGAAGATGCCCAGCATCTGCAGCACCCAGCTGGCCGGCGCGAACAGGTCGAGCGAGGCCAGCGGGCTGGCGTTGCGCAGCGTGCCGTCCGGGTCCCGGGTGAACCCGCCGAGCAGCCAGTGCCCGGCGGGCACGGACAGCAGTGCGAGAGCGCGCAGCCCGTCCAGGGCCCGGTCCCGGTGGGCGGGTGTGCGCGCCTCCACCGCGGCGACCGCCGCGCGTGCCCGGTGCCGTACGGGGGAGAGCGTGTCAGCGGACATCGTTGCACTCCTTCGAGGCGGCGGAGCAGTGGACGGAGCCGTACGCGTGCAGGGCGATGGAGGCGAAGTTGGCGAGCGAGTCGGTGCCCGGCGCGAAGTAGCCCGCGTGTCCTTCGGCCTTCGCCGAGGTGACCAGCCGGGCCCCGAACCCGGGGGAGGCCGGGTCGGCGCCGTGGCCCAGCCCGAGGAACTCCACGTTGGGCACCCTGCTGATCCAGTCCCCGGGGTCCCGGGTCGCCCAGACCCGGGCGGGCGAGTGCAGATCGGCCGCGGAGTCCGCGCGCATCCCGGGCGAGCCGAACACCACGAGGTCGCCGGCGTCCCGGCGGCTCAGCCGCCCGGCGGCCTCCCCGCACACGACCGAGCCGTAGCTGTGGCAGAACACCGCGGGGGCCGGGGCGCCGGTCCGCGCCATCCCCCGCAGAAAGCGCGCCAGCCGGGGCGCGCCCGCCTCGGCGAGCCGCCCGGTGGCGGCGTCCGGGCCGAGCCCCGAGGGCGTCGTGTAGCCGACCCATGCGACGACCGCCGTACGGGTGCCCGGCGCCCGCTCGGCCATCTCGGCGCGCAGCGACCGCGCCATTCCGGCGGGCTTTCCGTACCGGTTCCTGCCGCCGCGGTCGAAGGACGCCAGATCGATGTCGCTGCCCGGCACGACCACGGCGGTGCGCTCCGCGCGCGCCAGATCGCCGTAGACCTCGGCCACCTGCCCCCTGCCGCGCGGGTCGAACGCGAGGATCCGCCGCCCCGGGGACAGCAGCTCGGCGTACCGCGCGGCCTTCTTCCGGGCGTGCTGGTGGTCCTGCAGGGTGAGCTCCGGGTCGGCGGCGCGGCGCAGCGCCGCCGACCGCTCGGCGCGCAGCGCCAGCCGGTTCGCGGTGTAGCGCAGCCCGACGGGCGCGCCGTCGAGGTTGCCGACCGTGAGCGGGTGGCGGTGCGCGAGCGTCCGCCGCTGGGCGGGGGACAGCCCGGCGAAGAAGGAGGCGACGCGCCGCGGCCCCGCCGTGGCCGGGTCGGGGAGCTGCCGCCCCAGGGAGCCGTCGGCCCGCCAGGCGGCGGCACCGGGCGCGGGGCCGGTCACCGGCGTCTGCTCGGTGCCCAGCGCCAGCCCGGTCGTACCGCCGATGGCGGCCAGACAGAGCGCGACGGCGATCAGGGCGCGCTTGAGGCGGCGCTTCATAGGTGTGCTCCCTCCTGTGCGACAGAAGGGAGAGTGCGAGGACGCCCGCCGGCCGGGCGTCACACCGCAGAGCCAACCCGCGGGTGATACCGGGGTAGGGGGTGGACGAGCCGCGGCGCCGCCTTGTCAGGGGCACGGACCCGGCAAACCGTTCTCATGGCGCGCCCCGAAGGGGCGCGGGGCCCGTGTCCACAGCGGCTACGCCGCGGGGCGCGACCGGCTGCAGAGCACCCGCGGACTGCGACGCGTCAGCAAGGGGCAGCCCCTGCCCGGCACGGTCCCCCGGACACGGCCCGGCGGAGCCGGAACCGGCGAACCTGCCTCAGCCGGTGCCCGGCCGTCAGCGGTCGCCCGGCGCGATCAGCCCGGACTCGTACGCGAAGATGACCGCCTGCGCCCGGTCCCGCAGATCCAGCTTCGCGAAGATCCGGCTGACATGCGTCTTCACCGTCTGCTCCGCCAGCACCAGCGACTCGGCGATCTCCGTGTTCGACTGCCCCCTCGCGAGCAGTTCCAGGACCTCGGTCTCCCGCTCCGTCAGCCCGTTCAGCCGCAGCGCCGTGCGCGAGGGGCCCGCGGTGCGCGCGGCGCGCGCACCGGAGGAGCGGCCGCCGCCGCCTCCGCCCCGCTGCCTGGCGAACTCGGAGATGAGCCGCCGGGTCACGGAGGGCGCCAGCAGCGCCTCTCCCTCGGCCACCACCCGCACGGCGGCGATCAGGTCGGCGGGCGGCGCGTCCTTGAGCAGAAAGCCGCTGGCGCCCGCGCGCAGCGCCTCGTAGACGTAGTCGTCCACGTCGAACGTGGTCAGCATCAGCACCTTCGGCAGGTGGGCCACCCCGGGCGGCGGGTTCAGCAGCTGCCGTGCCGCCTCCAGGCCGTCCATCTGCGGCATGCGCACGTCCATCAGCACGACGTCGGGGTGCGCGCGGCGGCACAGCTCGACGCCCTGTGCGCCGTCCGGCGCCTCGCCCACGACGTCTATGTCGCTCTGCGCGGCGAGCAGTGCGGCGAATCCGGCCCGCACCATGGCCTGGTCGTCGACGATGACCACGCGGGTCACTCCCGTACTCATGCTGCTGTCGGGTCCTCTCCGTTCCGGCCGTCAGGGTTCTGCTCCTCGTGGGCGTCCAGCGGGAGCCGCGCGGCCACCCGGAAGCCGCCGTCCGGCAGCGGCCCGGTGTCGAGGTCGCCGCCCACGAGCCGTACGCGCTCCCGCATGCCCACCAGGCCGTGCCCCGTCCCGGAGGTCTCCAGGGGCGCCCCCGCGGGCTCCGGCGGGGGCCCGTTGACGACGAGGACGGTCAGCGTCCCGGGGCCGCCGATGACGGAGACCCGGGTGGCGGCGCCGGGCGCGTGCCGTACGACGTTCGCGAGCGCCTCCTGCACGATGCGGTACGCCGACAGCGCCACGGCCTGCGGCAGTTCCGGCGCGTTCCCGTCCGGCCCCTCCGCGAGCCCGTCGACGGCCAGTTCGGCGGGCACGCCCGCGCGTACGGTCGCCTCCACCAGCTGCTCCAGCTTCTCCAGGCCCGGCTGCGGCTCCCGCTCGCCCCGGGCCTCCTCGCTGCGCAGCACCCCCAGCAGCCGCCGCATCTCCGCGAGGGACTCGCGTGCCGTGGCGGCGATGGTGCCGAACTCCTCCCGCGCCTCGTCCGGGATGCCGGAGATACGGAACGGCGCGCTGTCCGCCTGGACGGTGATGACGGACATGTGGTGCGCGACCACGTCGTGCAGCTCCCTGGCGATGCGGGCGCGCTCCTCCAGGAGCGTCCGCTGGGCGCGCTCCGCCTCGCTGATGGTCTCCTGCTCGGCCAGCCGCCGCTGGGCCTCGGATCGCTCGCGCAGCGCGCCGCCGAGCAGCAGGACGATCCCGCTCAGCACGATCAGCAGCACATTGGTGCCGTCGCTGCGCTCCGTGGCGACGAACCCGAGCCCCAGTGAGGCGATGACCGTGACCAGCCAGACCGCCACCAGGGTGCGTCGACTCTCACGCAGCGCCAGGCCCAGACAGAGCACCAGATAGCCGACGATCACCATCGGGGTCCAGGGCCAGGAGCGCTCGTCGAGCCCCGGCGCGCCGAGCAGCACGAGGGCGCCCGCCACATCGGCGGTGCACACGATCCACCAGGCGATCAGCGGGCGGGTGGCGGCCAGCAGCAGCGGAGCCGCCTGCGCGACGCCCAGCGCGCCGGCGAGACCGCCGTTCACGCCGTAGTCGTCACCGAGCACCTGGATGGTGACCGGGAGCAGGACGACGGTGAAGGCGACCGCGACGGCGTTCGGCAGCACCCCCAGCAGGCGCGAGGAGCGGTGGGCGAACAGCGGCGCGGTGGAGCGCGCCGGAGTGGTCAGATCGGCGCCCAGGGAGCGCAGCAGTTCGCCTGCCGACCGCAGGGCCTGGCGCGGCCGGGCGGGGGGC
>NZ_JAAKZZ010000620.1 GCF_011045075.1 Streptomyces boncukensis
GGACGGGGCCGGTGGGCTCTGTGTTCATGCGTGCTCCACGTTCATGCGTGCTCCAAAGCTGCGCGTTCCTGGAGGTGCTTGACGAGCGTGATCAGGGCGTTGGCCGCCGACTGCCCGTCCCGCGCGTCGCAGGTGATCAGCGGAGTGTCGGGCAGCAGGTCCATCGCCTCGCGCAGCGCCTTCTCGGTGCGCTGCGGCGAGTCGTCGAAGTGGTTGACGGCGATGGCGTATTCGAGCCCGTACTGCTCGATCAGGTCCATGACGGGGAAGGAGTCCGCCAGCCGCTCGGGGTCGACCAGCACCAGCGCGCCCAGGGCGCCCCGGGAGAGGTCCTCCCACATCTGCATGAACCGCTGCTGGCCGGGGGTTCCGAACAGATACAGCACGACCTGGTCGTTGATGGTCAGCCGCCCGAAGTCCATCGCCACCGTGGTGGTGGTCTTGTGCTGGACCCCCTTGAGGTCGTCGACGGTCTCCGCGGCCCGGGTCATCGTCTCCTCGGTGGAGAGCGGGGGGATCTCGGAGATGGCGCCGATGAAGGTGGACTTGCCCACGGCGAAGTGCCCGACGACGAGGATCTTCACGGCGGTCTGCTCGGCGCCGCCCCGTACGTAGGCGCCGTCACCCAAAGCGAGCTTGGAGCCCATCCAGCACCTCCTGAAGGATCTGTACGTCGGCCAGCTGTGCGCGCGGTATGGGCGCCCGGGTGATCAGATGCCCGCCGTCGGCCAGCGAGCTGAGCAGGATCTTCACGACGCCCAGCGGCAGCTGGGTGTGCCCGGCGATCTCGGCGACCGACAGATAGCCGCCGGAGCACAGCTCCAGGAGCTGCTGCTCCTCCGGGGACAGCCGGTTGGGCCGCTGCCGCTGGTCGCTCGCCGCCGTCACCAGGGTGATCAGCGAGAACCGGTCCTCCTGCGGCAGATCCCGGCCGCGGGTGATGACATACGGACGTACTAATTCGGCTGCTTCGCTCTCGTTGTGCTCGTCGTCCGTCATGAGCGCGGGCCGGTGTTCTCGCGGGGCGGGGTCGACAGCTCCTTGCCGAGCTGGCCGACGAGCTGCTGCATACGGAAGGTGATGTCGGCCATGTCGACGGTGGCGGTGGCCGATACGGCCAGATAGGCGCCCTCGCCCGCGGAGATCAGGAAGACCCATCCGCCGTTGAACTCGACGAGCGTCTGGCGCCACTTCAGGTTCGGCTCGTCGCAGAAGAACCCGACCGACCGGCTCAGGGACTGCACGCCGCTCATGGCGGCGGCGACGGTGTCCGCCGCGTCCCGTCCGAGGTCCGAGGTGCGGGCCATCAGCAGGCCGTCGGCGGAGACCAGGACCGCGTGCAGGGCGCCTGGAATCTCCAGGGCGCTGTCGAGCATCCAGGACAGATCGTTGTTCACGAAACCTCAGGTCCTTTGCTTCCGTCGGCGGGGCCGGGCCTGCGTGCGGCGTCCACGGGGGCACTCCGGCCGCTCTGGGTCCCCTGCTGGAAGGCCGCCATGATCGAGGCCGTCTCGGCGTCGGAGCGCTGGCGCGCTCCGGCCGCACCGGCCGGCCCGGCCGCACCGGCCGTTCCGGTCGGGCCTGCCGCGTCGCTCTGGACGATGGCCATGGGCCGCTTCCGCTGGCGCTTGGGCAGCCCGTCGGCGGTCGTCGTCGAGGCCATGGGCTGCGGCTCCGCGGGCCCCGGCAGCGGACCGGGCTGGGCCACAGGCCGGGGCGGCGACTGCGGCATACCGGTGAGCAGTTCGTCGGGGAGCAGGACGACGGCGCGCACGCCTCCGTAGGGGGAGGTCGAGTCCACGGTGACGGTGAAGCCGTACCGCTCGCACAGCGCCCCGATCACCGGGAAGCCGAACTGGGGCGGGTTGCCGAGGTCCGCGACCCCCGCCGAGCGCGCGCCGGAGAGCAGCTCGCCCGCCCGGGTGCGCTCCTCCTCGTTCATCCCGACGCCCGCGTCGTCGACGACGATGCAGATGCCCTTGGGCACGGACCGCACATTGATCTCCACGACGGTTTCCGGCGAGGAGTAGCTGGTCGCGTTGTCGAGCAGTTCGGCCAGCGCCAGGGCGACCGGCTCGACGGCTCTGCTGGTGATGGCGAAATCCGCCTGGGAGAGGATCTCCACACGCTGGAAGTGCCGAATTCGGCCCTGGGCGCTGCGCACCACGTTGTAGACGGATGCGGGTTGGCGCTGCCGGCCGAGCCAGCCCTGGCAGAGAACGGCGATGGACTGGGCCCGCCGCCCGAACTGATTGTTCATGTGGTCGATTTCCAGGAGGTCCTGGAGAATGACCGAATCGCCGTATTTCGACTGGAGCCGGGAGATGCCCAACTGCTGCTCGGCCGCCAGCCCCTGGAGTGTCCGCATCGCGGACTTCAAGACCGTTTTCGTGGCCTCCTCGGCGCGCAGCTCGGCGCGCCTGACGGCATCGGCGTAGCCGTCCTCACCGGCGGCGACGGACCGTCTGAGGTCCTCGCCCTCCTGCCGTAATCCTCGTATGACCCGGCGCTGGCGGATGAAGACGGCGGCCGCGGCGGGGACGCCCGCGACAAGGGACCAGAATGCCGGATCCTGGATGTACTGCGTCATAAAACTCTCTTCAAGCGACTGAAACCCAGCTGCTGAAATCCTGTCCATGCGCGCTGAGCCGGCGTGCTCGCCGCCAGGCCCGCCACCGGGACTCCCCCCGTGTCTGCCATGCCTCACATGACGGTTGGCGACCCGCTCGGCAAGTGCAGGGAGCATAGCACCCGGAAGAGTTCGGTCCAGTTACGCAACTGGACTTTGAGCCATGTGCTTTGGGGGAGGTTCAGCGAAGATTTCATGTGCGCCCGGCGCCCCGTGCGACCGGGTGGGCGAGGGGCCTGCCGCGTCCGATCGTTCGGGTGCGACGCCTGTGCCGTTCCTGGCGTGATGTGCGCCGGGATGTGCGCCGGGACCGGAGGGCGTATTCCTGCGCGGTTTGCGGGGCGGGGCCGCCGGTGAACGATTCCGCTTGTGTTGTGGTCGACATTTGTACGGAAGTCTCCTCCGGCTTCTGATGCCCGACCGAGAGGGGAACGTTTCTGCGGTGCCCCCGGCATGGGGCCGGACGGCCCTTTCGCCGGACCGGACGGCCGCGGACGGTCGGAACGAGCATCCGCGGTCGGCTGATTCACACCCACCGCGGCGGCACCGGCCCGCCAGGGGCGGCCTCCGCCGGGGTCGCGCCCTCGCGGCACGCGGACCCCGGCGGCGCGGGGCGGCCGTCAGGCGGCCAGCGGAACGGCCGGGGCGGCGTCCGCCGCATCCGCCTGGGCGAGCCGCTCGGCGAGGGTCTGCCGGGCGCGCGCCACCCGGGAGCGGACCGTGCCGACGGGGCAGCCGATGCCGAGCGCGGCCTCGTCGTACGGCAGCCCGAACAGCTGGGTCAGCACGAACGCGCGGCGGCGCTCCTCGGGGAGGGCGGCGAGGAGTTCGGCGAGCGCGATCCCCTCCTCGAAGCCCGGCACGTCCTTGGGCTGGGCCTGCTCGGCCAGCGTCTGCCAGTCGTCCCGCCCGTGGAGCGCGGGCCTGCTGGACTGCCGGCGCAGGCTGTCGACCACGGTGCGCCGGGCGATGGACAGCAGCCAGGTGCGCGCCGAGGAGCGGCCCTCGAAGCGCGGCAGGCTGCGCAGGGCGCGCAGAAACGTGTCCTGCGCGAGGTCGTCGGCGGCCTGCGGATCGGCGCTGAGGTGGGCCACGAAGCGCCATACGTCGCGGTGCAGGGCCTGTACGAAGCGCTCGACGGCGACCGGGTCGCCGTCCCGCGCCGCGAGCGCCAGCAGGGTGGCGTCCCGGTCGGACTCGGGACTGTGCCGGGGCGCTGGGGGGTTGGGT
>NZ_JAAKZZ010000621.1 GCF_011045075.1 Streptomyces boncukensis
GGGTCGGCGGGGGGTGGCGTCCGGGGTATCGCAGTCTCGGTCATCGGTACCTCGAATTCCTCGACGCTTGAAGAACGGGCCGCTCTCCAGGCACGTGAGCCTAAGGGCAGACATTCGAGGCACACAATGGAGGGAGTCACGACAGGCGGCGCCACTCCCAGGCCGTGCGGACCTCCAGCGGGTCCAGCGGAGTCACCAGGCGGGGACGGGAGTTGAGGCCGTTCGGGGGGCCGGACTGCGGCTCCACGCACACCCCCTCCCGCTGCTCGTCGAAGACGACGACCCACTCCGCGCGGCTCGTCACCCGCACCTCCAGCTCGCCGGGCCACGTCAGGATGGCGTCGACGCCGTCGGGCATCCCGAAGCAGTCGTCCCACGGCCCCGGCAGCGGCGCGATCCGCTTGCCGGTGGGGATGTGGTCCTCGCCCCGCTCCTCCTGCCACTCGGCGGTGAAGTCGATACGGACGTCCTCGCCGCCCGCGCCCAGATTCCGCAGGAACCACGGGTGCCAGCCCGCCTGGGCCGGGAAGGACGCGTCCGTCGCCTCGACGCCCAGCGTGAGGGTGAGGCCGCCGCCGTCCTCGGCCAGTTCGACGAGCTGGGTGACCCGGCCCTCCCAGGGCCAGGGGTCGGTCAGCACGCAGACGAACGCCGCGGAGCGGGCATCGGCGCGCGCCGTGCGCCAGGCGGTGTCCCGGACCGTGCCGTGGATCGCGTGCGGACCGCTGTTGAGGGGGAGTTGGTACAGCTCGCCGCCGTTGCGGAAGCGGCCGCCGTCGGTACGGCCGCACCACGGGGCCATCACGAACGAGCCGTACTTCGCGCCCTGCCGCAGCAGCTCCGTGCCGCCCACCTTCAGGGAGGCGATCCGGCAGCCGTTCTCGGGCTCGACGGTCAGCTCGGTGTCTCCGGCGCGCAGAACAGTCATACGGCGACTTTGACGTGCTCCCTGGCCTGAAGTCCAGTGATTCCGGCCTGGGTCGTCTGACCTTTTCGGGGGCTTCCTGTTTCACCGCGCTGTGCGGGCACGTGTGCCCGTCTTACCGGCACTCCACAGGCGTTTAGCGTCTCCACCCGTCCGGTGGCGACGATTCGACGTCCTTCGAAGAGGACGTTACGGGCCGCGTTGTGGTCGCGGTCGTGCACAGTGGCGCACTCGCCGCACGTCCACGCGCGGACGTGCAGTGGCTTGGGGCCGTCCCGGAATCCGCAGACCGAGCAGACCTGAGAGGACGGAAAGGTCCGGTCCACCTTGGCGAAGGTGCGGCCGTGCTTGACGGCCTTGTACTCCAGCATGGCCGTGAATGCGGACCATCCCGCGTCGTGCACGGACTTGGCGAGCCGGGTGCGGCCGAGGCCGGAGACCGCGAGGTCTTCCACGTACACCGCTTGGTTGTCGCGAATTATCTGTGTGGAAGCCTTGTGGTGCCAGTCCCGGCGCCGGTCCGCCACCTTGGCGTGCTGGCGTGCGACCTTGATCCGGGCCTTGGCCCGGTTCTTCGATCCCTTGGCCTTGCGGGAGTGCTCCCGCTGAAGGCGCTCGAGTTTCTTCTCGGCCCGGCGCAGGAAGCGGGGGCTGTCGATCTTCCTGCCGTCGGACAGGACGGCGAAGGCGGACAGGCCGAGATCGATACCGGACTCCGCTTCCACCTCGGGGAGGATGTCCGGCTCGGTGTCCACAACGAAGCTGAGGACGTACCGGCCGGAGCTGTCTTTGGTGACGGTCAGGGACGTGGGCGCGGCCGGAAGCCGACGGGACCACGTGACATTGAGGTTGCCGACCTTGGCCACGTACACCGTGCCATCGCCCTGGAGGGAGAAGGCATTGGTGTTGAGGCGGATCGACTGCCGGGTGTCCTTCTTCGATTTGTAGCGGGGCGGGCCGGTCTTGCGGCCCTGCCGCTTGCCCTTGACCGAATCGAAGAAATTCTTGTAGGCGGTGTCCAGGTCCCGCAGAGACTGTTGCAGGACGACCGCCGACACATCGGCGAGCCAGGCGCGTTCCTCGGTGTGCTTGGCCTGGGTGATGCGAAGCCGGGACAGCTCGGCCGACTTCATGTACGGCAGTCCTGCCGCGTGCGCTTCCTTGCGGTCGCGCAGGCAGTCGTTCCACACCACGCGGGCGCACCCGAACGCACGTGCCAGCGCACGGCGCTGGGAGGCGACCGGGTAGGCCCGGTAGTTGTAGCGGAGCTGCACACCCAAGATCCTACTGCGATCGGTCTCACGGATGGGCAGAACGACTACAGGCGCGTCAGCATGTTGTTTCTGCGATGCATGACCCGCCCAAGGTCGCCGTCTCCAAGCTTGTCAACAACCTCAAGGGTGTCTTCGCTCGCCGGATACGGCAGGAGGTCACCGCCCGGATCAACCGCGCCATCACGCACGGGCACCTGTGGTCGCCCTCGTATTTCTCCGCATCGTGCGGCGGAGCACCCTTGGCGATCGTCCGCCAGTACATCGGGCAGCAAAAACGTCCGCTCTCAGGTGCACGTCACAGCAGCCTTGAGATGCATTCATCCGCCCGTTTCCTGTGCGCCCGTCGCGGGGCGCTCAGCGGCGGCGGCGCAGGGCCCGGCTCAGCACCACCGCACCGGCGACGACCACCGCAGCCGCCGGAGCCGCCCAGCGGAGCGTGGCGGCCCCCGAGGCGGGCTCGGGTGCCGGAACGGGCGCGTACCGGCCGCGCGGCGGCGCGTGGTCCACCTCCTCCGCGCTGCGCCCGATCATCGTGCGGCGGGCGTGCGCGGCCTCGGCCTCGGCGGCACCCGGCGCGCCGCCCTGCGCCGAGTCCAGCGAGGAGGGCGGGACGTCCGTCTCGAAGAGGCCCGTGCGCTCCGGCTCCGGTTCCGGTTCCGGCGCAGCCCCGGATTCCGGTCCGGATTCCGGTCCCGGTCCCGGCTCCGCCGACTCCGGCTCGGGGATGCCCGGGATCGCGCGCTCGTTGTCGCCGGGGGCGCCGATGCCGCCCGCGACGGGCGGCGGGTCGTCGCGCAGGCCGTCCGCCAGGGCGCTGCCGAAACGGTCCAGCAGACGGGTGCCGGCGGCGGCCGCCGCACGGTCCTCCACGTCGCCGATACGGCCGGTGCCGGTCACCGTGCCGCTGCACACCAGCCGGGTGCCGTCGGCGGCGCCGGTGTCGGCGGCGTCGGTCTCGGCGGCGGGGCGCGGGACGACGGTGAGCACCAGCTTCACCGTGCCGCTGCCGCGCGCCTCGGCGCCGTTGCCCTCGACGGCGAAGCCGTCGGGCACGCCGTCGGCGCCCTCGCGCGGGGTGAGGGCGAGGCTGCCGCGGTAGGTGATGGTCGAGCCGCCGATGCGGACCCGCATCCGGCCCGTCAGGCTCCCGCCGCCTGCGCCGGGAGCGGCCCCCTGCTCCGGTGCCGCCGCGCCCTCCGCGTCCTGCTGGAGGCCGGGCACACAGCGGGCCACTCGCTCGTGGTCGGCCAGTGCGGCTCGTACAGAGCCGATGGGAAACGGGATGTACACCTCGTGCTCCATGGTGCGGAGCCTATTACTCGTGACGGCGCCACACCTATGGGCGGGCCGGAACCGGGGTGTCCGGTGTCTCCCGGTACCCGGTGTCGGGGCGGGGCGTCCCGGGTTCGGGCTGCCCCTGCGCGTGCTTCGCGGGCCGCCGGTCCGTCGTGGTTGCGCGCGCAGTTCCCCGCGCCCCTGACGGGGCGCCCGACGTCGCGCTCTCAGTCCGTGTAGCGGGGGTGCATCAGGGTGGACGGGGGGAGGCCCGTCAGCCGGGTGGACTCCGCTCGGGCGCGCGCCTCGGCGTAGTGGTGCGCGGTCAGCGCGCGGGGCCGGGGCAGGGCGGGCGCCGAGGA
>NZ_JAAKZZ010000622.1 GCF_011045075.1 Streptomyces boncukensis
CCACCCTCCCCCTCGCCGACGACGCGCTGGTCCTCTCGCACCGCCTGGGGGAGTGGGCGGGGCACGCCCCCGTCCTGGAGGAGGAGGTCGCGCTGGCCAATATCGCCCTGGATCTGCTCGGCCAGGCCCGGTCGCTCTACGCCGCGCTGGGCGACGAGCTGGGCAGCGAGGACGAGATCGCCTTCCTCCGCGAGGAACGCGCCTTCCGCAACTGCCAGTTGGCCGAGCAGCCCAACGGGGACTTCGCGCACACGATCGTCCGCCAGCTCTACTTCTCCGTCTGCCAGGAGCCGCTGTTCGCCCAGCTCGCGCCGCACCTCCCGGTCGCGGAGAAGGCCCTCAGCGAGACGGCCTACCACCGGGACCACGCCGAGCTGTGGACCCTCCGGCTGGGCGACGGCACCGAGGAGAGCCACGCCCGCACCCAGCGCGCCGCCGACGCGCTGTGGCGGTTCACCGGAGAGCTGTTCGAGCCCATCGAGGGCCTGGCGGTCGACTGGGAGGCGCTGGAAGCGGAGTGGACGGCCGGGATCACCGATGTCTTCGGCCGCGCGGGACTCACGGTTCCCCAGGGCCCGCGCCGCCACGGCTGGACGGCGGGCTCCGGGCGCCAGGGCCTGCACACCGAGCCGTTCGGGCGGATGCTCGCCGAGATGCAGCATCTGCACCGCAGTCATCCGGGGGCGTCATGGTGACGGCACACCGGGCGGACCGGGAGACGATCGGACCGGACCAGGCACCGGCGCAAGCACCGGGCCGCCCGCTGGACCTGGCGGTGCTGGCCGCGCTGGCGGGCTCGGTGCCCGATCCGGAGCTCCCCATGGTCACCCTCGCCGAGCTGGGCGTGGTGCGCCGGGTGAGCGAGCCGGAGCCCGGCCGTGTCGAGGTCGAGCTCACCCCGACATACACCGGCTGCCCCGCCGTCGAGTCCATGGCCGAGGACATCGAGCGCGCCCTGTGGGCGTACGGCCAGGAGCACGGCGGCCTCCGCGCGGTCACCGTCCGCACGGTGCTCACCCCGCCCTGGTCCACGGACGACATCACCGACTCCGGCCGCCGCAAGCTGGCCGAGCACGGCATAGCCCCGCCCCGGCGCGCGGGCCCCGGGGAGCCCGCGCCCGCAGCGGGCCCCGTCCCCATCGGCCTCGGGCCCACCCGCCGGCGCACGCCGCGTGCCGCGTCCCGCGCGTACGCCGAGCCGGTGCGCTGCCCGCACTGCGGCTCCGCCGACACCGTCGAGCTGAGCCGCTTCTCCGCCACCGCCTGCAAGGCCCTGCGCCGCTGCACGTCCTGCCAGGAGCCGTTCGACCACTTCAAGGAGCTGTGAGCGATGTTCCACCCGCTGCGCGTCACAGCGGTCGAACGGCTGACCGACGACTCCGCCGCCGTCACCCTGGCCGTGCCGCCCGAGCTGCGCACGGCCTACGCCTACGCCCCGGGCCAGCACATCGCCCTGCGCCGGTTCAGCGAGAGCGGCACGGAGATCCGCCGCACCTACTCCCTGTGCGACCCCGCCGCCCCCGAGCCCGCGACGCTCCGGGTGGGCATACGCCAGGTGGAGGGCGGCGAGTTCTCGACCTACGCCCTCAAGGAGCTGGTGCCCGGGGACACGGTGGAGGTCCTGCCGCCCACCGGCCGGTTCATCCTGCGGCCCCGCCCCGGGCACTTCGCCGCGGTCGTCGGCGGCAGCGGCATCACCCCGGTGCTGTCCATCGCGGCCACCCTGCTGGCCCGCGAGCCGGAGGCCCGCTTCTGCCTGATACGCAGCGACCGCTCCACGGCGTCCACGATGTTCCTGGAGGAAGTGACCGACCTCAAGGACCGCTATCCGGCCCGCCTTCAGCTGGTGACGGCGCTCTCCCGGGAGGAGCAGCAGACCGGCCTGCCCTCGGGCCGGCTGGACGAGGAGCGGCTGGCCTCGCTGCTCCCCGCGCTGCTCGCCGAGCGCGGGGCCGCCGAGCTGGACGGCTGGTATCTGTGCGGCCCGCTGGGGCTGGTGGAGGGGGCCGCACGGGCGCTGCGCGGGCTGGGAGTGCCGCGGGCCCGGATCCACCAGGAGATCTTCCACACCGACGCGGCCCCGGCCCCGCCCCCGCCGCCGGTGCCCGGCGTGGAGTCCGCCACGGTCCGGGCGACGCTGGAGGGCCGGGCGGGCGCCTGGGCGGTGGACGACGGGGAGTCCGTCCTGGAGACGGTGCTGCGCAACCGGGCGGACGCGCCCTACGCCTGCAGGGGAGGGGTGTGCGGGACGTGCCGGGTCCGGCTGCTGGCCGGAGAGGTGCATATGGACCGCAACTACGCCCTGGAGCCGGAGGAGTTGGAGGCGGGGTATGTGCTGGCCTGCCAGTCCCATCCGCTCACGCCCCGGGTCGAGGTGGACTTCGACGCGTAGCGCCGGGAAGTACCCGGAAGCGCCCGGAAGCACCCGGAAGCACCCGGAAGCCGGGCAGCGCCGCTGCAACGGGGCGGGGCGGGGCGGTCAAGTCCCGGTGCGCTCCCCGGTGTGCTTCGGCGCCCGCTCCGGTAATCTGGCGGCTATCTGACGGTCCATCAGATTGCGGTTGCCCGAAGTCGTCCGAACGAAGGGGCAGGACAGTGGACTTCACCTTCACCGAGGAGCAGCAGGCCGCCCGCGAAATCGCCCGTACGGTGTTCTCCGACGTCGCCCCCGACAGCGTGCCCAGCCCGCAGCACCCGCCCGTCCCGGGCGGCCCCGTCGCCGAGGACTTCGACCGCCCCCTGTGGCAGCGCCTCGCGACCACCGGCGTGCTCGGGCTCCCCGTGCCCGAGTCGTACGGCGGCGCGGGCCTGGACGCCCTCACCCTGTGCCTGGCGCTCCGCGAGGCAGGCGGCGGGCCGGCCCGGGTCCCGCTGCTGGAGACCGGCGCCGCGGCCCTCACCCTCGCCACCTACGCCGACGAGCGGCTGGGCGCCGCGCTCCTTCCCCGGATCGCCGACGGCACGCTCGCCGTCACCGCCGCCGCGCACGGCAGCACGGGGCACGAGGCGCCCGAGCGCGCCGTCGAGGCCCGCCGCTCCGGCGACTCCTGGGTGTTGGACGGCATCCAGACCGCCGTCCCCTGGGCCCCCGTCTGCGACCTGGTCGCCGTGCCCGCGCACACCCCCGGAGACGGCCCCGTGCTGGCGTTCGTCGCGCCCTCCGGGCCCGGTGTCACCCTCGCCGAGCAGGTCTCCACCAACGGCGAGCGCTACGCCGCGCTGCGGCTCGGCTCCGCCGCCGTCCCCGCAGGCGACGTCCTCGACCACCCCGAGGCTGCCGGGCTGCTCCAGCGCCTGCTCGCCACCGGCACCTGCGCGCTGGCCCTCGGGCTGGGCACCCGGGTGCTGGAGATGACGAGCCGGTATGTCAGCGAGCGCGAGCAGTTCGGCCACCCGCTGGCCACGTTCCAGGCCGTGGCCGTCCAGGCGGCCGACCGCTATGTCGATCTGCGCGCGATGGAGGCCACGCTCTGGCAGGCGGCCTGGCGGCTGGCGCCGGCGGACATCGCGGTGGCGAAGATCTGGGCCTCGGAAGGGGTGCGGCGGGTCGCGCAGACCGCGCAGCACCTGCACGGCGGGGCGGGCGCCGACACGGACTACGCGCTGCACCGGTACCACGCGTGGGCGAAGCAGCTGGAGTTGGCGGTGGGCCCGCCTTCGGCGTACGAGGAGGCGCTGGGCGACCTGCTGGCGGCCCAGCTCGGCTGAGCGGTGTCACGCTGCCGGGCCAGGCCGTGTCCGCCGCATCCGCATCCCGCGTGCCCGGCACCGGCCTCCGCCAGATACGCGGCTCCGCCGCGTGGGGCCGGTATGGGGGCCGGTATGGGGG
>NZ_JAAKZZ010000623.1 GCF_011045075.1 Streptomyces boncukensis
ACCCAGGCCAGCAGGCCCAGCGACCAGACGGGAAACGAGGCGAACAGCAGCCGCAGCCAGATCGTCCGCCTCCGGTCGCCGGAGTCGCGCGGCTGGGGCGGGGGCGGGGGCTGCGCGGTCTGGCCGTACATCGTCACTCCGGTCTGCCATAGCGGACATGCCAGAAAGTGAGCGTATACAGCGGGCGGGGGAGACGGGCGCGAAGTGGACGGAGGAGACGGAGTCGTTGTCCTGTCGCTCGCGGCCTTCCCGCTCGCGGCCTTCTCGTTCGGCCTTCTCGTCCGGCCTTCTCGTCCGGGGCTTCTCACTCGGGCGGGATGGTGCCCTGGGCCAGACCGTCGTACACGCCCTGTACGAGCTGCTCGCCCAGCGCTCCGGCCCGCCGCAGGCCGGCCTCGAACGCGGCCAGCCTGCGGAAGTGCTGCCCGTACTGCCGCTGCCGCCGTAGCGGCAGCCGGGGCAGGCGCAGCCTGCGGACGTCGATGCGGGCGGTGCTGGAGGCGTAGCTGCTGGCCTGCCGGGTGTTGGCGGTGGAGCGCAGGAAGCCCGCCACGAACCAGGGGTCCAGTGCGGCCGGATCCACCCGCAGCAGGCTGAGCGGCTTCGCGAGGGTCTCCCCGGCCTGCTCCGGCTCCACCACGTACGCGGCACCGCGCCCCTGCACGGGGAGGACGACGTCGCCCGGCTCGGTGGTGACGGAACCGGCCTCGCTGCCCGCCGTGCGCACCTCCAGGGCTCCGCCGCGCGCCAGGTCGCCGATGGTGGTGTCCGTCCACTGGAGGGCCGCCGGGGCGCCCTGCGGGGCCTGCGCGGCCGCCCCGGACGCGGCCGGGAGGGCGGGGGACGGCGCGGCGTCGAGGGTGCGGCGCAGGACCTGCTCCAGCTCGCTGTGCACCTCGGCCAGCGCCGTGCCGCCGCCCTGGTCCCCGGCGGGCGGCAGGTGCCGCGGCGGGGAGAGGTCGACGTCGTCGTCGAGCAGGTCGATCACGGACAGCACGCCGCAGACGCCCGGCTCCTCGGGCACCGTGCCGCCCTCGTCGAAGGCGCGCCAGGCGGACAGCACGGCCGCCGTGAGTTCCGGCCAGGGCAGCGTGCCCCGGCTCGCGCCCTGGAAGCGGTCGCTGGTGTCCATCAGCAGCAGCTGCGGCTGGGACGGTGCGGCGCCGGGCTTGCGCAGCACCCACAGGTGCAGCGGCAGGCTGTGCGGCGCGGCGGCGCCCGCGGGCAGTGCGAGCACGGCGCGCAGGGCGCCCTTGCGCAGCAGCGCGGCGCGGATGCGGCGGCCGGTGCGCCGGGAGGCGGCGGCGGGCGGCATCAGCAGCACGGCGGTGCCCCCGGGGCGCAGCCGGGCGAGGGCGTGCTGGGCCCAGGCCAGTTCGGACTCGGTCCGGGCCGGCAGGCCGTAGACCCAGCGCGGGTCGTAGGCCAGCTCGTCGTGGCCCCAGTTGCGTTCGTTGAACGGGGGGTGGCACAGCACGGCGTCCACCGGCGGCTCGCTCTCAGCGGGCTCGGTGCGCAGCGCGTCCTCGGCGCGGATGTGGACAGCGGTGCCGTGCGCGGCGCCGCGGAGGGTGAGCCGGAGGGCGCTGAGGCGGGCCAGATCCGGGTCCGTCTCCTGGCCGAGCAGGGTGTGGACCTGTGGAGCGGATCGCTGTGCGGCGGCGCCCGCCAGGGCGGCGGCGAGCAGTTCGCCGGAGCCGCAGGCGGGGTCGAGGACGGAGGTGGCGCCTGCGGCCAGGGAGGCCATCAGCGCAGCGGTGTCGGGCGGGGTGAGGGTGTACTGGCGCGAGTTGGCGTCGAGATGGCGGCTGAGCAGAAAGGCGTACGTGCCGTGGGGGCCGAGCTCTCCGGCCAGCCGCGCCAGGTCGTCGGCGGGGGCTTCGGTGTCCGGCTCCGCCGCGGCGTCCGCGTCGGCGCGGCCCGCGTGCTCGGCGAGCTGGAGCATCCGCTCGCCGGCGCGCAGCACGGCGGCCGCCGTGCCCTCGGGGTCGGCCTCGATCCGCTGCCAGACGCGTTCGCGCAGCGGCAGTTCGGCGAGCCGTCCGTGGGCGCGCAGCCAGTACTCCACCTCGGGGAGGGAGAAGGAGGGGCTCGTCTCGGTGCCTCCGACGGGCCGGGGGAAGTGCGGATAGCGGCGCCGCCAGTTGCTGACGGCCGCCCTGCCGACACCGGCGAGCCGGGCGATCTCCGCCGCGGTCACCTCCGCCGCGCTGTCCGCCGCGTTGTCCGCCGCGTTGTCCGCCACGTGAACGGCCTCCGTCTCCTGACTGTGTACTCCCGGCGCGGTGATCCTCTCACCATACCCGCGCGCCTCTGCGGTCGGATGTACACGGCGTGAATGTGACGGAATCCGTGAAGCGTGTTGACTCGATTCACGGGCAATGCTCTCATTGACTCACCGGCTCGCACGGTGTGCCGGTGACGCAGAGACCCGAGTCGAAGTAGGTGCATCAGTCATGTCCGTCCTCAGCCGCAACCGCAGGCGCCCCCTGGTCGCGGTCGCCGTCGCGCTCCTCGCCTTCGGCGGCCTCGCCGCCTGCGGCACGGAGGAGCCCACGACCGAGAAGGCGTCCAGCTCCGACAGCAAGGACGCGGACTCGAAGGGCTCGAAGGACTCGGAGGAGGGGTCCGGGGAGAGCGGTGACGACGAGAAGGGCGGCGCCCTCGCGGCGGGAGACAGTGCTGTGTACAAGAAGGCCGGTCTGAAGATCACCGTCACCAAGGCGACCGTGTTCACACCGGGCGAGTACTCCGACGGCCACTCGCAGGGCAACAAGGCGTACAAGGTCGCGGTCACCCTGGAGAACACCGGTTCCGAGAAGGCGGACGTCAGCCTCGTCGACATCTCGGGCCGCTATGGCGAAGAGGGCAAGGAGGCCGGGGAGATATTCGACGGGGAGACGATGGGGGAGGGCTTCGACGGCAATCTGCTGCCGGGCAAGAAGGCGACGGCGTCCTACGGCTTCGATGTGGCGCCCGCGGCCAAGGTCCTGGATGTCGAGGTCACGTTGAACGACTTCGAGTCCGAGCCCGCCCAGTGGGAGCTCAAGCTCTGACCCTGGTCCGGGGGGTGGAGGGGGTCAGGGGTGCGGCGGTCCGGGGCTGCCGCACCCCTTGACTGTGCATGTTCAACCACTAAAGTCTAGACCAATTTCCGGTGTGCGCGGCCTCACCCCCCCACCCCACGCACCGAGGCCGGGCCTCACCCCCCACTATCAGGAGCTGACATGCACAAGAGAAGGAAACTGGCTGCGCTGTTAGGTGCCGGCCTCGCGCCCGTTCTGGTGCTCGGGCTCAACGTGACCCCGGCCAACGCGCACGGCTGGGTCACCAACCCCTCCAGCAGGCAGGACCAGTGCGCCAGGGGCGTCGTCGAGTGCGGCCAGATCAAGTGGGAGCCGCAGAGCGTCGAGGGGCCCAAGGGCCGGAAGGACTGCGCGGGCGGCAACGGGCGGTTCTCCGAACTCAACGACGACAGCAAGGGCTGGCAGGTCTCGGACGTCAGCCGTACGACGACGTTCCAGTGGCGGCTGACGGCCCGGCACCGCACCACCACCTGGCAGTACTTCGTGGACGGCGACAAGGTCGCGGAGTTCGACGACCGCGGCGCGCAGCCGCCGCAGTACGTGTCGCACAACGTCGACTTCGGCAACTACACCGGCAAGCACAAGGTGCTGGCCGTGTGGAACATCGCCGACACGGCCAACGCGTTCTACGCCTGCGTGGACGTCAACATCCGCTAGGCCGTGTCCGGCGGATCCTGCTGGGCCGGGGCTGCCCTTGCTGCTCGCCGCAGCCCCGGCCCGGCCTGCCGTTCGTCCGCCGCCCG
>NZ_JAAKZZ010000624.1 GCF_011045075.1 Streptomyces boncukensis
TCCCGCGCCCGGTCCCCGGAAGCCCGGGTGTCTCGCGTATCGCCTTCGCGTCCCCGCCCGCGGGGAGTTCGGCCCGCTGCGCGGCCCGCTGCCCGGTAGCGGGGGCCGCCCGCCCGGCGGCCGTCTCCGGGACGGTGGCACCGCCGGCGGAGGCGGACACGCCGTTCACCGGTGCCGGGGAGGCGGACCCCGCCGGGACGGGCCTCCGCTCCTGCGCCGGAATCGGCACGTCCAGCCCGCGCTTGCGGCGCGAGTCCGGGGGCTCCAGCGGGATCGGCGAGACCCGCAGCGTGTCCCCCGCCGTACGGGGGAGCGTGAGCCGGAACTGCGAGCCCTCCCCCGGCCGCCCCCACGCCTGGAGCCAGCCGCCGTGCAACCGCGCGTCCTCGACGGCGATGGACAGACCGAGGCCCGAGCCGCCCGTGGTGCGGGCACGTGCCGGGTCCGCGCGCCAGAAGCGGCTGAAGACCTTGTCCACCTCGCCGGCCTTGAGCCCGACGCCGTAGTCCCGTACGGCGACGGCCACCGCACCGCCGCGGGAGGCGAGCCGCACCACGACATCGCGGCCCTCGCCGTGCTCGATGGCGTTGTCGACGAGATTCCGCATCACCCGCTCGATCCGCCGCCCGTCCGCCTCCGCGATCACGGGCCGGTCGTCGCCGCGGACGAGCACCCGGCTGCCCTTGCGGTCGGCAAGCGGCTCGGCGCCCTCGACGACCCGGTGCACCACGTCGCGCAGATCGATCGGCGCGGGCTCCAGATTGGCCGCGCCCGCGTCGAACCGGCTGATCTCCAGCAGATCGGCGAGCAGCGACTCGAAGCGGTCCAACTGACCGAGCAGCAGTTCGGCTGAGCGGGCGGTCGCGGGGTCGAAGTCCTCGCGCGCCTCGTGGATCACATCGGCCGCCATACGCACCGTCGTCAGCGGGGTCCGCAGCTCGTGCGAGACGTCCGAGACGAACCTCCGCTGCATCCGGGACAGCTCCTCCAACTGCTGGATCTTCAGTTGGAGGTTCTGCGCCATCTTGTTGAAGGACTCGCCGAGCCGCGCGATGTCGTCCTCGCCCGTGACCTTCATCCGCTCCTGCAGCCGCCCGGCCGCCAGCCGCTCGGAGATCCCGGCGGCCATCCGTACCGGCGTGACCACCTGCCGCACCACCAGCCACGCGATGGCGCCGAGCAGCACCACCACGAACACCCCGGCCGTCGCCAGCGTGCCCTTGACCAGTTTCAGCGACTCCTCTTCCTGCGTGAACGGGAAGACGTAGTAGAGCTGGAACGGATTGCCGCGCGCGTCGTTGACCCGCTTGCCGACGATCAGCGCGGGATCGCTCCCACCGCCCTGCCGGTAGGCGCGCCCGTAGCGCTTGTGCATGCCCGGCTGGTCGTCCAGGGCCTTGCGGAGATCGCCGGGAATGCTGTCCTCGGGGCGGATGTCCCCGGACGAACGGGGGCCGCGGGTGCCGATACCGCCGTTGCCGAGGAACGGCGCCTCCTCGTTCTTGGAGCCCAGCGCCACCACCGAGTACACACCCTGGCCACTGGTGGCGAGCTGCTCCACGAGGTTGTTCAGCCACGTGCCGGAGTTCTGCCCGCTGCGCCCCGAGCGGCTGCCGTCGTCCCCGCCGGAACGGCCGCCCAGCCCGCTGTCGGCCGCCCGCTGGGCCGCGTCGAAGCCGCCCGCCGCCTGGCTCTGCGCCGTCTTCTCCTTGGCCTCCAGAAGGCCGTTGCGCACCTGCCCGATCACCACGATCCCGAGCAGCAGCACGACGCCCAGCGACATCAGCAGCGTCGCCGCGACCACCCGCAGCTGGATGTTCCGCCGCCACAGCCGCATCACGGGCAGCAGCGGCCGGCGCACCCAGCGCACGAAGAAGCGCACCGTCGGGCGAGCGCCGGGCCCGGTCACCCCCTCCGGCAGCAGACCGTCGGAGAACAGCACACCGCTGCGCCACAAACGGGCAAATATTGAGATATCGGACTCGCGGTCCCTGGCTTGCCCGTCGCCGTTCCGGCGCGGAGCAGAGCCCTTCCGGGACATGTCAGCTGGGTCCTGCCTTGTACCCGACGCCCCGCACGGTCACCACGATCTCCGGCCGCTCGGGGTCCTTCTCCACCTTCGAGCGCAGCCGCTGCACATGGACGTTGACCAGCCGCGTGTCCGCCGCGTGCCGATACCCCCACACCTGTTCGAGCAGCACCTCGCGGGTGAACACCTGCCACGGCTTGCGCGCCAGCGCGACCAGCAGATCGAACTCCAGCGGGGTGAGCGCGATCGACTGCCCGTCCCGCTTCACCGAATGGCCCGCGACATCGATGACCAGGTCCCCGATGGCGAGCTGCTCCGGCGCGGGCTCCTCGGAGCGCCGCAGCCGCGCCCGGATCCGGGCCACCAGCTCCTTGGGCTTGAACGGCTTGACGATGTAGTCATCCGCTCCGGACTCCAACCCGACCACCACATCGACGGTGTCGCTCTTGGCGGTCAGCATGACCACCGGCACACCCGACTCGGCCCGGATCAGCCGGCACACCTCGATCCCGTCCCGCCCCGGCAGCATCAGGTCGAGCAGCACCAGATCGGGTTTGGTCTCCCGGAAGGCGGCCAGCGCCTTGTCGCCGTCCGACACAAACGACGGTTCAAAGCCTTCGCCGCGCAGCACAATGCCAAGCATCTCTGCCAGTGCGGTGTCGTCGTCGACGACGAGGACGCGTCCCTTCATGGGTTCATCATCCCATTGCCATCACAGTTTGATAGAGCCCAGTGGTCTTGCTCACGTCAAGCCGCCCGATCTCCGTCGACATCCGCCGCTGACCTGCGACGTCTCTGGCCGTTGATGTCAGCCGTGGATGTCACCCTCCCCCCTTCCGCCTAGATGTACCCGTGACCTGTCCTCCCGGGCTGTATTCCGGCAGGAACCACCCTCGCAGGGATAGCAGGGGGCCCCCTCCCGGTCCAGGCGGATCCGCCCCACGAACAAACGACCTGGAGCGTCGGCCCCTCCCCAGCCGTCGCTCGCCACTCACCCTGGTTCAGTCCTCGGATGGCGTAGCCCTCCTGGCGCCCGTGCGCTGCGCCGGAAGCAGCAAGCGTGAAACTCGTTGATCTTGCCGAAAGCGGCACAGTTCCGGTCTCGCCAGTCCGCGAGGCCGCCATCCGACGTGCCGGTGGCCTGCCAGTCGATCTCGGCGACGGCCGCGTTCAGCTCGTGCGCCGCCTCGACGACGTCGTCCCCGCCGAGGCCCCCGCCGAGCAGAAGCACGCGCTCGAAGGCGCGTCAGCAGATGGTGGCGGTTCCGCTGCCGCTGCATGAGGTACGAGAGGTGAGGTGCACGGTCAGAGCGCCTCTGAGCACGGCACCGATCGTGACGAGCTGTTCGCCGGTGTCCACCAAGTCCGCCACCACTGACGGCGCCTGAGCGGTCATCAGGAGATCCTGAGGACCGGTCCTCTTAATGACCCGCAGAGACCAGCCGTTTTCTGGTCGTGAGCGCCGCACAGCATCACCCGGAGCGCACCCCGTCGCTTGTGGGTGCACATACGAAGCCGTACCGTCTCCACCTGACGGCCCGTCAGGTATTGGCTGGCGGCATCGACAGCAGGCAGGGGGCATGCAGCATGACCGGCGCCAAAGAACTGCCGAAGATCATCAGCGTGGATGATCACGTGATCGAGCCCGTGCACCTCTTCGAGACGTGGCTTCCTGCGAAGTACCGGGACCGGGGGCCGAAGCCGCTCACGATGGGCATCGGCGAGCTGGAGTACGTGGGCGGGAGGTACCGGATCACCACCGACCCGGAGGGGCCGCCGACCGACTGG
>NZ_JAAKZZ010000625.1 GCF_011045075.1 Streptomyces boncukensis
CCGCACCGCCGACCCCGGCCCTGCCGGACCCCGGGACGCCGGGGCGCCCGGGGTGCGGGCCCGGCTCGCGGGGCCGCACCGAGCCCGAGGGCGCCCATCCGTGCGCGGAGCCGCGCCCGGGGCCGGGCGCGGGCCCGGAGGCGGCACCGGACGCGGTCGCCGGGGCCGCCGGCTTGCCCGCGGAGCCCTCGGGGCTGGCGGGGCTGACAGGGCTGGCGGAGCCCGCGGGGCCCGCCGGGGTCGGCGCCGGGCCGCCCGCGCTCTCCGCCGCCGGGGCGGCGCCGCCGGGCCTGCCCTCCCGCCCGGCCTCCTTCGTCTTCGCCGCCTTCTCCCTGGCCTCGCGCTCCTTCTCCTTCTGCTCGGCCAGACGGCGCAGGCAGGACCAGCGGGCGAGGGCGTACAGCCAGGCGCGCTGGGCGCCCGGGTCGGCGGGGGCGCGGCCGCGCGCCCGCTGCCGCTCGGCGATCGCGAGCGCCTCGCCGGTGGCGTGGATGGCCGCGTCGTGCTCGCACATCACCGACAGGCAGTACGTGAACAGCCCGTCGAGACAGGGGTCGTCACGCTCGCAGAGCGTCGGCCGGGGCACCGATTGCGCCGGGGGTGCGCCGGTGGAGTGCGTGGGGTGCTCGCGCCTGCTCGTCATCACCCGGCGACGGTAGGCGGATGATGGCGCTTTACCGGAGCCGCTTGCCCAGGATTAAGCCTTACGGGTGACTATCTCCTTCGAAAGGGGACACCTGAGGCACATCCGGCGCGGAGGGGGCGCGACCGGGGGCGCGGCGCGGCGGCCGGGAGCCGGACGCGGGCGCCCGCGGGCCTGTCACCCCTCGCCGCTACGGTGACCGTCATGGCTTCCCGCAAGGCGTCTTCGAAGGACCGCCCCAGTTACCGCTGCACCGAGTGCGGTTGGCAGACCGCGAAGTGGCTGGGCCGCTGCCCCGAGTGCCACGCCTGGGGGACGGTCGAGGAGACCGGCGGCGCCCCGGCCGTGCGCACCACGGCACCCGGCCGGGTCTCGGCGCCCGCGCTGCCCATCGCCCAGGTGGACGGCCGGCAGGCCACCGCGCGCGGCACCGGCGTCCCGGAGCTGGACCGGGTGCTGGGCGGCGGGCTGGTGCCGGGCGCCGTGGTGCTGCTGGCGGGCGAGCCCGGCGTCGGCAAGTCCACGCTGCTGCTGGACGTGTCGGCGAAGGCGGCGGCGGAGAGCCACCGGACGCTGTATGTCACCGGTGAGGAGTCGGCGGGTCAGGTGCGGCTGCGCGCGGACCGGATCGGCGCGCTCAGCGAGCATCTGTATCTCGCCGCCGAGACGGACCTCGCGGCGGTGCTCGGCCATCTGGACGAGGTGAAACCCTCGCTGCTGGTGATGGACTCGGTGCAGACGGTCGCCTCCGCCGAGCTGGACGGCGCGCCGGGCGGCGTCGCGCAGGTGCGGGAGGTCGCGGGGGCGCTGATCCGGGCGTCCAAGGAGCGCGGCATGTCCACGCTGCTGGTCGGGCACGTCACCAAGGACGGCACGATCGCGGGCCCGCGCCTGCTGGAGCACCTGGTCGACGTCGTCCTGCACTTCGAGGGCGACCGGCACGCGCGGCTGCGCCTGGTGCGCGGCGTGAAGAACCGGTACGGCGCCACGGACGAGGTCGGCTGCTTCGAGCTGCACGACGAGGGCATCACCGGCCTCACCGACCCCTCCGGGCTGTTCCTCACGCGGCGTGACGAGCCGGTGCCGGGCACCTGTCTGACGGTCGCGCTGGAGGGGCGCCGCCCGCTGGTCGCCGAGGTCCAGGCGTTGACGGTGGACACACAGATCCCCTCCCCGCGCCGCACCACGTCCGGGCTGGAGACCTCGCGGGTGTCCATGATGCTGGCGGTGCTGGAGCAGCGCGGCCGGATCAGCGCCCTGGGCAAGCGGGACATCTACAGCGCGACGGTCGGCGGCGTCCGGCTCTCCGAGCCCGCGGCGGATCTGGCGGTGGCGCTCGCGCTGGCGAGCGCGGCGAGCGACGTCCCGCTGCCGAAGAACCTGGTGGCGGTGGGCGAGGTCGGCCTCGCGGGCGAGGTCCGGCGGGTCACGGGCGTCCAGCGGCGGCTCATGGAGGCCGCCCGGCTCGGCTTCACCCACGCCCTGGTGCCCACCGACCCCGGGCGCGTCCCGGACGGCATGCGGGTGCTGGAGGTCGGCGACATAGGGGAGGCGCTGCGGGTCCTCCCCGCCCGACCGGCACGGAGTCAGGACCGGTGACGCCGGTAGACTTCGAACCGGTCCAGTCTGTCCGCCGTCCGTACGCCCCGCCCGACCGTCCGTCCATCGCCGCGACCCGCGCCGCAACCCGGACCCCAGTCCGAACCGCGGTCCGGACGCCTCAGACAACCCGGTCGTCCCGGATCCGCAGGATCCCGGACCACCGGACCACACCGACGACACCGACCTGACCACGTGCCGAGGGCAGTTCCGGTCAGGCAGCCGCACAAGCAGAGGAGCGCAGTGCCACCCAACGACCGGGCAGCAGCCCCCGGCAAGGCCGAGAGCAGGGCCGAGGGTGCGTCGGGCCTGATGCGCGCCTCGCTGAGCGCGGTCGCACCCGGCACCGCACTCCGGGACGGCCTGGAGCGCGTGCTGCGGGGCAACACCGGCGGCCTGATCGTCCTCGGCATGGACCGGACGGTCGAGTCCCTGTGCACCGGCGGCTTCGTGCTGGATGTGGACTTCACCGCGACCCGGCTGCGCGAGCTGTGCAAGCTGGACGGCGCGCTGATCCTCGACCGCGACATCGCGAAGATCGTGCGCGCCGGGGTGCAGCTCGTCCCCGACGCCTCCATCGAGACCGAGGAGACCGGCACCCGGCACCGCACCGCGCAGCGGGTCTCCATCCAGACGGGCTTCCCCGTGGTGTCCGTCAGCCAGTCGATGCGGCTGATCGCGCTCTACGTCGCCGGGCAGCGCCGCGTCCTGGAGGACTCGGCGGCGATCCTCTCCCGCGCCAACCAGGCCCTCGCCACCCTGGAGCGGTACAAGCTCCGGCTGGACGAGGTCGCGGGCACGCTCTCCGCGCTGGAGATCGAGGATCTGGTGACGGTCCGCGATGTCACCGCCGTCGCGCAGCGGCTGGAGATGGTGCGCCGGATCGCCACCGAGATCGCCGAGTACGTGGTGGAGCTGGGCACCGACGGACGGCTGCTCTCCCTCCAGCTGGACGAGCTGATCGCGGGCGTGGAGCCGGAGCGCGAGCTGGTGGTGCGGGACTACACGCCGCAGGCCGGCGGCTCGGGCCGCCGAGCCCGCTCCGTCCCCGAGGCGCTGAGCGAGCTGGACCGGCTCACCCACAGCGAGCTGCTGGAACTCCCCACGGTCGCGCGGGCGCTGGGGTACAGCGGCGCTCCCGAGACGCTGGACTCGGCCGTGTCGCCGCGCGGCTACCGGCTGCTGGCGAAGGTGCCGCGGCTGCCGGGCCCGGTGATCGACCGGCTGGTGGAGCACTTCGGCGGCCTGCAGAAGCTGCTGGCGGCGAGCGTGGACGATCTGCAGGCTGTGGACGGCGTCGGGGAGGCGCGCGCCCGCTCGGTCCGCGAGGGCCTCTCCCGGCTGGCGGAGTCCTCGATCCTGGAGCGGTACGTCTGAGTCCGGAGCCGGGGCCCCGGATCGCATGTCACGGTCCGGGGCTGCGGAAAGGATCCCTCAGCCCCCCCCGTTATGGTCTTCGCGGTCCTGCAAGAGGGCTGCTGGCCTCCGGGCCCGGCATGGCTGTTCCCCCCTGTTGGAAGTCGATGACCTGGGGGGTGGTGCCACCGGGCCCGAGAGGCGCCGTT
>NZ_JAAKZZ010000626.1 GCF_011045075.1 Streptomyces boncukensis
ACTGTGTTTCGGTGGTTATAGCGTGGGGGAAACGCCCGGTCACATTCCGAACCCGGAAGCTAAGCCCGACAGCGCCGATGGTACTGCATGCGGGAGTGTGTGGGAGAGTAGGACGCCGCCGAACTATTCTTGAGGCCGTGGGCCCTGACATTCATGTCGGGGCCCACGGCCTTTTTGCGTTCTGTCACCGGGAGTTCATGTCCGCCCGACACGATCCGCGGCATGGGGACGACAGAGCTGACCGCCGCTGGGGTGGGTGCCGGAGACGAGGTCGTGCTGCCCGCGTTCGGCGGTGCGCATGTGGCCGAGGCCGTGCGGGAGTTGGGCGCACGGCCGGTGTGCGCGGACATCGATCCGCGGAGTTTCTGCCTCGACCCCGACGCCGTCGAGGCCGTGCTGACCGAGCGGACCGCCGCCGTGGTGCCGGTCCATCTCTTCGGCCGGAGCGCCGATATGGGGCGCCTGGCGGAGGTGGCCGGGCGTGCGGGTGCGCGGCTGGTGGAGTGGGAGCCGGCGCCCCGGGCCGACTCCGTGGACGCCGTGCGGCGCCGTCAGTACGCGGCGTACTTCGACCGGCGGCTGCGGGGCGTCGTGATACCGCCGGCCCCGCGGAGCGCCGAGCACGCCTATACGTCGTATGTCGTGCGGGTGCCCGGGAACGGGCGGCCGGACCGCGACGTGTTCAAGCGGGCCCTGCGGGCGCGCGGCGTGGAATGCCAGGTGCCGGTGAAGGCGCCGGTGCACTGGATGCCCGGATTCCGACAGGCGGTTCACCTGGCGGCTGCCGAATCGGCCGCGGAGGAGTGCCTCGCGCTGCCGCTGTCCGCCGCCATGACGAAGCGGGAGCTGCAGCATGTCGTTTCGGCGTGCAATGCCCTGGGCGGGCTGATGCGGGAGGAGCCGGCCTGCTGAAGGCGCCGTCCGGTATCGGGTATGATCGACTCTGCTGATCGCGCCCCAATAGCTCAGTCGGCAGAGCGTCTCCATGGTAAGGAGAAGGTCAACGGTTCGATTCCGTTTTGGGGCTCTGAGAAGGAAGCGTGGCCAAGGGCCTCCGCCTGTGGGCGGGGGCCCTTTCGCTGTGCGGACCGCGCCCTGCGGCGGCGCCTCACTGCGGCACGCGCATCGCGAGGATGGCCATGTCGTCGGACGGGGCGTCGCTGGCGAAGCGCTCCACGGCGCGCATGATGCGGGCCGCGACCGCGCCGGCCGTCAGGCCCGTACACGTCGTCAGGACATCGGCCAGACCCTCGTCCCCCAGCATGCGGGTGCCCTCGCGGCGCTCGGTGACGCCGTCCGTCACGCACAGCAGGACGTCGCCGGGGTCGAGGGCGACGGTCTGCTCGTACAGCTCCAGGTCCTCCATCACGCCCAGCAGCGGCTGCGGTTCGGCCGCGGGCTCCACGGTGCCGTTCTGACGGAGCCGCAGCGGCAGCGGGTGGCCCGCGCACACCAGTTTGAGCTCGGCGCCGCCCTCGGACAGCGGGTGCAGCTCGCCGTAGAGAAGCGTCAGGAAGCGGCTGCGGGCGCCCTCGTCGAGGATCGCGGTGTTGAGCCGCTCCAGGACCGCGGGGCCGCCGAGGCCCTCGCGGGCCAGCAGCCGCAGCGAGTGCCGGGCCAGCCCGGTGACGGCGGCGGCCTCGGGGCCCGTACCGCAGACGTCGCCGATGGCGAAGCCGTAGACGCCCTCGCGGATCTCGAACAGGTCGTAGAAGTCGCCGCCGACCTCGTTGCCCTCGCCCGCCGCGCGGTAGATGACCTCGCGCTCGATGCCGCCGGTGATGTCGGGCAGCTCCGGCGGCAGCAGACTGCGCTGCAGGGACTGGCTGATGGCGGTGCGCTCGGAGTACAGCCGGGCGTTGTCCAGGGCGAGCGCCGCCCGCCGGGAGAGGTCCTCGGCCAGCTCCAGGATCTCCTGGCGGAACCGCTCGTCCGTGGGTTTTCCCAGCGTCAGCATGCCGATGACGCGGTTGCGCGCGACGAGCGGCAGCACCACCGTCTCGCCGCCGACCGCGGAGGCGGTGGCCAGGGTGGTGCCGGGTGCCGACTGGTGCTCCTCGTGCATCACGACGCTGCGCAGCGAGGTGCGCAGCGCGGCGGAGCGCGCGGCGTCGCTCGGCGCGGTCCACACCCGGGCGCCCGGGGTGGGCACCGGGTCCGGCGGCGGCACCTTGGTCAGCAGGGCCTTGAGGTTGTCGATGCGGTCCTCGTCCTCGTGCAGGACGTAGGAGAGCTTGGGGTCGGAGCCCTGGTCGGCCACGGTGTAGACCGCGCACCAGGTGGCGAGGGTGGGAACCGTCATCTGGGCCATCAGGGCGAGCGTCTGGTCCCGGTCCAGGGTGCCCGCCAGCAGGTCGGACGCCTCGACGAGGAAGGAGAGCGAGCCGCGGCGCAGCCGCTCCAGCTCGGTCAGGCGGGCCCGCTCGACGGCGAGCGCGATGCGGTCGGCGGCGAACTGGAGCCGCAGCGCCTCCTCGTTCGAGTAGCGGCCCGGGGTCTCCGTGGCGACGCCCAGCGAGCCCGTCAGCCGCCCCTCGACCTTCAGCGGGACGGTGACGACCGAGCGCATGCCGGTGCCCGAGAGCAGCGGTACGGCGCCGGGGACGACGGTGAGGTCCTCGTGCACGGACGGCATCCGCGCGGAACCGTACCGTCCGCTGCCCGCCTCGACGGGGACGCGTGCGAACCGCTGGCGCGCGGAGGGCAGCCCGGTGGAGGCGCGGACCTCCAGCTCCGTCTCGTCGTCGGTGGCGAGGAGGAGGTACGCGGCGTCGCCCTCCAGCATGTCGCGTGCGCGTTCGACGGTACGCTGGAGCAGGCCGTCCAGATCGTCGGGCGCCGGCGAGCCGATGAAGACCTCGAAGGGGTCGGCGGCCTGCGGCTCCTGCGCGTCGGCCGGGCGCTGGTTCGCCCCGTCCGCTGCGGGGGAGCGCTGCGGGGACTGCAGGACGGCCCGCTCGTGCTCGCGCACCAGCAGACATACGGTGGACGGCTCTCCGTGGCCGTCCCGCACCCGCAGGTGGGAGGCGTAGACCGGGACGGTACGGCCGTCGGCCGCGCGTACGCCGTAGGAGCCCTCCCAGCGGGACAGGCGCAGCGCCTCGGCGATGCCGGTGCCGGTGCCGGGGGTGTGCGGCCAGGCTGCGAGGTCGGTGAGGGGCTTGCCGAGCACCTGCTCGGCGGGGTAGCCGAACAGCTTGGTGGCGTCCTCGTTCCAGGCGCTGATGGCGCCGCTGCGGTCGACCTGGACGACCGCGACGTGCACCCGGGTGTCGGCGACGGGGAGCGCGGTGTCGGGCAGCGCCGGGCCCGCGGCGCGGGTGCCGACGGGGCGATCGGGCAGTTCGAGGCGGAACCAGACCCGCTTGTCGGCGGTGGTGTAGTCGACGCCCCAGCGGGTGGCGAGCGCCGCGCACAGCAGCAGGCCGCGGCCCCCTTCGCGGTCCGGGCTGCCCGGCTGCAGGCCGGGCTCCTGGAGCGGCAGATCGCGCTCGGGATAGCGGTCCACGACCTCGATACGGACGCCGTCCCCGTCCCGCAGGCACACCACCTCGGCGGCCGTGCCCGCGTGCACGACGGCGTTGGTGACCAGCTCGCTGGTGAGGACCACGGCGTCGTCGACGACGTCGGCGAGGCCCCAGCCCTGCAAGGTGTCGCGGACGAAGCCGCGCGCGGTGGAGACCGAGCGCCCGACCGGTTCGAAGGTGGCGGCGGCTCGCGCGGTGGTCACTGGACTCCCCATGGATGTGTTGTCGCCGGCCTGGTGCGCGGGCGTGCGCGCCGGGGCGGCGGGGGCGGTGC
>NZ_JAAKZZ010000627.1 GCF_011045075.1 Streptomyces boncukensis
CACGGCACCCCGCAGCCCGGTACGCCGCCGCATGGCGTGCCCAGGCCGGCCGCCGCCCCGCCCGCGCACGGCTCGCCCGCGTACGGAGGCGTGCCGGGCGCCATGGGGGCGCGCGGCGGCCACCCGGAGCGGAGCGAGCCCCGGGGCGGCCACCCGCCGGCCCGGGACGCCCGCGCGGCGGGACGCCCGCGCGGGCGTCCGGGAGCGCGGCGTGCGACGACGGGCCCCCGGCAGGAGTACCTGGACGCTTTCGACGACGCCTTCGACGACGCTTTCGACGACGTCTTCGCAGCCGGAGAGCCCCCGACGGCACAGGGCGCTCCCGGCGTCCCGCACGCCCCGCGCGGCCCCGGCGGCGCGCGGCCCACCGCGCAGCGCCGTCCGCAGGAGGCGCCGCCCGGCCCGCCGGGAGGTCGGCAGCCTCCCGGCGGCGGGCACGGTCGCGTTCCCGGCCCTGCCGGCGCTCCCGGAGAGCCGCGGCCGGACGAGCCGGACGCCCCGCTCGCGCCCATCGCGCCGCCGGCGAACAAGCGCCGCAGGCGGCGTGCGTACACCGGGATAGGCGCCGCGGCCGTGACGACGGTGCTGGCGTTCGTCGTCGCCGGGCAGGTCGCCACGGGCGACCACCGCAAGGGCGACGACGCGCGGAGCGGGCCGAAGACGGGACAGGGCTCGGACGACGCCGACTCCGGTGTCAAGGACGGGCGGAGCTCCCGGGACGGCGCGGCGGGCCGCTCCCCGGCTCCTGGCCGCACCGCGCCGTCGTACACCGAGCAGATGGCCGAGCGGTTCTCCCTGGCGGCCGACTTCAAGGGGCCCGGGACGTTCACGACCGTGGGCGGACACCAGAAGGGGCCGCGCGGCCGGCAGGTGGTGCGCTACCGCGTGGACGTCGAGAAGGAACTGCCGCTGGACGGTGAGCTGTTCGCCGAGGCCGTGCACCGGACTCTGAACGACAGGCGCAGCTGGGCGCACGGCGGGGAGCGCACCTTCGAGCGGGTGTCGTCCGGGAAGGCCGACTTCGTCATCACCCTGGCGAGCCCGGCCACGACGGACGTCTGGTGCGCCAAGTCCGGCCTGGACACCAGTCAGGATCACGTCTCCTGCGACGCGGCCACCACCCGGCGCGTCATGATCAATGCCTATCGGTGGGCGCGCGGCGCCAAGACCTTCGGCCCCGACCGGATGCACGGCTACCGCCAGATGCTCATCAACCACGAGGTCGGGCACCGGCTGGGCAAGGGTCATGTCACCTGTCCGAAGGACGGTGCGCCGGCGCCGGTCATGATGCAGCAGACCAAGTTCCTCACCACGGACGGCGCGACCTGCCGCCCGAACGCCTGGCCGTATCCGCGGGCGTGACCCCTCGTCGGGCGGCGAGAACGCCTGACCCCCGGGAAAGTCACGGGTGTTCACCCCTTCCGGTGGCGTGACGGACAACCGTCCATCACGCGGGCCGGGCACGCGCATAGCGTCTTCCGCGTCACGCCACCGGGCCACGCCCGGCCGGTGGCCCGCACGGAGGAACGATCGGGGGTGCGCGCGTGCGCGTTGCACTGCTTACGGAGGGTGGATATCCCTACGCGCGGGGTGAGTCGGTGGCGTGGTGCGACCGCCTGCTGCGCGGCCTGGACGGGCACGAGTTCGACGTCTACGCGCTGAGCCGGGGCGCCCGGCAGGAGGGCGCGGGCCGGCGCGAGCTCCCGCACAACGTCACCCGGGTGCGTACCGCACCGCTGTGGGGGGACGGCCGGGTCGGCGCGGATCCGGCGACGGGCGGTTCCGCACCGGCGTACGCCGCGTACGGGCGCCGGGAGCGCCGCCGCTTCCAGGAGCACTTCGCGGAGCTGGCCGCGACGGTCTGCGCGGCGGAGACGGAGGAGGGTGCCGAGCAGGCGGACCGTTTCGCCGCAGGGCTGTACGGGCTCGCCGAACTCGCGTCCGAGCGCGGCGGACTGTCGTGCGCCCTCCGGTCCGAGGCGGCCGTCCGCATCCTGGAGGCCGCCTGCCGGGCCCCCGGCGCGCTGCGCGCCGCGCACGCCGCGCAGGTCTCCGACCTGCTGGCCGTCACCGAGCGGCTGGAGCGCGCGCTGCGCCCGCTCTCCCTGGACTGGTACGGCACGCGCGGCACCGACCCCGGCATCTCCGCGGCCGACCTGTGCCACGCGGTGGGCGGCGGACTCGCGGCGCTCCCCGGCCTGCTGGCCAAGCGGGCGTTCGGGGTCCCCCTGCTGATCACCGAGTACGGGGTGCGGTTGCGCGAGCACTATCTGGCGAGCGCCGCGGGCGCCGTCGCACCGGTGGCCGCGGGCGCGCCCATACGTGCCCTGCTCGCATCCTTCCAGGGGCGGCTGGCCCGTGAGGCGTACGCCCAGGCACAGCTGATCACCCCGGGGAACGCACACGCCCGGCGCTGGCAGCGGCGCTGCGGCGCCCGCTCCGAGCAGTTGCGGACGGTCTACCCCGGCATGGACGCCACGCCCTTCGCCGCGGTCGGCGAGCGGGCCGTACGCGCCGAACAGGCCGTACGCGCGCTGCCGCCCGAGCAGGCCGCCGCACCGGAGCCCGAGCCGACCGTGGTGTGGGTCGGGCGGGTGGAACCGGCGAAGGACCTGATCAACCTGCTGCACGCCTTCGCCGAGATCCGCCGGGCCGTCCCCGCTGCCCGGCTGCGCCTGGTCGCTCTGAACGGCGGTTCGGAGGGCGGCCTGAACGGTGCACGGGGTGGTGGCCAGACGGACGCCGGTTACGCCTCCCGCTGCCGCGCGCTCGCGGCGCGGCTCGTCCCCGGCATGCCGCAGGGCGCCGCCGTCGGCCCGTCCGGCGGGGCCCCGCCGCCGGTCTCCTTCGAGGCCCTGGGCGGTCCGGGCGCGCCGGGCCTGGCTGAGGTGTACGCGGCGGGTGCCGTCGTCGTGCTGTCGAGCGCAGCGGAGGGCTTTCCGGTCTCCCTGGTCGAGGCGATGTTCTGCGGGCGGGCGACCGTCTCCACGGACGTCGGCGCGGTCTGCGAGGTGATCGGAGGCACGGGGCTGGTGGTGCCGCCGCGCAACCCGCGTGCGCTGGCGAACAGTTGCGTGGCGCTGCTGCGCGATCCGGCGCGGCGTGCCCGGCTGGGCGCCGCGGCCCGCGCACGGGCCCTGGAGTTGTTCACGGCCCAGCAGAACGTCGAGGCGTTCCGCGGCATCTACCTGGAGCTCATGTCGCACTGGCCCGCACCCGGCGGCGCCGGGGCCGTGCGGTGGAGCACCCCGCGCCCGTTCGCGCGCCCCGCCGAGTCCCATGTACCGGGCCGCTGGGCGGGGCCCGCCCGCCGGATCCCGGCCGCGTCCCCGAGCTGGGCGGAGAGCCCACCCGTGGGCGTCGGCGCCGAGGCGGGGGAGGGGGGCCCGAGATGAACGCTTCCGCCGATCCCGTACGCGGGCTGCTCCACCAACTCCACGACCTGTGCGCACACGCCGTCGACCCCTTGGAGATCGCTGCCGCTCTGGAGGCCCGGGGCCTCACGGACCGCGCGGCGGCACGCTTCCGGCACCGGGACGTGTTCTCACTGGCGGAGGAGCTCTACGCCCGGACCCCCCGCCCGGCCCTGAACACCGGCGGACCCTGCACGAGCGACCACACGGCGCGGCCGGGCGATGCCGACCGCCCGGTGGCGCCGCCGGCGCCCGGGGCTGCCGCCGGAGCGCGGGCGCGGCCCTCCGAACCGGCCGAGCCGACGGTCCTGCTGGAACTCCCGGCGGACGCCGGGCCCGTACGGTCGGCACCGGAGCTGGAACGAGAG
>NZ_JAAKZZ010000628.1 GCF_011045075.1 Streptomyces boncukensis
TCGTGGTCCGCTGCGACGTGCGCGGCCGAGGACGCCCTGGCCGCGGCCGCGCACGTCGCAGCGGACCACGACGATGTACGCGGGTACCTGACAGCCCGACTGAAGGAGGGGGCGCGCGCATGAGCGCCAGCACCACCGCCCGTACCGTCCTCGCCTCCGGGGACCACTTCATCGCCCCGCGGCTCTTCGCCGACGCGCTGCGCGAGGCGGCGCCCGGCCTCGCCCTCGACATCCGCACCCAGACCACCCCCTGGCCCGTCGAGCCGTTCGGCCCCGTCGGGAACGTGCAGGAGGCCAGCGGCACCGAGGAGCAGCTCCTCGAAGCGCTCGGGGACGCCGAGGTGGCCATGGTCCAGATGGCGCCGTTCACCGGCCGCGTCATCGAGCGGGCCCCGCACCTCAAGCTGATCGCGGTCGCCCGCGGCGGCCCCGTCAACGTCGACGTCGCGGCGGCCACCCGGGCGGGCATCCCGGTCACCTTCACCCCGGGCCGGAACGCCGCGGCGGCCGCCGAGTTCGCCATCGGGCTGATGCTCGCCGCGCTGCGCCGCATCCCCTCCTCCGACGCGGAGCTGAAGAAGGGCGTCTGGCGCGGCGACTACTACGCCATCGAGAACGCGGGCATCGAGCTGGACGGCACCACGGTCGGCCTCGTCGGCTACGGCGCCATCGGCTCCATCGTGGCCCGGGTGCTGAACGCCTTCGGCTCCCGCGTCCTCGTCCACGACCCGTACGCCGACCCGGCGCGGGCCGCGGCCGACGGCGTCGAGCTGACCGGCCTGGAGGAGCTGCTGCGCCGCAGCTCCGTCGTCTCGCTGCACGCCCGCGTCACCCCCGAGACCCGGCACCTGCTCCACGCGGACAACCTCGCGCTGCTCCCCGAGGGCGCCGTCCTGGTCAACTCCGCGCGCGGCGAGCTGATGGACTACGCGCCGCTGCCCGAACTGCTGCGCTCCGGCCGGCTCGGCGCCCTCGCGCTGGACGTGTACGACACCGAGCCGCCGCCCGCCGACTGGCCGCTGCACGACGCGCCGAACGTGATCACCACCCCGCACCTCGCGGGCGCCACCCGGCAGACCGCCGAGCGCGCCGCCGCCATCACCGCGGGCGAGGCCGCCCGCCATCTGCGCGGCGAGCCGCTGCGGCACGTCGCCAACCCCGAGGTACTCGGCGCGGGGCGGCGGCCGTGATCATCGGGGTCGATGTCGGCACCTCGGTCACCAAGGCCCAGCTCGTCACCAGGGACGGGCGCACCGGCCCCGCGCACGAGGCCCGCAGCACCGTGTACACCCTTCCGGGCAACCGCGTGGAGCAGGACCTGGACGAGGTCGTGGGCACGGTCCACGCGGTCGTGCGGGCCGCGGCGGCCGACGCCGCCGCGCTCGCCCCGGACGAGCCCGTCGAGGCCCTGGCCCTCACCGGCCAGGGCGACGGCCTCTGGCTGCGGGACGCCGACGGCCGCGCCGTCGGCCGCGCGCTGTCCTGGATGGACGGCCGCGCCGCGCCGGTGCTCGACCGCTGGAGCGCCGACGGCACGGCCCGCGCGGTGTACGAGCGCACCGGCGCGGGCCTCTTCCCCGGCTCGGCGGGCCCGCTGCTCGCACACCTCGCCGAGCACGAGCCGGAGCGGCTGGAGCGCGCCGACGTCGCCGGGTACTGCGTGGACGCCATCGTGCAGCGCTTGACCGGCGAGCGGACGGTGGACGCCTCCGACGCGTCCGTGCCGTTCCTCGACGTCGTCACCCGCGCCTACGACGAGCAGGCGCTGGAGCTGTGCGGCCTCGGCGCGTGGCGCAAGCTGCTGGCCGACCCCGCGCCGCGCGGCGCCCTCTTCCCGCTGCTGCCGGGCCCGGCAGCCGAGCTGGGGCTGCCCGCCGGACTCCCGGTCGGCGCCGGCCCGTTCGACATCCCGGCCTGCGGCCTCGGCTCCGGGCTCAGCGAGCCGGGACAGGGCCATCTGATCATCGGTACGACGCTCGCCTGCCAGGTCCTCAGCGAGGACCCGGCCCCCGCCGGGGGCGACGAGGCGGCGGGCATGGTGCTCGCCACGCCCTACGCCGACCGCTACCTCAAGGTCATGCCCGCCATGATCGGTACGGCCGGGCTGGACTGGCTGCTGAAGCTGCTGAACGTCCGCATCGAGGAGCTGGACGCGCTGCTCGCCCAGTCCCCGTACGGCGCGGGCGGCGTCACCGCGCTCCCCTTCCTGTCGACGAGCGGCGAGCGGGCGCCCTTCGTGGACGCGCGGGCGCGGGGCCGCCTCGACGGCCTCTCGCCGCTGACCGGCCGCGCGGACCTGGTCCGGGCGCTGTGCGAGTCGGTGGCGTACTCGGCCCGCCACTGCCTGGAGACCCTCGGCGTCGCCGGGGACGTCACGGCCTGCGGCGGAGGCGCCCGCTCGGGCGAGTGGGGGCGGATCTTCGCCGGGGTGCTGGGGCGCGACCTGTATGTACGGGACGACGCCGTCGGCATCCGGGGCGCGGCCCGCGCCGCGTGGGAGGCGCTCGGCGTCCCGGCGCGCGCCGAGGGGCCGCCACCGCGCGTCATCCGCGCGGACGACGAGGCCATCGCCCACTACGAGCGGGGCTACGCCGGCTATCTGCGGACGCTGGAAGCGGCCCGAGCGAACTGGTGACCGGCCCTGCCCTTGGACCGGCCCCGCTCTCGGACCGGCACTGCCTCTGGACTGGCACTGCCTTTGGAGTTGACTCATGACCAGGTTGTTCAACGACCCGGCGGCGTTCGCCGAGGACATGGTGGCCGGGTTCGCCGCCGCGCACCCCGAGCAGGTGCGGGCCGTGCCCGGCGGCGTGGTGCGGGCCCGTCCCGGCCGCGCGGGCAAGGTCGCCGTGCTCACCGGGGGCGGCTCCGGGCACTACCCGGCGTTCTGCGGCGTCGTCGGCGCGGGCTTCGCCGACGGCTCCGTCATCGGCAACGTCTTCACCTCGCCGTCGGCCGCACAGGCGTACTCCGTCGGCCGCGCGGCCGAGCGCGGCGCCGGCGTCCTCTTCCTCTTCGGCAACTACGCCGGGGACGTCATGAACTTCGGACAGGCCGCCCGGCGGCTGACCGCCGAGGGCGTGCCGGCCCGCTGCTTCGCCGTCACCGACGACATCGCCAGCGCCCCCCGCGAGGACCTCGCCGGGCGGCGCGGCATCGCGGGCGGGTTCACCGTCTACAAGACCGCGTCCGCCGCCGCCGAGGAGGGCGCCGACCTGGACGCGGTCGTCCGCGTCGCCGAGCGGACGAACGCCCGCACCCGCACCCTCGGCGTCGCGTTCGCGGGCTGCACGCTGCCCGGCCAGCGCGAGCCCCTGTTCACCGTGGAGGAGGGCCGGCTGGGGCTGGGGCTGGGCATCCACGGTGAGCCGGGCGTCAGCGAGAGCGCGCTGACCAGCGCCGAGGACCTCGCCCACACCCTGGTCGAGGGGCTGCTCGCCGAGCGCCCCGAGCAGGCGCGGGACGGCCACCGGGTCGCCGTCATCCTCAACGGCCTCGGCGCCACCAAGTACGAGGAGCTGTACGTGCTGTGGGGCACCGTCTCCCGGCTGCTCGCCGAGGCGGGGCTCACGGCCGTACGGCCCGAGGTCGGCGAGCTGGTCACCAGCCTGGACATGGCGGGCTGCTCGCTCACCCTCACCTGGCTGGACGACGAGCTGGAGCGGCTGTGGCTGGCGCCCGCCGACACCCCGGCCTTCCGCCGCGGGCCGGTGGCGGCGCCGGCCGCCGCCGCCGAAGTGGACCCCGTGCCCGCCCCCGTACCGGCT
>NZ_JAAKZZ010000629.1 GCF_011045075.1 Streptomyces boncukensis
GTCCAGGCGGGGCGGCCGGGGCGCTTGGCAATGGGGGTGAAGATCTCCGAGATCTCCTCCTTGCCCAGTGTCTCCTTCTCCAGCAGGGCCAGCACCAGGTTGTCGAGGACGTCGCGGTTCTCCACCAGGATTTCCCAGGCTTCGTTGTGCGCCGTCTCGATCAGCTTCTTGACCTCCTCGTCCACCAGCCCGGCGACCTCCTCGGAGTAGTCCCGCTGGTGGGCCATCTCCTTGCCCAGGAAGGGCTCGGACTGGTCGGAGCCGAACTTGATCGCGCCGAGCCGCTCGGTCATGCCGTACTGCGTGACCATCGCGCGGGCCGTGGCGGTGGCCTTCTCGATGTCGTTCGCCGCGCCCGTGGTCGGGTCGTGGAAGACCAGCTCCTCGGCCGCGCGGCCGCCCATCATGTAGGCGAGCTGGTCGAGCATCTCGTTGCGGGTGGTCGAGTACTTGTCCTCGTCCGGGAGGACCATCGTGTACCCCAGGGCGCGGCCCCGGGACAGAATGGTGATCTTGTGGACCGGGTCGGAGTTCGGGGAGGCCGCCGCGACCAGGGCGTGTCCGCCCTCGTGGTACGCGGTGATCTTCTTCTCCTTGTCGCTCATGATCCGGGTCCGCTTCTGCGGTCCGGCCACGACGCGGTCGATCGCCTCGTCCAGATAGTGGTTGTCGATCAGCTTCTGGTCGCCGCGGGCGGTGAGCAGCGCCGCCTCGTTGAGCACATTGCTCAGGTCCGCGCCGGTGAAGCCCGGCGTCCGGCGGGCGACCGCGCCCAGGTCCACATCGGGCGCCATGGGCTTGCCCTTCTGGTGGACCTCCAGGATCTCCAGGCGGCCCTGCATGTCCGGGCGGTCCACGGCGACCTGGCGGTCGAACCGGCCGGGGCGCAGCAGCGCCGGGTCCAGGATGTCCGGGCGGTTGGTGGCGGCGATCAGGATGACGCCGCCCTTGACGTCGAAGCCGTCCATCTCGACCAGCAGCTGGTTCAGCGTCTGCTCGCGCTCGTCGTGCCCGCCGCCCATGCCGGCGCCGCGGTGCCGGCCGACGGCGTCGATCTCGTCGACGAAGACGATGGCCGGGGCGTTCGCCTTGGCCTGCTCGAACAGGTCGCGCACCCGGGAGGCGCCGACGCCGACGAACATCTCGACGAAGTCCGAGCCGGAGATCGAGTAGAACGGCACCCCGGCCTCGCCCGCGACGGCGCGGGCCAGCAGCGTCTTGCCGGTGCCGGGCGGGCCGTAGAGCAGCACGCCCTTGGGGATCTTCGCACCGACGGCCTGGAACTTCGCCGGCTCCTGCAGGAACTCCTTGATCTCGTGGAGCTCCTCCACCGCCTCGTCGGACCCGGCCACGTCGGTGAAGGTCGTCTTCGGGGTGTCCTTGGTGATCAGCTTGGCCTTGGACTTGCCGAAGTTCATCACCCGGGAGCCGCCGCCCTGCATCTGATTCATCAGGAACAGGAAGATGACGATGATCAGGACGAACGGCAGCAGCGAGATCAGCATCCCGACGAACGGGTTCTGCTTCTTCGGCGCGACCGTGTATCCCTTGGGGATTTCCTTCTGCTCGTACTTGGTCTGCAGGGTCTTGGCCAGATCGACGCCCTGGTCGTCGATATAGCTCGCCTTGATCTTGTCGCTGTCCTTGACCTTGGCGCCGTCCTTGAGCTCCACCTTGACGATCTGCTCATCGCCGGTGGTCAGCTCGGCGGACTTCACCTTGTCGTCCTGGATCGCCTTGACGACCTCGCCGGTGTCCACAGTCTTGTAGCCGCCGGACCCGCCGACGACCTGCATCAACACGACCACAGCAAGGACGGCCAGCACGATCCACATGACCGGCCCGCGGAAGTATCGCTTCACGTCCATCCATACGGAGCGCGTGGGCCCCGTCCCTCCTGCCACAGTGAGTTGAAAAGCCTGACCTTCGGACGGTACCCCAGCATTGTCGCCCGGTGCCGCCGCGGACGGTCAATCCCAACCGCCCTTCGAACCTCCAACGACGTGTCGCGGCCCTGTGTTCCCGGGCCCCGGAACGCCTCCGCGGGGTTGCGCCGACCGGCTCAGCCGCCGTAGACGTGCGGGGCGAGTGTTCCGACAAACGGGAGATTGCGGTACTTCTCGGCATAGTCCAGGCCGTATCCCACGACAAACTCGTTGGGGATGTCGAAACCGGCCCACTTCACGTCGATCGCCACCTTGGCGGCGTCCGGCTTGCGCAGCAGGGTGCACACGTTCAGCGAGGCGGGCTCGCGGGAGCCGAGGTTGGACAGCAGCCAGGACAGCGTGAGCCCGGAGTCGATGATGTCCTCGACGATCAGCACGTGCTTGCCCTGGATGTCGGTGTCCAGGTCCTTGAGGATGCGCACCACCCCGGAGGACTGGGTGCCCGCGCCGTACGAGGACACGGCCATCCAGTCCATCGTCACCGGGGTCGACAGGGCGCGCGCGAGGTCGGCCATCGCCATCACCGCGCCCTTGAGGACGCCGACGAGCAGCAGGTCCCGGCCCGCGTACTCGGCGTCGATCTTGGCTGCCAGCTCGGCCAGCTTCGCGTCGATCTCTTCCTTGCTGATGAGTACCGACTGCAGATCGGCGCCCATGTCTTTCTCGTCCACCCGTAACGCTCTCGCTCGTCGAGTCTGGGGCTCGGTGCGGCTCAGAGCCGCGAGCCATGCCGGATGACCAGTCTGCCACCCTGCCGCTCGGCCTCCACACGCCCGGGGAGGTTCAGGGCCCGCTGGCCGCGCCAGGCGGTGACGAGGCGGTCCACCTCCTCGATATGCCGGGCGAAGAGCGAGCCGGCGGGCGCGCCGGCCTCGATGGCGGCGCGGCGCAGCACCCGGCGCCGGACGGCGGGCGGCAGCGCGTACAGCCGGGCGGTGTCCAGCTCGCAGCGGCCGGTGCCGGGCCCGGTGCCCGGCGCGCCGGTGCGGACGGCGCGCTCGGCGTCGGCGGCCCAGGCGTCCAGCGCGTCGGCGTCGTCCCGGGAGAGCTGGGCCGTTCGGGCGAGGGCCTCGACAACGCCCTTGCCCAGGGCCTTCTCCAGGGTGGGCAGGGCCTCGTGGCGGACCCGGGAGCGGGTGAAGGCGGGATCCTCGTTGTGCGGGTCGTCCCAGACGGGGAGCGACTGGACCATGCAGGCCCTGCGGGTGGTCTGCCGGTCGATGGCGAGAAACGGGCGCAGATAGCGGCCCCGGGCGCCGGAGACGGCGGCCATGCCGGACAGCGAGCGGGTGCCGGAGCCGCGGGCCAGGCCGAGCAGCACCGTCTCCGCCTGGTCGTCCCGGGTGTGGCCGAGCAGGACGGCGTGCGCGCCGAGCCGCTCGGCCGCGTCGTCCAGCGCGGCGTAGCGCGCGTCGCGGGCCGCGGCCTCGGGGCCCTCGTGGGTCCGCGCGACACGCACGGTGAGCGTCTCGACCGGGGCGAGGCCGAGCGCCCCCAGGCGGGCCGCCACGTCCCGGGCCCGCTCGGCGGAGCCCTCCTGCAGGCCGTGGTCGACGGTGACGCCGCCGGCGCGGACGCCGAGGCGGGGGGCTTCGAAGGCGAGCGCGGAGGCGAGGGCCATCGAGTCCGCGCCGCCGGAGCAGGCGACGAGGACGCACGGCTGCGGCGGCAGCGCCGCCTGGGGTGCCTGGGGTGCCTGGAGCGGCTGGGGTGCCTGGAGCGGCTGGAGCTCCCGGGGCTCCGGGAACTCCGGGGGAGCGGTCGGGGCG
>NZ_JAAKZZ010000062.1 GCF_011045075.1 Streptomyces boncukensis
ACGGGGCGTGGGGCGCGCGGACCGCGTACGGGAGGGCTCGGCCTCCGGCTCCTCGGCCGCCTCCTTCTTGGCGGGGCCGGGTATGAGCTGGTCGGGCGCGCCCGCCTCGCCGCCCGCCAGACTGACGCCGAGCACGGTCGCGTACCCGACGCTGGCCACGCCGAGCACCCAGCCCAGCTTGCGGAGCAGCCGACGGCGCCCTCCGCTGCTGTCCACGAACACCGGCTCCTCGCCGGGGCCCCGGTCGGACTGCCCCGTGAGCGCCACCGGCAGCTTGACCGTTCTGTCGTGTTCATCGGATATGTGGTCTCTGTGACCACGATGCTCGTTCCGCATCGCCCCCCGTGCCCCCTGTGTCTGGAAACCGTCCCCTCTACCGAACGGGAAATCTAACGCATCAGTGCACGCATCGTGCACAGTCCTGGTTCCCCTATCCCGTGTTCACCTGAGGGGCGAGACGGAACTCACACCCCCCGAGGCGCCCTCGCGCCCTCCGGTATCGCCCTGCGCGGTGGCAGCGTCGCCCTGCGCAGCACCACCATGGACAGCGCCCGCACCCCTTCCTCCCTCCCACCCTCAGACCGCGCTCACCAGCCCATACGCACACCCAGGACCACCGGCAGGACCGCTGGCAGAAGCCCGGCCAGGACGCGGGACCCCAAGCGGGCACCCGACGCCCGAACGCGCGGGCACCGGCACGGGCGCCGGCACTGGCACGGACACAGACGCGGGTACGGACACGGATACGGACACGCGGTCGCGCCGGCAGCCGGCCGCCCAGCGCGAGGGCGACCACCCGCGAACCACCGAAAACCAGCCAGGGCAGCCTACGAGCCGAGGTAGGCCCGGCAGATCTCCCGCAGCCGCTCCGGGCCGAGCGACGGCCCGTGCCCACACAGCACCCGCGTCACGGGAAGCCGCAGCAACCGCTCCATCGTGGCGCGGTACGCCTCCCGGTCGGAGCCCGGCGCGTCGTCCAGCAGCGGCCCTTCGTAGACCACGTCCCCGGAGCAGAGGATCCCGGTGTCCCGCTCGTACAGGCCGATGGAGCCCGGCGAGTGCCCCGGCAGATGCAGCACCTCGAACCGGCGGTCCCCCAGGTCGAGCACCTCCCCGTCCGCGAGCGCCCTGGTCGGCGGGGCGGCGCGGAGGTGGTGCGCACCGGGGTCGTACCCCTCCCACGGCAGCGCCGTCAGCAGCGACTCCCCCAGCGGTGCGCCCAGTTCCGCCATGGCGGTCCGGAAGTCCTCCGGGAAGTCGGCGCCCCGGAGCGAGATCCAGGTCTCGGGCGCCCGCAGCTGTGCGGCCTCGGCCGCGTGCGCCCAGCGCTCCGCGAACTCGTGCGCCCCTCCCATATGGTCGAGATGACTGTGCGTCAGCACCAGCGCGGGCGTATGAGCGAAGAGCCGGGGGAGCCGGTCCGCCAGCGGGGCGATGCCGCAGCCGCTGTCCACCACGAGGTCCCGGTCCCGTCCGGGTATATGCCAGATGTTCGCACGGAGCAGCGGGTGGACGTGCGGCTCCGTATAGCCGGCGACACCGCCATACTCCTCGCTGAGCGTGAACCAATGGTCAACTATTTCCTCCATGCTCTCAGTGTGCGGGCGGTCTCCATCTGCTGCCCTGTTCCGGAATCCCCCCTCTCACCAGCGGTTTGAAAGCTCAGGTGATCCTCAAGTGTCTTGAGTTGCGGTCGAGTTCCCTGTCAGGCTTCCTGCTGACCGTCGCGACGGCCATCCCCCCGACCGTCGCGACGGCTGCACCGCGCGGATCCGCTCGGTCAGCCACAGCAGCACGGCCACCGCTCCCAGTACGGCGCCCAGCACGCACACGGCGGGCCATCCACCGCTCCCCCACACCACCGAGGTCAGCGCCGAGCCGACAGCGCCACCGACGAAAAAGGTGGTCATAAACGCCGAGTTGACGCGGTTGCGGGCCTCGGGGCGCAGCGCGTACACCACCTTCTGGCTGCTGTTGAGCACGGCCTGCTGGGCGATGTTGAGCCCGATGACGCCCGCGACCAGCCAGGGCAGGGACCGCTCGGCGGCCAGCAGCAGCACCCAGGAACCGGTCAGCAGCAGCACGCCGAGGCCGGAAACATGCTGCACATACCCCCGGTCGTTCAGCCGCCCCGCGAACGTCATCGTCAGCACCCCGACCACGCCCACCAGTCCGAACAGCCCGATCGACGACTCGGACCAGCCGAACGGCTCCCGGACCAGCAGGAATGTCAGAGCGGTGAGCTGGACGCTGTAGGACGCGAGGGAGAACGCGGCCATCGCGGACCGCAGCCGCAGCACCGGCTCCTCCCGCAGCAGGGCCAGGGTGGAGCGGAGCAGCGCCGGATACGACAGGCCCGACCCGCCATCGGCCGCTCGCTCCCGCACCCGTGGCAGATAGCGCGCCAGCAGCAGGGCCATCACCGCCATCAGCACGGCGTTGACCACATAGATCGTGCGCCAGCCGCCCAGCGCGGACAGCAGCCCGGAGGCGGTGCGGGCCAGCAGCCCGCCGAGCAGGATGCCGGACATCACGATGCCGACGACCCGGCCCCGCTCGCTCTCGGGCGCGAGCGAGGCGGCGTACGGCACGATCACCTGCGCCCCGACGGAGGTGAGCGCGACCAGAATCGTGCCCGCGAGCATCACCGGACCGCTGGGCGAGGCGGCGGTGATCGCCAGAAACGCGGACGAGGCCAGAAACAGGGTCACCGCCAGCCGTCGCCGGTCCCGTATGTCCCCGAGGGGCACCAGGAGCATCAGCCCCAGCGCATACCCGGCCTGGGCGGCTGTGACGATGAGCGCGGCCAGCGCCGCCCCGATGTGCAGATCCCGGCTGATCAGGTCGAGCAGCGGCTGGGCGAAGTAGTTGCTCGCGGCGGACAGGCCCGTCGCACAGGCCATCAACAGCAGGGGGCCGCGCCGGATACCGCGCTCGGGGAGCGGCTCGGCGGAGGCCGGGGCAGAGGCGGGAGTCGTGGTTGTCATGCTCTCCAGCGTCGGAGCACAGGGATTGATGAGTCCAACACATAGTTGTCATCACTTCGATCGCGTATCACGATGGATGATATGGAGCTCCAGCAGTTGCGCTATGTCATCGCGGTCGCCGAGACGGGCGGCTTCACCCGGGCCGCCGAGCGGTGCCTGATCGTCCAGTCGGCGCTCAGCCACCAGATCGCCAAGCTGGAGAAGGAGTTGGGCGCCCGGCTCTTCGAACGCACCAGCCGCCGGGTCCGGTTGACGGCCGCGGGCCGGGCGTTCCTGCCCGCCGCCCGCCAGGCGCTGGACGCGACGGAGCGGGCCAGGGCCGAGGTGGCCGCGGTCACCGGCGAGATCCGCGGTGATCTGATGCTCGGCGCCATCCCGACCATCACCGCCGTCGACCTGCCGGGCATCATCCGCGCGTACTACGACCGCTATCCCCAGGTCCGTATCCAGCTGTTCGGCGGCCGCAGCGAACATCTGGCCGAGCAGGTCCGGGACGGCCGTCTGGATCTCGCGCTGATCGGGGCCCTGCGCCACTCCGTGACCAAGGGCGTCCACGAGTACCTCCTCGCCGAGGACGAGCACGTCGCCGTCCTGCCCCCCGACCATCGGCTGGCCGACGCCGGGAAGACCGATCTGCGCCGGCTCGCGGAAGAGGTCTTCGTCGACTTCGCGGCGGGCACGGCGGCCCGCGCCCAGACCGAGGAAGCCTTCGACGCGGCAGGGCTGCAGCGGCATGTCGCCTTCGAGGTCTCCACTGTCGACTTCATTGCCTCCTTTATCCGCAATGGCCTGGGGATCGCCCTGCTCCCCAACGCCTTCGTCCAACAGCTCTCCGGTGTCACGGTGCTGCGCGTCCACGACGCGCCCGCCCGCGAACAGCGCCTCATCTGGTCCGTCTCCCAGCCCTCGCCCGCCGCCGCGGCCTTCCTGCGCGAGTTGGGGGTCTCCCCTGACGGCGGGTGAGCGCCCCGTGCGCCCCCGTAGCCACCGCCCGGCCCCGCTGGATCAGGGGCGTGCGCGGCCGGCAGCGTGTGCGAAGTGGGCGGCCACGGCATGGAACCCCTCTTTGCGCTCCCAGTGCCAGGCGGGGGTCGGCTTGTCCCGGGTCTTCCATATCGACTTCACCAGCCCATAGCTGGCCATATCCATGTCGTAGCGCCGCTCGGGCCGATGTGGGGCGTCGGGGCTGACGAAGGAGAAGGCCATCGCCGCGTAGAGCCCCAGCGCCTCGAAGACGGCCAGGGAGTGGCTCAGATACCGGGCCTGTTCGCGCTCGCTGCGCCGCAGGTCTCCCTTGATCTCCGGGGGGTTCTTCTCGAAGTCGACGGAATACCAGCCCATGCCGCCGTCCCGGGCTGCGCCCTTGTAGGTGCAACAGCCGAACTCGGCTATCGCCACCGGCTTGCCCCAGCGGCGAAAGGGCTCCAGATCCCGGACGTAGTCGGCCCGTCGGCGGTGGTAGGCGTAGTAGTCCAGGCTCACGATGTCGAACAGGCTCCAGTCGACCTTGTCTTCCGGGGCGGCTGCCGCGTAGGTCAGCCGACCGTCGAAGACGGACCTTCCGGTCCTGGCGGCCCGGGGGATGAAGCGGTCCAGACGCCGCTGTGTCTTCTCCCGGTCGTAGTTCCCGTCCAGCATGTTCCGGACCCGCTCCAGGGCGTCGTCACCGGGGACGATGCCGGGGACATAGAGCCAGAACTCGCAGCCCACGCTGAGGTGAACGCGCGCGCCCTGCCGCCGCAGCCGCTCGGCCTCCTCGCCCGCCGCGGCGAGATGCTCCAGGATCTCCCGCTCCGGACAGTCCCCCAGGCGGGGCTGGAGCCAGACGGCCAGCCCGCGCTCGGCCGCCTCGCGGGCGGTGGCACTCAGCCGCTCCACGCCACTGCCCCAGATCTGCACCGATGTGGCGTGCAGCTCCTCCTTGATCACCCGCAGGTCCTCCCGCATCCGGTGGGCCTCCCAGCCCGTGTGCGGGGTCTCACCGTCCGCGATCTCGTAGCACACTCCCCGGTGGGCCAGGCTCGACCGCCGCCCGTCCGCCCTCTCCGGCTGTGCGCTCTCCCCCCGTTGCCGCGCATCAGCCTGCCCCTGGGCGAGCAACGGGCCGGCCGCGATCCCCGCGACCGCCGCTCCAGCTCCGGCCAGGAACCGCTCCCTGCTGATGCCCCCACTGCTTTCCGCCTGCTGACGAACCCGCTCGCCACCGACAACTCGCTCACTTCGCACCGGGACCCCCACACGCCGACTTCCGTTTCCGTGTCTTCGAGTCTCCCGGCATCCACCTCGCCCCCGCTTCCCCCAACTGTCCAGAGTCCCCGGGCCAGTCGACCAGGGCACCGCCGGCCACCCGGCTGCCGCACACGAGCGGGGCCGCACAGGAGCGGGGGCGCCCAGGGGCAGGGCCGCACAGGAGCCGGGCGGCCGGAGCGGGCCGTCACGGCCGGCGAACCGTCGGAGAGGCCGGGGATCAGGAGGAAGAGGAGCTCAGGGGGTCTGCGGCGGGCCGGCGTCCCGCTCGCGCGAGCCCGTCCCACGCGACCAGCGCGAGATCGACGACTCCCATCAGCTCGTCGCACGAGGCGCCGTCCCGCGACCGGACGGAGAGGCCGAAGAGCACTGAGGCGCAGAACTCCGCCAGCCGCGCGACGTCGACGCCTTGGTCGACATCGCCGTCCGCGATGCCCTGCTCGATCCGCCTCCTGAGCGACTCGACGGTCTGCCGGCGGTCCTCGGCGAGCAGCCGCTCGACGTGCTCGTTGCCGGGGGAGCAGTTGATGGCGGCGAGCACCACCATGCAGCCGGGCGGGCTGGCGGGGTCGGTGTACGCCACGGCGTTGTCGCGCAGCATCTCCTCGATGGCCGCGCGGGCCGTGGGGGCCTCCAGCAGGGCGCGGTGGGTGACGGCGCCCTCCTCCCGCTCGTAGAGCGCGACCGCCTCGCGGAAGAGCCGTTCCTTGGAGCCGAACGCGGCGTACAGGCTCGGGGGCTTGACGCCCATGGCCTCCGTGAGGTCCCCGACCGACGTGGCCTCGTAGCCGCGCTCCCAGAACATCAGCATCGCCCGGCGCAGTGCCGCGTCCCGGTCGAAGCCCCGCGGACGGCCTCTCGCTGCCATCAGGCCCGCCCTCCATTCTTTAGCGATCGATCACAAAGCCACTTGACGTCCGAGGGTACTCCGTGAGCAAATATATAGCGATCGATAAAGAAATGAGCCCCACCGGGCCATTCCGGTGGCGGACACGGCAGAAGGAGTGCGGCAGATGAGCCTGAACGGCAAGGTGGCCCTGGTCACCGGCGGCAGCCGGGGCATCGGCGCGGCGACGGCGGTACGGCTGGCACGGGAGGGCGCCGATGTCGCGCTGACGTACGCCGGCGCCGAGCAGAAGGCGCAGGAGGTGGCGGAGGAGATCCGCGCCACCGGGCGGCGCGCGCTGGTGATCCGTGCCGACAGCGCGGACGCCGCCGAGGTCACCGGCGCGGTGGACCAGGCGGCGGCCGAGCTCGGCCGCCTGGACATCCTGGTCAACAACGCGGGGGTGTTTCCGCACGGGCCGTTCGAAGACGTCACCGTCGAGGAGCTCGATCGCACCCTGGCGATCCATGTGCGGGGCACGTTCCTCGCCTCCCAGGCGGCGGTGCGCCATATGACGGCCGGAGGCCGCATCATCTCGGTCGGCAGCAATCTGGCCGACCGCGTGCCGTTCCCCGGCATCACCCTCTACGCCGCCAGCAAGGCCGCGCTGAACGGCTTCACCAAGGGGCTCGCCCGCGATCTGGGCGGGCGTGAGATCACCGTGAACGTCGTGCACCCCGGCTCGACGGCGACGGACATGAACCCGCCGCACGGCGAGGGCGCCGACGCGCAGCGCGCGATATCGGCGACGGGCCGGTATGCGGAGCCCTCGGAGCAGGCTGCGCTGGTGGCCTTCCTGGCCGGCCCCGAGGCGGGGAACATCACGGGGTCCGCGTTCACCATGGACGGCGGCAGCAACGCCTGACCGTTCGGCGGACCCTTGCCGGGGCGGCGCCCCGGCCCGCGGAGAGCACAGGGCGGCGGGGCGCACTCGGGCGGCTGTCAGCAGGCCCCACGGAGCAGGGCCGTGTCCTCTCGTGGCAGCCAGCCGTCGTGGGGGCGGGTGCGCCAGCCGGCCGCCTCCCCCAGCTGCGCCGCCACCCGCCGCAGCACCCGCAGCCCCTCGTGGCGCAGGCCCCGCCGCCACACCAGGGAGACCGGCGCCAGGGGCACGGGGGCGACCACGGGCCGCAGCACCATGCCGTCCACGCCGGTGAAGACCTCGCTGGCGAGCACCGACCAGCCCTGTTTGCGCAGCACGCGTGCGAACTCCGCCTCACCGTCGATCTTCGGGAAGGGCGGGGCCGCCCGGATGCCGCGCCCGTCGAAGAGAGCGTGCGCGAACGACGTCCACTCGGTGGTGTCCTCGTTCCCGGCTCCCGCGTACAGCGTTTCGCCCGCCAGCGCGTCCAGCGGCACCTCCGCGCGTGCCGCCAGCCGGTGTCCGGACGGCAGCAGAACAGCGACCCTTTCGTACCGGACGAGACGGTGCTCCAGTCCGGACAGCACTCCGTGCGGCAGTCCCGCCGCCCGCCCGAAGGAGACGTCGAGCCGCCCGGCGTGGATCTCCGCCGCAGCGCCGGCGAGTCCGCTGTGGTAGCGCGCCACGAACTCCACGCCGGGGGCCGCCTCGCGCGCGGCTTCCAGTACGCACTGCCCGGTGCTGACCGGCGCTCCCACGTCGACGGTCAGCGGGCGGGTGCCCGGTGCGAAGGCGGCGGCCAGGTCGTCCTGCGCGGCCAGCACGCGCCGCGCGTACGGCAGCAGGCGCTCGCCGTCCCCGCTGAGTGCGACCCTGCGCGTCGAGCGGACGAACAGCTCCGCGCCCAGCTCGCGCTCCAGGGCGCGGACGTCGCGGCTCAGCGCCTGCTGCGCAACGTACAGCCGGGCGGCGGCGCGGGTGAAGTGCAGTTCCTCGGCGACCGCCACGAACGCGCGCAGCAGCCGGGGCGGAACGTCACCTGGAGTGGTCATCACGCGAGGCTAGCGCCGTGACCGGGATTCACAACACCAGCGCGTGGATGGACCGGCAGAAGGTGTTGGACCCCGCGGGCGGCGCGCGGCGAGGGTGTGGCGCATGCCGCGCACCTCCCGCCTCCGTTCCTACCGCCGCCTCTTCGCACCTGCGGGCACGCTCGCGTTCACCCTGGGGAACCTGCTCGCGCGCCTGCCCATGGGCATGTTCACCGTCAGCGCGGTCATCATGATCGCCGGCGTCCGCGGCTCCTACGCGCTCGCGGGCGCGGTGACGGCCTGCGGACTGGCGTGCACCGCGCTCGTCGCGCCGATGACGGCCCGGCTGGTCGACCGGTACGGCCAGGCCCGGATCGCGCTGCCCGCGACCACCGTCGCGGTACTGGGCTCCGTGTCGCTCATCCTGTGCGTGCGGTACGGGGCGCAGGACTGGACGCTGTTCGCGTCCTACGCGGTGACCGCCACCACACCCAACACGGGCGGCATGTCCCGCGCCCGCTGGGCGTACCTGTTCCCGGACGACCCGGACGCGCGGCACACCGCCAACTCCCTGGAACAGGCACTGGACGAACTGTGCTTCATGCTCGGCCCGATCCTCGCCGCCGCACTGTGCACCGGACTGTCCCCGTACGCCGGGACGCTCACGGGCTGCGTCCTGCTGCTGACCGGGATGGCGCTGTTCACCGCACAGCGCCGCACCGAACCGCCGCCGGTGCGCGACGACGGTGCCGTGCACGGCCGCGCACCGCTGCGACTGCCCGGAGTACCGCCCCTGCTGGGCACCTTCCTGGCGACCGGAGCGGTGTTCGGCTCGGTGGAAGTGGTCACCGTCGCGTATGCCGACGGGCAGGGCCACAAGTCGGCGGCGGGGGCCGTGCTCGCCTGCCAGGCGGCCGGCTCGGCGGCGGCCGGACTGGCGTTCGGCGCGCTGCGCCTGCGCGGATCCCTGGAGCGCCGCCTGCTGTGCTGCGCCGGCTCGATGGCGGCCCTGATGGCGCTGCCCCTCCTCGCGTCCGTCGCGTCCGTCGCGTCCGCCGGCGGAAACCTGACCGTCCTCGCGGGCGCCCTGCTGATCGCGGGCATGGCGACCGCACCCACCATGGTGACCGGCATGACACTGCTGCAGCATCGGGTGCCGCGGGCCCGTCTCAACGAAGGGATGACCCTCGCCGTCACCGCGCTGCTCGGCGGCATCGCCGCCGGCTCGGCGGCCGGCGGATGGGCCGTGGAGCGGGTGGGCGCGCACGGCTGGGCGTACGCCGTTCCCGCGTCGGCCGCGCTGCTGGCGGCCCTGGTCACGGCGTCGGCGAACCCCCGGGGCGACTCCGGGTCTTCCCTGATGCAGCGGACCGTCGCGCCCGGCGAGAGTGAAGGGAGCCTCCCGTACGCCCCGTCCGAGAGCAGGTGACGGTCCGTTGCATCTGTACGCGTCCACGGCGGTCGCGCACCTCAGGCTCTTCGCCTGGTCGGGGATCGTGACCGTCCTGCTCACTCGGGCCTTCCTGGCACAGGCCGGGTATCCGAAGGTGGGCGGCGGCGGCAGCGGGCTGCACATCGCTCACATGCTGTGGGGCGGACTGCTGTTGGCCGCAGCCCTTGTGCTGCTGTGCGCGCTGCTCGGGCACCGCGCCCGGCAGGCCGGGGCGGTGGTCGGCGGCATCGGCTTCGGCCTGTTCATCGACGAGATCGGCAAGCTCGTCACCGACGACGCGGGCTACCACTACCGCCCCGCAGCCGCGCTGATCTACAGCGTCTTCGCCGCCCTGCTCGCCCTTGTGTGGTGGCTGGACCGACGCACAGCCCGGGTGCCGCCCGCGAACCGTACCGCCCAGGCCGCCGACATCGCCCTGACCGCGCTGGCCCGCGGCAGCGTGACGCGGGCCGAACGGCACGCGGCGCTGCGCCATCTGGCCAGGCCGCACACCGAGATGGACGCCGCCGTGGCGGGCCTCCTCGACGCCCTTCCGGAGCGCGCCCCGCGTCGCCTGCTGCCCCGTGCCCGTGCCCACCTGGACCGCGTTGCCGCCAACCGCCGCGTGGTCTCCCTGGTCATCGGGTACACCGTGCTGCAGGGCTATCTGATCGTCGCGGGGCTCACGGCCGACGTCGTCACCGGCACCGTCGACCCGCCGATACCGTCCGAGGACACGTTTCCCATCATCGCCACCGCCGTCTGCGGTCTGATCACGCTGGCGCTGGCTCTCCGGGGCGCGTGGCTGCTGCGCCGGAACCGCCGCACCGCCCTGCGCCTGCTGCGCGCCTCCGTCCTCACGGATCTGTTCGTGGGTCAGATCTTCAATTTCGCGCTCAACCAGTTCGCCGCCGTGACGGACTGGCTGGTGGGCCTCTTCCTGCTGTGGGTGCTCAGCTGCGTGCTCACACCCGAGGCGAGTAGTGCTGCGGAAGGTCCCGCTCCGCCAGCGGGGGCAGATTCCGCGCAGGGGTCTCCACCAGGGCCTGGCGCCCCCGCGAGCGGCCCGCCTCCCGGCGCCACGCCGCCCGTGCCCGCGGGTGGTAGCGCCGCTCGAACGGCACCAGCTTCCAAGCCCGGTGAACGGCCCGCCCCAGCCTGCGCAGCCGTCGTTCGTCACGCACCGTCCATACGTAGCCGAGCCGCCGGCGCACCGCGGGAGGAAAGAGCCCGACCGTGAGCCAGAGGGTGGCCCGCGCCTGCGGACCGCGCAGCGCGCGCCACACCGCGTCGGGCAGCAGCCGCAGGGCGGGCGGCTTGGCGAGCCGGCGGAGGTCGAGGACGTCCCGCGCCTGCCGGGTGTCCTCCAGCACTTCCTCGGCCATGCGGTCCCAGTACCGCTGGAAGTCCTCCCAGCTGTCCGGCACCGGCCGCATGCTCATGCCGTACAGCCGCCACCACCGCACGTGCTCGTCGAAGAGCCGGCGCTTGTCCGCCTCACTCAGCCCCGGCCCCAGCCGGTCGCCGACGAGCACGGTCAGCATGAAGAAGGTGGCGTGCGCCCAGTAGAAGACCTCGGGGCGCAGCGCGTGGTACGGGCGCCCCCGCGCGTCGGTGCCCTTGACGGTGGCGTGGTAGCCGCGCACCTGGCGGGCGGTCTCGGCAGCCCGCGGCCCGTCGTAGACGACGCCGTCGATCGGGTAGAGCGAGCGCAGCAGCCGCTGCCAGCGCTCCTCGAAGAAGCGCGAGTGCTCGGCGACACCTGCGGCGAGCTGCGGGTGCATGTTCTGCAGGGCGCCGGACCAGGGCGCGAGCAGCAGACCCCGCCAGTCCCCGAAGTATCTCCAGGTCAGCGAGTCGGGGCCGAGTGGCTCGGGCGGTCCGGGCGGCTCGGACGGTTCACCGGGCATGGCACACACGCTCCCTCCGGCTCCGGGGAAGGCCAGTGGCGGGGCAGCCGCGCACATACGACGAAGGCGAGGGGCCCACGCACTTCGTGGGCACACCTCGCCTGTCGTCCTCGTGGAGATGGCGGGAATCGAACCCGCGTCCAACGGAGCGGAAGAAGGGCTTCTCCGAGCGCAGTCTGCTGCGATTTTCTCGGCCCCGGAGATCACGCAGACAAGTCTCCGACGGGCCCAGTCACTGTTCGATGTCCCGGCAGACCCCGTGACCGGGTCTACACGGTGAGTCCCCTAGCTGATGCCAGACACCGGGACGGGAACGGCCCCGGGCTGACACTTCGCAAGTCGCTGCTTAGGCAGCGAGGGCGAAGGAATCGCGCTTTTGGTTGGCGATTATTTTTTTGCGGCACATGGTTAACGAGATCATTGCCGCGTTCCTCGGCTCGCTTCACCTGCTTCGACATCCGCTGTCGAAACCGATCATCCCCCTGTTGAGTTAACAATCAGCCGACCCGCGGGCCGTACTGTGACCATGGTACGGGACCGGACCGCCACCGTGCCAACCCATTGTTCACCGGGACGGCACCGGAGCCCCGCTACCGCGCTCCGGCCCGCTGCCGCCGGCGGGCCGCCGACACCGCGCGGTCCGCCTCCCGACGGTCCTGCTTCTCCCGCAGCGTCTGCCGCTTGTCGTACTCCTTCTTGCCCCGGGCCAGTGCGATCTCGACCTTGGCACGGCCCTTGAAGAAGTAGAGCTGGAGGGGCACCAGCGTCAGGCCCGTCTCCTGGAGCTTGCCGACCAGCTTGTCGATCTCCGCGCGGTGCAGCAGCAGCTTCCGCTTGCGCCGGGCCGCGTGATTGGTCCACGTCCCCTGCGCGTATTCCGGGATGTGCACGTTGTGCAGCCACGCTTCGCTGCCCTCGATCTGCGCGAAGCCGTCGACCAGGGAGGCGCGGCCCTGGCGCAGCGATTTGACCTCCGTGCCCGTGAGCACGAGACCGCACTCGTAGGTGTCCAGGATGACGTAGTCGTGCCGGGCTCTCTTGTTCTGCGCGATGAGCTTCCGTACGTCCTTGTCGTCCTTGGCCTTCGCCTTGGTCCGCGTCGTCTTCATCTTCGCCATAGCCCGGCCAATCCTCCCCTACGACCGGGCCTCCAGGCCACTCAATACCGTGCGGGCCCGGTCGGTGGCCTTGCTCCGGGAGTCCACGGACAGGTCCGGCGCGATGCCCTCGCCCTCCACGTCCCGCCCGGCGGGCGTCGTGTACCGGCCGACGGTCAGCTCCGCGACGGAGCCGTCCGCCATCCGGCTGGGCACCTGCACGGTGCCCTTGCCGAAGGTACGAGAACCGACGACCACGGCGCGGCCCCGGTCCTGCAGCGCCCCGGTCAGCAGCTCGGCGGCGCTCATCGTGCCGCCGTCCACCAGGACGACCACGGGGCGGTCCGTGTCGCCGACGCCCTCCGCGGCGTACAGGGCACGCTGGGTGCCCCGGTCGTCGTACGTGGCGACCAGGCCGCCGTCGAGGAAGGCGGAGGCGGCGGCGACCGACTCGTCCACCAGACCGCCCGCGTTGCCCCGCAGATCGAGGACGATACCCGCGTCCTTCGGTGCCTGCTGCGCGACGGCGTCCCGCACCCGCTTCCCAGTGCCCTTGGTGAACGAGCTGACCTTGATCCTCGTCACCCCGGACCCCAGCTGGTCGACGCTGACCGGCTCGCTGGCCAGGCGCGTACGGACCAGGGTGCGCTGCCACTCGTTCGAGCCGCGCCGCAGGCCGACGGTGACCTCGCTCCCCGGGCGGCCCGGCTCGGCGTCGCCGGTGCGGGAGCCGCGCAGCCGCGTCACCACCTCGGTCACCGGCAGTCCCGTCACCTTCCGCCCGCCGACAGTGCGCAGCCGGTCGCCCGGACGGACGCCCGCACGGGCGGCGGGGCTGTCCGGTTCGACGCGGTCCACCTCCACGACGGAGGGCTCGGCCGCCTCGCGGGCACCTGCGGCCCGCGGGCCCGTACCGTCCGTGCCACGGTCTGCACGGTCCGCGTCCCGCCGGCGCGGAACCCTGTCGCCTCCGGCCTTGCCATGCACCTGGCGTACGGAGATACCGACCCCTACGTATGTGCCGTCCAGGTCCTGCCGTACGCCCTCGTACTCCCGTGCCGAGTAGGCGGCCGACCAGCGGTCGCCGCTGCGGCTCACCAGCTCGGCGGCGTCGCCGGAGGTCCTGTCCCCCGCGCCGTGCCGCCGGCCGCCGCGGTAGCCCTCCGGGCCGCCGTGCGCCTCGCCGCCCCGGGGCCCGTCACCCGCGCGGTCCGGCACTCCGCCGTCCAGCGCGAGGCGGCCCGTGGCACGGGACGCGGCGTCCGTCGTATCGGCGCCGGTGCCGGGGGGGCGGCGCGCCTCGTCTCCCCAGGAGCCGGTGGCGGCGCCCGTGACAAGGACGCTCGCGAAGACCAATGTCAGGGCGGCCCCGCGGCGGATGCGGCGGGGCGGAGCGGAGAACCACGAGCCCGACATGGATCGGAGTCTAGGCCAGAGACCGGCGCCGCACGGGGCGTTGACCGTACCGCTCACGCGGCAAGTGTCACACCTTCAGGTACTTGCGAAGGGTGATGAACGCCGCCACGGCCGGCATGAGCACCCCCACGGCGATGATGAACGGCAGCACCTTGATGACCGCGTCCCAGCCGATGAAGTTGATCAGCACGATCTTCTGCTGGAGCCAGTTGTTGATCAGGAAGTACTTGCCGCCGACCAGCAGCACGCAGGCGAAACCGGCACCGATCAGGCCCGCGAGCGCCGCCTCCAGGATGAACGGGAGCTGGATGTAGAAGCTGGAGGCACCGACCAGCCGCATGATCCCTGTCTCCCGGCGCCTGCTGAACGCCGACACCCGCACCGTGTTGACGATCAGCAGCAGGGCCACGACGAGCATCAGCGCCATCACACACAGAGCGGCGATGTTCATGCCATTGAGGAGGTTGAACAGGTTCTCCAGCAGGCTCCGCTGGTCCTGTACCTCCTGCACGCCCTGTCTGCCGGAGAACGCCGTCTGCAGCACCTGGTACTTGGTGGGGTCCTTCAGCTTGACGCGGTAGGACTCCTGCATCTGGTCCGGTGTGAGGGAATCGGCCAGCGGAGAGTCCTTGAACTGCTCCTTGTAGTGCTTGTACGCCTCGTCGGCCGACTCGTAGTAGACCTTCTCGACGACGTCGAGCTTGTCGAGGTCGGCCTTGATCTCCCGTTTCTGCTGCTGGGTGACGGGGCCCTTGGCGCAGTTGGCGTCGCTGGAGGCGTCGTTCTTGTTGCAGAGGTAGATGGAGACCTGGACCTTGTCGTACCAGTACCCCTTCATGGTGCTGACCTGCTCGCGGGCGAGCAGGGAACCGCCCGCCAGGGCGAGCGAGAGGGCGACCGACACGATCACCGCAAAGGTCATCGTGAGATTTCGACGGAGACCGACGCCGATCTCCGACAGGACGAACTGGGCGCGCATGGCGTCCTTTCTGTGCGGGAGCTTGCTGAGCGGCCCGGCCCGCGCCCCGGCCACCCGGCCGGTACGGGCAGCGGGACCGGCGTCTAGTGCTGGTAGCCGTAGACACCGCGCGACTGGTCGCGCACCAGGCGGCCCGTCTCAAGCTCGATCACGCGCTTGCGCATCTGGTCGACGATCTGCTGGTCGTGGGTGGCCATCACGACCGTCGTTCCGGTCCGGTTGATCCGGTCGAGCAGTTTCATGATGCCGACGGACGTCTGCGGGTCGAGGTTGCCCGTCGGCTCGTCGGCGATCAGCAGCATGGGGCGGTTGGCGAACGCGCGCGCGATGGCGACACGCTGCTGCTCACCGCCGGACAGCTCGCCGGGCATCCGGTCCTCCTTGCCGCCCAGCCCGACCAGGTCCAGCACCTCGGGAACAGTCTTGCGGATCTGACCGCGCGACTTGCCGATGACCTCCAGCGCAAAGGCGACGTTCTCACCGACCGTCTTGTTGACGAGCAGCCGGAAGTCCTGGAAGACGGTGCCCAGCTGGCGGCGCATGTGCGGCACCTTCCAGTTGGACAGCCGGGCGAGGTCCTTGCCGAGCACGTGCACCTGCCCGTGACTGGCCCGCTCCTCGCGCAGAATAAGCCGCAGAAAGGTGGACTTGCCGGAGCCGGAGGAGCCGACCAGGAAGACGAACTCGCCGCGCTCGATCTCCAGCGACACATCGCGCAGGGCGGGGCGGTTCTGCTTGGGGTAGGACTTCGAGACGCTGTTGAATCGGATCACGGATACACCACGTCGACCTGGGTAGGGGCAAACCCGGAGCCGCGGCGCGGCCTCCGGGAGCGCCCCCAGCGTTCACTGGGGGGCAGTGTGGGCGACCATACGCGAAGCGGAGCGCACCGCGCAGTCGGGCTCAGGGGTTGGTCCGGTACCAGGCGGTTTGCGCGCTGGCCACCAGCGCTTTTCTGCGGTAGGCCGCGACACCTGGCAGAGTGGATATAAGAACCCCTGGGGAACGCATGACTCCCGGGTGGCGTTGGCGCGACTGAGGAGGAGTTCGCATGACATGCGACCGACTGGTGTGTGCCAACTGCGCGGGCCCCGTCAGCGAGGGCCGCTGCGCTGTGTGCCGCGCCCATCGCGAGCGCCTGCACCGTGAGTCGTCCTTTGCCGGCCTCTCGCCCGCCGCACTCGCCGGACTGCTGCTGACCCTGATAGCGGTGGCCCTGCTGGCGCAGCGAGTGGCGACAGCGTAGCCCTCAGCGCACAGGCGACAAGGGCCGGGAGCGCTGCGCTCCCGGCCCTCGCCCGTGCTCCGTGTGTGCTCGTCGTGCGTATGCGGTCGTCCGGCGGCTGCCTCAGGCCGCCGAGCGACGGGCCAGCACGCGCGGCACCAGCCGGAAGCCGATCCCGCCCGCGATCATCGTCGCGGCGCCGACCAGCAGGAAGGTGGTCTCGGCCGCACCGGTGTCGGCCAGCTCGTCCTTGTTCTGCGAGCCCTGCGGCTGGCTGTCCTGCACCGGCTGGCTGCCCGCGCTGTCGGGGTTGGTGCCCCCCTCGCAGTTCACATCGGTGCCGTCCAGCTCACAGGTGTCATCGCCGCCGCTGCCGCTACCGCCGACAGTGGCCGGCTGCTCGCCGCCGCCACCGCTGCCGCCGGAGCCGCCGCTGTCGCCACCGTTGCCGCCGGAGCCGTTGGCGCTGCCGCCGTTGCCGCCGGAGCCGCCGTTGTCGCTCCCGTTGCCGCCATTGCCGCCGGGACCGCCATTGCCACCGTTGCCGTTGCCGTTGCCGCCGTTGCCGCCGGGACCGCCGTCGTCCCCGCCGCTGTCCCCGTTATCCCCGTTGCCCCCGTTATCGCCGTTGTCGCCGTTGCCACCGTTGTCGCCGGGGCCTCCGTCGTCGCCGCCGCTCACGGTGTCACCACCGATGTCATCGCCACCGATGTCATCGCCACCGATGTCGTCACCGCCGATGTCGTCACCGCCGATGTCATCGCCACCGATGTCATCACCGCCGATGTCGTCACCACCGGAGGTCGGTCCCTCGGTGCCGCCGCCATCGTCCTCGCCGTCGACCGCCTTGGCGGAGATGCCGGCGTCCTTGGTGTCACTGTCGCCCAGGCCCGCAGCCTGGGCGGCGCCCGCTGCGGTGAGCGAAGCGCCGGCGGCGAACACCGCACCGGCAGCCAGGCGCGCAACACGCAGCCGCGTCTTCGAATTGGTCATGTGCCAACTACCCCCAGTAGCTGTCTCGTCTATGGGCAGCTATGCGCCGGGATCATTGACCGCGTCGGGCTTCCCTCTTGCCGCGCGTACACTCCGGCCACTGTCATAGGCATGCCGAGCCAACAGCTTTCCCAGTTTTCACACCGTCGTCAAGCGAGTGCGGAGCGAAATGCGCAGGGGGCGGCACCATGTCGACATGCGGATTTGCCGCACGGGCGGAACCAGCCACAGGGCGGCCGCGGTGCGGGGAATTCCGGCCAGGAGCAGCCCCGGCCGACGGGCGCGGAACAATGGCCGGAATCCATCGGGCACGCTCAGTCCTGTGTCTGCTCCTGCTGCTTGCGCCAGCGGATGCCGGACTCCAGAAAGCCGTCGATGTCGCCGTCCAGGACGCCCTGCGGATTGCCGACCTCGTGCTCGGTACGCAGGTCCTTGACCATCTGGTAAGGGTGCAGCACATAGGACCGCATCTGGCTGCCCCAGGAATTGCCGCCGTCGCCCTTGAGCGCGTCCATCTTGGCCTGCTCCTCCTCCCGGCGATGGGCGAGGAGGCGGGCCTGCATGACGCGCATGGCGGCGGCGCGGTTCTGGATCTGGGACTTCTCGTTCTGGCAGGAGACGACGATCCCGGTCGGGATGTGCGTCATACGGACCGCCGAGTCCGTGGTGTTCACGGACTGGCCGCCCGGCCCGGAGGAGCGGAAGACATCGATCCGCAGCTCGTTCTCGGGGATGTCGATGTGGTCGACCTGCTCCACGACCGGCAGCACCTCGACCCCGGCGAAGGAGGTCTGGCGGCGGCCCTGATTGTCGAACGGCGAGATCCGCACCATACGGTGCGTGCCCTGCTCGACGGAGAGCGTGCCGTACGCGTACGGCGCCTTCACGGTGAAGGTCGCGGACTTGATGCCCGCCTCCTCCGCGTAGGAGATGTCGAACACCTCGGTCGGGTAGGCCCTGCGCTCCGCCCAGCGCAGGTACATGCGCATGAGCTGCTCGGCGAAGTCCGCCGCGTCCACACCGCCCGCCTCGGCCCGGACGCTGACCACCGCCTCGCGCGGGTCGTACTCGCCGGACAGCAGGGTGCGGACCTCCATCTCGTCCACGACCTTGCGCACGGCCTCCAGCTCGCCCTCGGCCTCGGCCCGCGTGTCCGCGTCACCCTCGCTCTCGGCGAGCTCGAACAGCACCCCGACATCGTCGATGCGCCCCCGCAGCTCCTGGACCCTGCGCAGCTGGCCCTGGAGGTAGGACAGCCTGCTGGTCACCTTCTGCGCGTTGTCCACGTCGTCCCACAGATCGGGGGCCGCCGCCTGTTCCTCAAGCGCGGCGATGTCCGACCGCATCTTGTCCAGGTCAAGAACGGCCTCGATCGACTCCATGGTGGAGGTGAGGGACTTCAGCTCTTCGGATACATCGACGACTGCCACGCCTCCAGCCTAACGGCACCCGGGCCCGCCCCCGGGGCCGCGTACGCGCCCCGGGCCCCGGGGCCGCGCCCGTACGCCCGCTCAGCGGCCGGCCGGGTACTCCGCCGACGGCCTGGGCAGCGACCCCGTCTCCCCGTCGGACGTGGCCAGCCAGCCGCCCACCGCGACGACGACCCCCACGCCCACACCCGCCGCGACGATCTTGATGCGCCGCCTGCGCTCCGCCTCCCGGTGGTGCCGGGCGGATCCGGCGCGCCGCTCGCCCGCGGTACGCGGCGTGCGCGCTGTGCCGTGCGCGCCGCCCGCCAGCTCGTCGGCACCGGGCACCCGCATGCTCGTGTGCGTGTCCCGGTTCGCATCCGGGCCTGCCCCGCTGTGCACCAGCGGGACGGCGGGGCCCGCGCTCTCGTGGGACGACGGGGCGGCCGGCGCCGCCGGGCCGGGGTCCTCCCCCGCGGCCGCCGCGTCCGGCTGCTCGTCGATGTCGAGCGGCGGCAGCCCGGCCACCGCGGGCAGCAGCTCGTGCAGCCGCGCTGCCAGCTCCGCGGCGCGCAGCCGCGAGGCCGGCGCCTTGGCCAGGCACTGGTGGATGAGCTGCCACAGCTCGTCCGGGATGCCCGGAAGCGGCGCCACCGACTCCGTGACGTGCCTGCGCAGCACCGCGCCCGGGTGGCCGCCGCCGAACGGGGTGAACCCCGCCAGCAGTTCGTACAGCACCGTGGCGAGCGCGTAGATGTCCACGGACGCGCGCGGCGGAAGCCCCTCGACGATCTCCGGCGCGAGGTAGTCGGGGGTGCCGATGATCGAGGTGGCGCGGGTGCGGCTCGGCGAGTCGATGAGCTTGGCCACGCCGAAGTCCGTGAGCAGGGCGGGCGGCGCGCCGCCGGGACCGGTGGGCGCGAGGGCGTCCAGCAGGACGTTCTCCGGCTTCACATCCCGGTGCACGATTCCGGCCGCGTGCGCCGCGGCCAGCGCGTCGGCGACATCGGCGGCGATGGCGACGGCGGCCTGGGGCGCGAGCCGCCGCTCGTGCTCCAGGCGGGTGCGCAGATCGGTGCCGCGCACCAGGTCCATCACGAGGGCCAGCTCGCTGCCGTCCACCACCAGGTCGCGGACGCCGACCACCCGGGGGTGGTCGAGGCAGAGGAGCGCGCTGCGCTCCTGCACGAAGCGCTCCACCAGGTCCTGGTCGGCCGCGAGGTCCTCGCGGAGCAGCTTGACGGCCACGTCCCCCTCGGGACCCGTGCCCAGCCACACCGTGCCGGCGCTGCCGCGGCCCAGGATCTGGTGAGCGGTATACCGACTGCCGATCTTCCGTGCCATAGCGACAAAGCTACGCGGCGCGGACGGGGTTAGGAGCGCCGGATGCCGCGAACTGTCACTTCTGTGGGGGAAATCCCGGGTCAGAAGTCGATAAATCTCCGGAGTCGGCGCCGCCGCGGGCGCCGGGTTCCGGCCAGGGCACCCCTAGGGATCTAGTTCCCGCTGACGAGGTCCCCGGCCTTGTCGAACAGGTCCTTCGTCGACTCCCAGAAGCTCTTGCCCTCGGCCCACCACTCGGGCACGGGCGTGAAGTTCCAGATGAGCACCCCCGCCACCACGGCGATCACGACGAGGAAGAGACAGCCTTTCAGACAGCCGAGCCCCGGGATCCGCATCGGGTTCGCGCTGCGCTGCCGCGGCTCGCGCTCAGGACGCGGCTCCCGCTGCGGGCGCTGCCGCTCCTCGCGGCGGGCCGGCTCCTGGTGCCGGGGCGGGGGCTGCACCGGCCGCTGCTGCTGACCGTACTGCTGGCCGTACTGCTGCTGGCCGTACTGCTGCTGTCCGTACGGCTGCTGACCGTACGGCTGCTGACCGTACGGCTGCTGCTGGGGCGGCGGCCCCTGCGGGGGCTGCTGCGGCGGAGCGGAACGGCGCTGCGGACGGCGGCGCAGCGGATCGAGGTTCGGATCCATGGGCTGCAGCTGCGTCTGCTCGTTCCGGTCCCGGGCCGCACGCAACTGGTTCTCCCAGGGGTGCGGACCGTCCGCCTGCGCGGGCTGCTGGGGCGGCGGCTGCGGCGGTCCGCCGGGAACCGGCGGCATGGCCTGGGTCGGGGCCGCGTTCGGGTGGTTGCCCGGGCCCCCGCCGTGGCCCTCGGGGCCGGGGGTCTGCGGCAGCACGTTGGTGGGGGCCGCCGGATCGTAGCCAGCGGGGCCGCCCGGACCGCCGGCGCCCGCGCCGTGCGGCAGCGCCTGGGTGGGCTGGGCGTCGGCGCCGCCCCCGCCGCTCTCCGGCACGGGGGCGGGCGTCGGGTCGGGCACGAGCAGGGCGGCCACACCCATCGCGGCACCGGCCGCCTGGGGCGTGGCGCCCGCGCCGATGCCGCCGGCGACCGTACGCAGCGCGTGGGCCAGGTTGACGGCGCTGGGCCGCTCCTCGGGCCGCTTGCGCAGACAGCGCTCCACGACGGTCCACACCGGCTCGGGGAGGCCGGCGGGGCGCTCGGGTTCCTGGGCGAGGTGCTGGTGCAGTACGGCCAGCGCGCTATCCCCGTTGAACGGCGGGCGGCCGGTGAGCAGTTCGTACAGCATGATGCCCGCGCCGTAGATGTCCACGGCGGAGGTCTGCGGGCGCCCTTCGGCGGACTCGGGCGCGACGTACGCCGGGGTGCCGACGAACTCCTGGGTGCGGGTCAGTCCGGGCGAGTCGGCCAGCCGGGCGATGCCGAAGTCGGTCAGCATCGGGCGCATGCCGTTCTCGTCCTCGGTGAGCAGGACGTTCGCGGGCTTGAGGTCGCGGTGCACGACGCCGTCCGCGTGGCTCGCGGCGAGCGCGTCCGCCACCTGCGCGGTGACCAGACAGGCGGCGACGGGTGTGAAGGGGCCGTTCTCGCGCAGATAGCGGTGCAGGTCGGGACCCTCGATCAGGTCCATGACGAGGGCGAGCAGGTCGCCCTCGACGACGAGGTCGCGGGTGCGCACGATGTTGTGGTGCGTCAGGCGGAGCAGGACGGAGCGCTCCCGCAGGAAGCGCATCACCACATCCGCGTCGTTGGCCAGCTCCTCCTTGAGGACCTTGATCGCCACGGTCTCGCCGGGCTGCCCGGCCACCGCCGCCTCGGCCCCCGCCGCCTCGTGCTGGCGGGCTCGCCAGACGGTGCCCGTAGCGCCGCGTCCGAGCGGCTCTTCGAGCAGGTACTTGCTGCCTACCGGCCGCACCTCATGCGCTCCCTGGTCTCGTACTGCAATCCTGCCCAGAATAGTGCTGCCCCACGGGGCTGTGACCGGCCGCGCGCGTACGGGAAGGCGCGGACGGCCGACGGGCCCCCTCGGGAAGACGCGTGACACGAACGGCTGGTTGCCGTCGCTGGGCTGTCGCGGCCCCGTCCCGAGTCTGCCACTGAAAGAGAACGCTCTGAAACGAACGGTGGTCAGTCACCGGTACGGTGTCCCCTCATCGACTCCCGTATTCACCTGGTCACTCCCCGGCCATTTACGGATAATTCCCCCGACGTAACGGACAGCGCGGGTCCCCTGGCAGTGCCCGGGCTGTGGCTCGGCCCCCTTGCGCGGGGTACCGGCCAATCAAGATCATTGAGGTGGCGCAGACGGGCACGGTGTCAGTGCCGGGTGCGAGTATGCATCCAGCACCACGAGCAGTGGACAAGTGAGTGCCAGCGCGCTGGCACGGCGGGGTGGGCGGCCCGCCGGGCGCACGGCGCGGACGGGACCTGGAGGGGCCGATGCAGATCCGGCTGACGGTCGCCCTGGCGCCGCGCGGCAGCGCGCGCGGCGCGGGGGGCACAGCGGCGCCCGGCGGGGCGCCCGAGGGGCACGCGCACGTGCTCGTGACGGCCCCCACGGGCACGGTCCTCGCCGCGATAACGGGCGCGCTCGCGACGACGGCGGCCGCCGCTCTCGCCCACGGGCCGGCCCCGGGCCCCGCGGGGGCGCCCGTGGCCGCGGCGGGCGAGCAAAGCGCTCAGAGCCCCGCCCAGGAGCCGGTGGTGGTGTATGCGGGCACCCAGCGCCTCGATCCGCACCGCCAGATCATCGGCCAGCCCCCGCTGCTGGACGGCGCCACGGTCTCGCTGCACGGCCCGGTGACGCCCGCGGCCCTGCCCGCGCACGGCGCCGCCGTCTCCGCTTACGGCTCCGCGAAGGCCCGTCTCCATGTCGTCGCGGGCCCGGACGCGGGCGGCATCCATCTGCTCCAGGGCGGCAAGGTCCACCTCGGCCGCTCCGCCGAAGCCGACGTCCCGCTGGACGACCCGGACGTCTCCCGGCTGCACTGCGCGGTGACGGTCACGGACGGCGGCGCGGTCACCGTCACGGACCTCGGCTCCACGAACGGCACGGCGATCGACGGAACCCGCGTCGGCCCCCAGCCCGTGCTCTTCCGCCCCGGCTCGACCCTCCGGATCGGCGAGACCGCGATCCGGCTGGAGGGCGCCGGAAACGGGAAAGGGGCGGAGGTCGGGACCAGTGCCGGGGTCGGGGTCGGCACCGGGTTCGGGGCCGACGCCGGAGCCGGGGCCGGGGCC
>NZ_JAAKZZ010000630.1 GCF_011045075.1 Streptomyces boncukensis
CCCCCTCGCCCCGCACGAGGCCGTCGCCCATCTGACCCCCGAGCACTGGGAGCACGCGACCCGGCTCCTGATCCGCAAGGCCCTCGCGGAGTTCGCCCACGAGCGGCTGCTGTCCCCCGAGCCGGCGCCGGACACCCAGGGCACCTACACCGTCCGCTCCGACGACGGCGCCACCAGCTACCGCTTCACCGCGCGCCGCTTCGCGCTCGACCACTGGCAGGTCGAACCGGGCAGCATCACCCGGCACCGCGACGGCGCCAGGCTCCCGCTGGACGCGCTCGCGTTCGTCACGGAGCTGCGCGGCACCCTCGGCCTGGGCGAAGCGGTCCTCCCGGTCTATCTGGAGGAGATCAGCAGCACCCTCGCCGGCACCGCGTACAAGCTCGCCCGGCCCTCACCCGACGCCGCCGAGCTGGCCGCCGCGGACTTCCAGACCATCGAGACCGGTATGACCGAGGGCCACCCCTGCTTCGTCGCGAACAACGGCAGGCTCGGCTTCGACAGCGCCGAGTACCGCGCGTACGCGCCCGAGGCCGCGGCCCCGGTGCGGCTGATCTGGATCGCCGCGCACCGCGACCACACCACGTTCACCTCCGGCGCCGGCCTGGGCTACGACAGGCTCGTCCTGTCCGAGCTGTCCGCCCCGGTGCTGCGCCGCTTCGCGGCCACCATGACCGCGCGAGGGCTCGACCTGGACGACTACTGCCTCATCCCCGTGCACCCCTGGCAGTGGTGGCACAAGCTCTCCGTCACCTTCGCCGCCGACATCGCCCGGCGCCGCCTGGTCTGCCTCGGCTACGGCGACGACGACCACCTCGCCCAGCAGTCCATCCGCACCTTCTTCAACAGCAGCAACCCCTGCAAGCACTATGTGAAGACGGCGCTCTCCGTCCTCAACATGGGCTTCGCCCGCGGCCTCTCCGCCGCCTCTATGAAGGCGACCCCCGCCATCAACGACTGGCTGGCCGACCTCGTCGCCCGCGACGAGGTGCTGCGCCGCACCGGCCTGGGCATCCTCCGCGAACGCGCCGCCGTCGGCTACCACCCGGAGGCGTACGAGGCGGCGGCACCGGCAGGCTCCCCGTACCTCAAGATGCTCGCCGCGCTCTGGCGCGAGAGCCCCGTGCCCTCCCTGCGCCCCGGCGAACGGCTGAGCACCATGGCCGCGCTGCTGCACACCGACTGGCGGGGCCACTCCCTCGCGGCGGCTCTCGTCGAGCGCTCCGGGCTCGCCCCCGCCGACTGGCTCCGCCGCTACCTGGACGCCTACCTCACCCCGGTCCTGCACTGCTTCTACGCCCACGACCTGGTGTTGATGCCGCACGGCGAGAACGTCATCCTCGTCCTCGACGAGCGCGGCACCCCGCGGCGCGCCCTCTTCAAGGACCTCGCCGAGGAGGTGGCCGTGCTGAGCGCGGACGCGGAGCTCCCGCCGGAGGCCGAGCGCATCCGCGCCGACGTCCCCGAGGACATGAAGGTCCTCTCCCTCTTCACGGACGTCTTCGACTGCTTCTTCCGCTTCCTGAGCGCCACGCTCGCCACGGCCGGGACGCTGGACGAGGACACCTTCTGGTCGACGGTCGCCGACCACATCACCGCCTACCAGAAGTCGGCGCCCCAGCTGGCCGAGCGCTTCGCGCGCCACGACCTGTTCGCGGAGGACTTCGCGCTCTCCTGCCTCAACCGGCTCCAGCTCAGGGACAACCAGCAGATGGTCGACCTCCAGGACCCGGCCGGAGCCCTCCGGCTCGCGGGCACCCTGCGCAACCCGCTGGCGGCGTACGCGCGCTGAGGGCCGGCCGGCCAGCCGGGAGACGCGGACTATGCGGTGCCGCTCCCGGTGCCCTCACCCTCGGGCGCACCCTCGTCCTCGCCGGCCTCCTCGGCCTCTTCGTCGAGGGCATCGACGAACTCGATCCCGTCCAGCTCCGCCAGCCGGTCCGAGGCGTCGGTCGTCCCCTGCTGGTCCGCCTCCAGCGCCTTCGCGAACCACTCGCGCGCCTCGTCCTGCCGCCCGACCTCCAGCAGGGCGTCCGCGTACGCGTAGCGCAGCCGGGCCGTCCACGGCTGCACGGAGTTCGACGCCAGCTCCGGGCTCTGCAGGGTCACCACCGCGGCATCCGGCTGCCCCATGTCGCGCCGTGCCCCCGCGGCCACCAGCCGCATCTCGACCTGGCCCGTCTTGTCCAGCTTCCGCACCTCGGGCTCGCCCGCCATGGCGAGCGCCTTCTCGGGGCGCCCCATGCCGCGCTCGCAGTCGGCCATCACCGGCCACAGATGCTGCAGCCCCGTCATCCGCCGCGCCGCGCGGAACTCGGCCAGCGCCTCGGCGTACTTCTGCACGCCGTACGCGGCGAATCCGGCCGCCTCGCGTACGGACGGCACGCGGGAAGCCAGCCGCAGCGCCACCTTCGCATACCCGTACGCCCGCTCCGGCTCCTCGTCCAGCAGCCGGGCCACCATCACCAGGTTCTTCGCGACATCGCCGGCGAGCGTCTTCGGCAGGCTCATCAGCTCCTGCCTGACGTCCTTGTCCAGCTCCTCGCCGGTGATGTCCTCGTCGATCGGCAGCCGCCGCAGCGGCTCCCGCTCCCGATCGCGGTTCCGGTCACGGTCACGGTCACGGTCGCGGTCCCGGCCCCGGTCGTCGCGCCGGAAGCCCTGCCCGCGCCCACGTCCGTCATCCCGGCGCCCCCGAAACCCGTCACGCCGCTCCCGCTCCTGCCCACGGTCACGGTCGCGGCCCGCGCCCCGGTCACGGTCCCCGCCCCGATCCCGGTCACGGTCCCGCTCGCGCCCCCGGTCACGGTCCCGATCCCGGTAACGCTCACTGCCCCGGTCGCGACCCGTGCCACGGTCCCGGTCTCGATCCCGGTCACGGTCTCGATTCCGGTCCTGGTCATCACGCCCGCGTCCGGCGCCACTCGGCCCACCGGGTCGCTGGCCGTACGGACGCCGAGCGCCGCGCTCATCGTCCCGGCGGCGCCCCCGCTCGTCGCGGTCGCTCCGGTTGGTCCGGTCGTCCCGGGGGCGGTCGTCCCGCTGGGGGCGGTCGTCGCGCCGGAAGCCTGCCCGCCCGCCGTCCCTGCCGGCGCCCTCACGCCTGGGTCCACGGAACCGGTCCTCACCCTGGCGCCCGCCCGACGGGCGGGGCCGACGCTCGGGACGATCGCGATCGTCGGAAGAGTTGGTGGACATCGACGTGACTCCTGTCTGGAGGTGCTGCACATCATTCTCGCGCAGCCGTACCTATGACGCTCAGTGAAAACAAAAAGGCCCCTGGCCTTCAGCGCATGAACGCTGAAGGCCAGGGGCCTCAAAAATTGTTCGGCGGCGTCCTACTCTCCCACACACTCCCGCATGCAGTACCATCGGCGCTGTAAGGCTTAGCTTCCGGGTTCGGAATGTGACCGGGCGTTTCCCCTACGCTATGACCACCGAAACTCTCGGGACAAGCGAACAAGCACTCTCTTCAATTGAGATGCGGTTGTTGTCTCAGAAACCACACAGTGGACGCAAGCAGCTATGGACAAGCCCTCGGCCTATTAGTACCGGTCACCTCCACCCCTTACAGGGCTTCCAGATCCAGCCTATCAACCCCGTCGTCTCCAGGGAGCCTTAACCCCTCACAGGGGGCAGGAGTCCTCATCTCGGAGCAGGCTTCCCGCTTAGATGCTTTCAGCGGTTATCCTTCCCGAACGTAGCCAACCAGCCA
>NZ_JAAKZZ010000631.1 GCF_011045075.1 Streptomyces boncukensis
TATAAGAGACAGCCCCTCCCCCTCCCGCAGGCGCACGCTGCGGACGGCATCGAGTGGCGGAAGTGCCCGTCCGTCGAGCGCCTCCCCTCCCCCGTCGAGTGCGGCACCGTCTCCGTGCCCGTCGACCACGCGAAGCCGGACGGCGAGCGGATCGACCTCACCGTCAGCCGCATCCGCGCCACCGGCGAGCCCGGAGAGCGCCGCGGCTCGCTCCTCTACAACCCCGGAGGGCCGGGCGGCAACGGGATGCTGTTCCCGCTCTACCCCAGGGCGCTCGGCGGTGTGTGGAAGCGCCTCAACACCCGCTACGACCTGGTCGGCTACGCGCCGCGCGGGGTGGGCCGCTCCGCCCCGCTCTCCTGCCAGGACCCGCTGGAGTTCGTCCAGGGGCCCAACCGCTCCCCGCGCCGCCCCTCCCCCGCGTACAAGGAGGAGCGGAAGGCGCAGGCGGCGGCGTACGCCCGCGGGTGCGCCCAGGCGCAGGGCACCGAGCGGCTGCGGCACTACACGACGCCCGACAACGCCCGCGACCTGGACGCGATCCGCGCCGCGCTCGGCGAGCGCAAGCTGAACTTCCTCGGGGTCTCCTACGGCACCTATATCGGCGCCGTCTACGCGACCCTCTTCCCCGAGCGGGTGCGCCGCCTCGTCCTGGACAGCGTGGTCGACCCGTCGCCCGGCAAGATCTGGTACCGGTCGAACCTCGACCAGAACCCGGCGTTCGAACGCCGGTGGGGCGACTGGAAGGCGTGGGCGGCCCGGCACCACGGGACGTACGGGCTGGGCAGCACCCCGCGGCAGGTGCAGCGGGCGTTCGACGAGGTACGCGACGCGGTCGACCGGAAGCCCGCGGGCGGCACCGTCGGCTCGCGGGAGCTGCTGGAGTCGTACTTCGATGTGGCCTACGCCGACAGCACCTGGGACCGGCACGCGCGCGCCCTGGCCGCGTTCCGCGACGGCGACCCGGAGCCGCTGGCCGCGCTCGCGGCGCCGGGCGGGGAGAGCGGCGCCGGGGACGGCGCGGCCGACGCGGCCGACGCGGAGAACGGCAACGCCGTCTACAACGCCGTGCAGTGCGCGGACGCGCCCTGGCCGCGCGACTGGGCCCGCTGGGACGCCGACAACTCGGCCATGGCTCCCTTCGCGCCCTTCCTCACCTGGGAGAACGCCTGGATGAACCTGCCGTGCGCGCACTGGAAGGCGCCGTCGTCCCGCCCGCTGGACGTCCGTACGGAACCCGGTACGCCGCCGTCCGTCCTGCTGCTGGCCGCCACCCGCGACGCCGCCACCCCCTACGAGGGGGCGCTGGAGGCGCAGCGCCGGCTGTCCGGCGCCTCCCTGGTCACGGAGCGCGGCGCGGGCAACCACGGCGTCGCGGGCGGGAACGAGTGCGTCGACGCCCATCTGGAGCGCTATCTCCTCCAGGGCAAGACCCCCGGGGACCACGCCGACTGCGCGGCGCGCAGCGCCCCGCAACCGGAGTCGGGGCCGGCGCGGCAGGAGCAGGTACGGGGGAAGGGGCGGGGCTGACGCTCAGGCCAGGGAGTCGACCAGCTCGCCGACCGGCTTGCGGCGGCCCGTGTAGAAGGGGATCTCCTCGCGTACGTGCCGGCGCGCCTCGGAGCCGCGCAGATGCCGCATCAGATCCACGATCCGGTACAGCTCGTCCGCCTCGAAGGCCAGGAGCCACTCGTAGTCGCCGAGGGAGAAGGCCGGAACGGTGTTGGCGCGGACGTCCGGGAAGCCGCGGGCCATCCTGCCGTGGTCGGCGAGCATGGTGCGCCGCTCGTCGTCGGGCAGCAGATACCACTCGTAGGAGCGCACGAAGGGGTAGACGCTGACGTACGCGCGCGGCTCCTCGTCGGCGAGGAAGGCCGGGATGTGCGCCTTGTTGAACTCCGCGGGCCGGTGCAGGGCCATGTTCGACCAGACCGGCTCCAGCGCCCGGCCGAGCCGGGTGCGGCGGAAGCGGTTGTACGCGTCCTGAAGCGCCTCGCACGTCTCGGCGTGCCACCAGATCATCAGATCCGCGTCGGCCCGCATCCCGGAGAGGTCGTAGGTGCCGCGCACGGTGACGTCGGCGGCGGCCAGCTGCTTGAACAGCTCCTCCACTTCGTCCGCGTAGCCGGCCCGGTCCCCGGGAGCCTCGGGGAGCACTGCGCGCAGCCGGAAGACCGACCACATGGTGTACCGGATGACCTCGTTGAGGTCCTTGGCCTTCTTGCCCGCGTTGGGGGCCTTCTGCGGTGCTTCTGTCATGGCCTCATTGTCCCGCGCGCCCTCCGGGCGCGGCCGCCAGGGTCTCGTCCGCCGCCCGCTGCCCCGAGGCGACGCACGCGGGGATGCCGACCCCGTCGTACACGGCGCCGCACACCGCGAGCCCCGGCACGGCGCCGGCGCTCGCGCGGATCCGGGCGACGCGGTCGACGTGCCCGACCGCGTACTGCGGCAGGCCGCCGTCCCAGCGCGTCACCGCCCACTCCACGGGCCGCGCGGCCAGCCCGGTCGCGGCGCCCAGGTCGGCGCGGGAGAGCTCCACCAGCTCGGCGTCGTCGCGGCGCAGCACCTCGGCCTCGCCGTACCGGCCGAGCGAGGTGCGCAGCACGAACAGCTCCGGGTCCTGGGCCGCCACCCAGTCCCACTTGTGGCTGGAGTAGGTGGACGCCTTGATGCTCCGGCCGTCGACGGGCGGCACCAGGAACCCGCTGCCGCCGGGGAGCCGCCCGGCGGTGTCCGCGCGCCGGAACGCCATGGTGACCAGCGCCATCGAGGCGTACTCGACCCCCGCCAACTCGGCCGAGGCGCCCGGCGCCTCGGCCGCCAGCAGCTTGGCGGCGGCGGGCGCGGGAACCGCGAGGACGACGGCGTCGGCGTGCAGCGGGCCGGAGCCGGTGTCGGCGACCCAGCCCTCACCGCTGCGCGCCAGGCCGTGCACGGGGGTGCCGGTGCGGAGCTCGGCGCCGGCGGCGCGGCAGGCGTCGGCGACGGCGAGCGGGAGGCGGCCGAGGCCGCCGGCGATCCCCATGAAGACGGGCGCTTCACGGTCCCGGGCCTGCTGGGCGCGCTCCTGGAGGCCGCGGACCCCGGCGAGCAGGGAGCGCTCCTCGCGGGCCGCGGCGAAGAGCTGCGGCACGGCGGCGCGCAGCGAGATGCGGTACGCGTCACCCGCGTACACCCCGCCGAGCAGGGGGTCGACGAGGCGGTCCACCACCTCGCGGCCGAGGCGTTCGGCGACGTACGCGCCGACGGCGACGTCCTCGCCGACGGGGGTGCGCGGCAGCCGGGCGTCCTCCGCGATCCGGGCCAGGCCGTCCGGGGAGACCACCCCGCCGAGCGCGGCCGGGTCGCCGGGGACGCCCATCACATGGCCCTTGGGCAGCGGGCGGATCGCGTCGCGGGTCCAGAGCGCGCCCCCGGCGACGGCGGGCGGGGTGAGCGCCTCGCCGAGCCCGACGGCGCGCGCGAGGTCGACGCCCTCCGGGCGGCGGGCCAGCATCGACTCGGCGCCGAGGTCGACGGCGGCCCCCGCGACGCTGCCCGTGTACAGCTTGCCGCCCAGGCGGTGGCCGGCGTCCACGAGGGTGACGGCCGCGCCGCCCGTCTGGAGGCGGTGGGCGGCGGCGAGCCCGGAGATTCCGCCGCCGATGACGAGTACGCGCATGTCTCCGAGTCTCCCAGAGGCGCTGTCCTCCCCTCGCGCCCCTCCCCC
>NZ_JAAKZZ010000632.1 GCF_011045075.1 Streptomyces boncukensis
GGGCCGGGGCGCTGGTGTGGCTGTGGGGCCGTACGGAGGGCCGCTGGGGGCCGGCGATCGCCGAGGGCGACGAGGCGTTGAACAACGCGATCCAGGGCGCGCTGCCCGGGGTGCTGCGGGTGGCGGCGGTGGCGAGCGCGCTGTTCCTGCTCTGGCGCGCCCGGAGACCGGCCGCCGCCGCCGAGTGAGGCAGGTCACCGAATGAGGGAGCCGCGCTGAGGCGTACCCCGTAAAGCACCGTCAGGGGCAGCCCCGGGGCGTGCCCCTGACGAGGCATGCTCTGGTGCAACAGATACGTAAGGGCGTACGATTTGCACGCCTCGTCCAGCACGGGGTGACAACTTCATGCGTACGCGACTGGGGAAAGCCGGTGGAAGACCGGCGCTGACCTGCAACCGTGAGCAGCGCGCCCGCGCTGCGAGCCGGACCGCCCAGCGCGCTACGTGCACTGCTTCCCACTGTCACGGTCTGCAGCGTGGAGCCCTGAGCCTTCTCCGGTACGCCGGGGTTCTCAGCTCTCCGGGGTCCCCGGCGCAGACCCCGAACGAAGGGCACCGACATGTCCCGTGCGCTCCGCGTGCTGGCCGTCGCCCTCGCGCTGCTGTGCGGCGGCGCCGGGTCCGGTCTGGCGACGGCGCCGGAGGCGGCGGCGGTCCAGGCCCGGGGCAAGCCCGGGTTCTGCCCCGACGGCCGGGGCGTCACCGTGGTCGTGGACTTCCGCGAACTGGGCGGGACAACGCTCGTGCGCTGCGCCGTCGGCGGCCAGAGCAGCGGCCTCGCGGCGCTGAAGGCGGCCGGGTTCCGGGTGGCGGGGACCAGCCGCTGGGGAGAGTCCTTCGTCTGCCGGCTGGAGGGCAAGCCGGGTGCGGGCCGCGAGCCGTGCGTCGACACCCCGCCCACCAAGGCGTACTGGTCGTACTGGCACGCGTCCAACGGCGGCCGCTGGACGTACAGCCAGCAGGGCGCCACGTACCGCACCCCGCCCCAGGGCAGCTTCGAGGGCTGGTCGTTCTCGCTCAACCGCCCCGAGGGCGCGGCGCCTGCGCCCCGGGTGGCCCCGCGCCGCCCGGCCGCAGGCGGCTCCGGCAGCGGCTCCGGCAACGGAGCGAACGGCGGCAACGGCGGAGGCGGTGCCCCCGCGCCGGGCGGCGGCGGCAACGGCCCGGCGGCGGGCTCCGGTTCGGGCTCCGGCAGTACCGGCGGCGGGCCCGCGGCGCCCGGAAGGGACGGCGGGCGCGGCGGCGACGCCGCGCCCGGAGCCGGCACCGGGCGCGGCGGCGGAGCCGGGGACGGCGCGGACGGCGGGCAGCGCGGGGACGGGCGGCGCGGCCCGGACCAGGACGGGCGCGGCGGGAAGTCCGGGAAGTCCGAGGAGTCCCCGTCCGCCTCCTCGTCCGCTTCGCCCTCGCCCGGCGCCTCGGACTCCGGCTCGCCCGGCCCGGCCGTCTCCCCGACCGAGGCGGCGGACTGGTCGGGCGGCGAGAACCGGCGGGCCCTCGACGAGACGGGCTCCTCGGGCCCGCCGACGGACACGCTCTTCGGCATCGGCATGGCGACCCTGCTGGTCGCGGGCGCGGCGGTGGCGGCGTGGCGCCGCAGGGCGGCCGCCCCGAAGACCGGTGCGTCCGGTGCGCCCGGCGCCTCCGGTGCGTCCGGCGGCGGTCCGCGGGAGCCGGAGGGCCCGGAGTGAGGCGACCGCTGCCCAGGGCCCTGCACCCGGCGGCGTGGTGGCTGTGGGCCCTCGGCATGGCCGCGGCCGCCAGCCGCACCGCCAACCCCGTGCTGCTCGTGATGATCCTGGGCGCCGTCGCGCTCGTCGTCGTACGCCGCCGCGACGACGCGCCCTGGGCCCTCGCCTTCCGGATGTACCTGGTGCTGGGCGCCTGCATCGTGGCGCTCCGGGTGGTGTTCCGGATCGTCTTCGGCGGCGGCGAGGGCAGCACCGTGCTGTTCACCCTCCCGCAGATCACGCTGCCCGAATGGACGGCCGGGATCCGGCTGTTGGGCCCGGTCGCGGCCGAGCAGGTGCTGGGCGGGCTGTACGACGGGCTGCGGCTGGCCACCATGGTCGTCTGCGTGGGCGCCGCCAACGCGCTCGCCAACCCCAAGCGGATGCTGAAGGCGCTGCCGGGCGCGCTGTACGAGGTCGGCACGTCCGTCGTGGTGACGCTGACCGTCGCGCCGCAACTGGTGGAGAGCGTGCGCCGGGTGCGCCGCGCCCAACTGCTGCGCGGCGGTACCGCCCGGCGCGGCCCGCGCGCGCTGCGCCGCATCGTGATCCCCGTCCTGGAGGACGCGCTGAGCCGGTCCCTGCTGCTGGCCTCCGCGATGGCCGCGCGCGGCTACGGCAGCACCGGACGGGCCGCGCCGCGCGCCCGGCTGCTCACCGGCACGCTGGTGATCGCCGGACTGCTCGGTGTGTGCGCGGGGCTGTACGGGGCGCTGGGCGCGAGCACTCCGGCGTATCTGGGGACGCCGCTGCTGCTGGCCGGACTCGCCCTGGCGGGCTGCGGGTTCGTGCTCGGCGGGCGGCGGGTGCGGCGCAGCACCTACCGCCCCGACCGCTGGCGGACCCCCGAGGTGCTGGCGGCGGCCTGCGGGCTGGCGGCCGCGCTGCTGATGCAGCTGCTGGCCCGGACGGACGCCGCGGCCCTGTATCCGTCGCTCTCGCCGCTGACCTGGCCCGAGGTGCCGCCGTTGGCGCTGCTGGCGGCGCTGGCCGGGGCGCTGCCCGCGGCGCTGACCCCGGCGCCCGCCGCCGCGCCCGGCGCCCGGGGCGCACCCCCGGGCGGCCCTCAGGACGGCCCTCAGGACGGCGGCCCCCGCGCCCCGGAGCGCGTGGAGGTGGCCGCGTGATCGACTTCGACGACGTCACCTTCAGCTACGCGGACGCGCACGCGCCCGCCCTGAGCGGGGTGGACCTCCATCTGGGCGAGGGCGAGCTGTGCCTGGTCACCGGCCGTACCGGGGTCGGCAAGTCCACGCTGCTGGGCGCGGTCAACGGCCTCGTCCCGCGGTTCACCGGCGGGCGGCTGAGCGGCCGGGTCAGCGTGGCGGGGCTCAGCACCGCCGACGCGCCGCCGCAGGAGTTCGCCCCGTACGTGGGGATGGTCGGGCAGGACCCGCTCGCCGGGTTCGTCACGGACACCGTCGAGGAGGAACTCGCCTACGCCATGGAGCAGCTGGCGATTCCGCCCGACGTGATGCGCAAGCGGGTGGAGGAGACGCTCGACCTGCTGGGCATCGCCGAGCTGCGGCACCGGCCGCTGGCCACGCTCTCCGGCGGCCAGCAGCAGCGCGTCGCGATCGGCTCGGTGCTCACCGCCCACCCGAGGGTGCTGGTGCTCGACGAGCCGACCTCCGCGCTCGACCCGACGGCGGCCGAGGAGGTGCTGGCGGCCATCACCCGCCTGGTGCACGACCTGGGCACCACTGTCCTCGTCGCGGAGCACCGGGTGGAGCGCGTACTGCAGTACGCCGACCGGCTCGTCCACCTCCCCGGCGACGGCCGGGTGGTGGACGGCGAACCGGCCGTGCTGATGCGCGAGTCGGACGTCGCGCCGCCCGTGGTGCGGCTGGGCCGGCTCGCGGGCTGGGAGCCGCTGCCGCTGTCCGTACGGGACGCGCGGCGCCGGGCCGCGGCGCTGCGCGAGCGGCTGGACGGCCGTACGC
>NZ_JAAKZZ010000633.1 GCF_011045075.1 Streptomyces boncukensis
GCGTACGGCGGGGCCTCGGAGTCCGGCGACTCGGGCGGCACGGGTGGCGGCGCGGGCCCCGGCGGGCCGGTGCCGGGGAGGCCGGGCGCGTCCTGCGCCCCGCCCTGCCGCACCGTGCCACCGGTCCGGCACGCCAGCCAGACCGCCTCGGCCAGCTCCTCGGCCGACGGGTCCCAGCCGGCGGCCCGCAGCCGCGCCACGAGCTCGCTCAGCGGTCCCGTGCCGGGCCCCGCCCCGTGGTCACCGGGGCGCTCACCGGGCCGCCGGAGCTCTGCCATCGCCGGTCACCTCGGACGGTCCAGCGGACGCAGCAGCATCTCGGCCAGCCGGTCCCGGGTGACCCGCTCGGCGCCGGTGGCGCGCTGCGTGAGGAACAGGGCGTTGAGCAACTGGTCGGTGGCGATGACCTGGCCGGGCTCGCGCTGGAGGAAGCGCTCGACCAGCTCGCCGCCCTCGGCCAGCGCCTCCTCGCCCAGGTGTGCGGCGACCATGGCGGCGAGCTGCCGGGGGCCGGGCGGCTTGAGTTCGAGCTGGATGCAGCGCCGCAGCAGGGCCGCGGGGAAGTCCCGCTCCCCGTTCGAGGTGAGCACGATGAACGGGAAGACGGAGCACCGCACCCGCCCGGACTCGATCGCCGCCCGGCCGCCGTCGGCCGTCAGCACCTCGGTGACCGGCTCCCGGTCGGCGATCCGTTCGAGCTCGGGGATGGTGAACTCGCCCTCCTCCAGCACGTTCAGCAGATCGCTGGGGAGGTCGATGTCGCTCTTGTCCAGCTCGTCGACGAGCAGGACGCGGGGCGGGGGCGGTGCGCCGTCCGGCGCGCTGTCCGAGGTGCTGTCCGGCGCGCTGTCCGGCGCGCTGTCCGGCGCGCTGTCCGGGGGCAGCAGCGCGGTGCCGAGCGGGCCGAGGCGTACATACGAGCCGATGGGGGGCCGCTCGGCGGGCGTGTGCGGCGGGCCGCCGCCGACCGCGCGGTCCAGCTGCACGTCCTGCAGCCGGCCGATCGCGTCGTAGTGGTACAGCCCGTCCTTGAGGGCGGTGCGGCTGACGATGGGCCAGCGCAGCACCGGGCCGAGGCCCAGCTCGTACGCGACGGCGTGCGCCAGCGTGGACTTGCCGGTGCCGGGGTTGCCGGTGACGAGGAGCGGGCGGCGCAGACAGAGCGCGGCGTTGACCGCCTCGACCTCCTCGGTGCGCGGATGCAGGTTCTCCACCAGGCGGCGCTGGGCGCCCAGCCGCCGCGCCGCGTCGCCCTCCCGGGTGAAGTCCCGCCAGGGCGGGGGATCCGGCAGCGCGCGCACGCCGTCGTGCGGGACTCCGGCCCCCCGGTAGATGCGCCAGTCGCTCACGGTCGTCCCTCCTGGTTCACCTCGGTGCCCACGCGGGTCCCCCCTCGTCCGGCGGCCGGGAAGTCATCGGCGGCTCCCGCAGCACCCCGTCCCGCGGGGGGCGGTGCGGCGGATCGTAGAGCAGAACGATGTGCCGCGCCCACAGCGTCCCGGGGTCGGGCGCGCCCTCGTCGGCGTTGCCGTTGCGGAGCGTACGGATACGTTCCGGAAGGTGCCGGGCAGCGCGCACCTCGCCGAGCAGCCGGGCCGCGCCCTCGTGGAACTCGGCGCAGTCCGTGTGGCCGCTGTCCGTGTGCCGCCACAGGGCGAGCACATGGCCCGCGGTGAGCGCGGCGCCCATGGCCCGCGCGCCCGGCCCGTCCCCGGTGCGCGAGCAGTAGACCGGGACGGCGCCCGGGGGAACGGCCAGCAGCCGCCCATAGGCGGCCTGTTCGCCCTCGTACGGCCGCGCGGCGCCCTCGCAGGGCCCCGCGCCGGGCCCGTGGGCCGTCTGCCCCGCCGCCTCGGCGGGCACCTCGCGGCGCAGCGGGACGGCGTGCAGCGGGCCCTCGGCCACGGCGCTGGCGCGGGCCCGCCACTCGGGGGTGACGCCCTGGTCCCTGCGGAGCCTGTCGCGCACCACGACGAGCCGCCGCTGGCCCAGCGGCAGCGTGTGCGGGTTGAGCGGGTCGGCCGGGTCGGGCAGCCGGGGGCGCCACTGCTCGACCGGCTCGTCGAACAGCGCGCGGGGCAGCATGAAGGCCACCGCCGCCAGGTGCTCGCCCACGTCGCCCTGGTCGAGCGCCGCGGAGAGCGCGCCGCGCAGCGACTCCTCCAGGCCGCGGCGCGGCGCGTCCGGGCCGCTGTACGCGACGGGGACGACGGCGGGCTCCGCGGCCTCCGCGCTCCCGTCCGGCGCCGCGTACTGCAGCAGGACGCGCCAGGAGTGCCGGCCCGTGCCGTAGATGTCGGGGTCGATCTCCACCAGCACGTCGGCGCGGGCCGCGACCGCCGCGCTGTCGGCGGCCAGGACCTGGGGGATCCGGGCCCGGATCACATCGTTCCGCAGCGTCGGCGCCGTGGACTCGATCCACTCGCGCAGCGCGCCGAGCGGGCAGCCCGGGAGGGCGGCGCGGGAGCGGGCGAGCGTGGCCCACACCTTCGCCGCGTACAGCACCACCGCCTCCAGGGAGAGGTCGCCTGCCGGTTCCTCGGAGGGGGTGCGGCCGTCGCGCGGGTCGTAGAGCAGTCCGGCGCCCTCGCGCCAGCTGCGCGGGTCGTGGTCGCGCAGGGTGTACGCGGACTGCAGGACGAAGTCGCGGGCCTCGTTGGCCAACTGGAGCACCTGGCCCGCGCCCGTCGGCGGATCCAGCCGGGCGAAGAGGGCGTAGAGCCGGGTGCGCCGGTCGGCGGTGAAGCCGTGCGGCTCGGCGGCCGACAGCTCCATCCGGGTCTGCCGCCGGGGCCAGCTGTCGCCCGGCGCGTGGTAGCGCCGCAGATGGTGGCGGTCGTGCGCGGACAGCACCTCGTGCAGCACGGCGCCGCCGCGCGGCCCGGCGTCGCACAGCCGGCGCAGCGCCGTGACCGGAACGGCCAGCCCCGCGCCGGGGCCGCGCCCCTTCCCCTTGCTGACGCCGATCACGGCGCCGCGCCACAGGTCCACCACCGGGCCGCCGGAACAGCCCTGGGTGAGCTGCCCTCCGCTGAGCATCATCGGCCCCGCGACGCCCCCGCTGGCGTCGCCGGTGCCGGAGAAGAACAGCGGCTCGTCCTTCGACGGGCCCGGCATCCAGCCGTAGAGCCCGACCTCGGCCGGGGTGAGCGCGGAGCGGTCGCTCAGCCAGAGGCACTCGGGGTCGGTGGCCTCGGGGACGCGGATCAGCGCCAGGTCCGGCAGCGGCCAGGGGGACGGCGGCGCGCCGGGGTCCCGGGGCACGGGCAGCCCGAACGCCAGCTCCCCGGTGAGGACCACGCCGTCCTCGGTCCTGATGCCGATGGCCCGCTCTCCCCTCCACACGGCCCCGCTGCCGCCGCTCCCCACCACATGGGCGCAGGTGAGCACCCACCCGGGTGCCACGAAGAAGCCGCTCCCCCACAGCGGTCGCCATACACCCGGCTCCGCTTCCGTCCCCCGTCCGTTCAGTCGGTCATACCCGCCGTCCACTGCGCCGATGCGCACGACGGCGGGACTGACGGCGCTCTCGACGTCCCCGGGGGCGGTCACGGCACCCGGGGCGCGCACCAGGGGGCACCGCGCCGCGCCGCGCGCCTGTCCCTGACCCGCCCGGCCCGCGCCCGCCCGCCGGGCACCCGTGGATCTGTCTCTTATACACA
>NZ_JAAKZZ010000634.1 GCF_011045075.1 Streptomyces boncukensis
CTGGCGCACCCCACCGCCTCCCGCCGCCGGCCCGGACGTCCCACCCGAAGCCGAGTGCCCAACATCATCCGCAGCCGAATCCCCGGCACCGTCCACGCGCCCCGAGGGAAGGCAGCCGTGACCGCTTCCCACCAGTACGTGGCCCTGCCCGACGCACACACCGTCGCCACCCGCGCCCTGCTGACCGCCCGCGAGAACATCACCGACGCCATCGACGCGCGCCATGATGTGCCTGCACGGCGGCGCGGGCTCCGGCAAGCAAGACCCTTGCCGTCAACGTGTGCCTGCGCGAACTCGAACCCGACGAGGACGTCCGCAACATCACCTTCCGCGCCCGCCCCACCACCCGCATGGTGCGCCACGAACCCACACCGCTCTCGGACTGCCCAACACCCCCGCACCCTCCTGATGGACGAGGCCCAGTGGCTGGGCAGCGGAGCATTCGAGTACTTCCGCTACCTGTGGGACGACCCCGCCACCCGCCTCGCGATCCTCTTCGTCGGCGGCGGCGAAGGCTGCCACCCCGTGCTGCGCAAAGAGCCCATGCTCTCCTCCCGCATCTTCCTCTGGCAGCACCTCACCCGCCGCACCCCCCCCGCGAGGTCCTGCAGACGATCCCGCTCTTCCACCCGATCTGCGCCGATGCCGCCCCCGACACCCCCACCTTCACCGACACCCACGCCGCACACGGCACCTTCCGCGCCCGGGCCCAACCGACCGCCCACGTCCGCCTCGGCCTGGCACGCACCGCACGGCCCCGAGTCGACACCGAGGTGTTGCGCTGGGCCTTCAGCCGCCCGGGCACGCCATGAACACAAGACGGCTGAAGGCCATGACGGAACGGCCGCGCCCCGTGGACGCCACCGACCCCTGGGCGAGGGCACCTTCCGCGAGCGCTCAGAGCCTCCCCGTTGAAGCGTTGCGGTTTCCGCACACAAAGGGCAGCGCTTGCGAAATACGCATCCGAACCCGGGACACAGCAGCTCCCCACCCACTCGGCCAGCCATCGCCATCCCCCGAGCCCGGTGGTTCCACCCGGCACGGTCACCGCCTCAGACAGACGGGCACCCACGCGGCCCTGCCCCGCTCCGCTCTGCTCGCCCGGATGGAGCCGACCGAGCCCGACGAGCCACGCGGCACTGGGCGGCACTGGTCAGCACCCGGCGGCCTGGCCCGGGGCCGACGGCGTCAGCCGGTCCAGCCAAGGCCGAAGCGCCCGAACAGGCCGCGCAAGAACTACTCCAGCAGAGGCCGGGCATCCGCAGCGACGGCGAGTTCATCGTGGCCGAACCGGAAGACCTCATAACCCCGCAACTTCAGATCGCGATCGGCGGCCACCCTCTCCACGTACCTGCCGCTGTCCGGGATCCGGCCTCGGTCGCGGGTGGAGTGCTGGAGGCCGTCGACTTCGAGGACGACCCGCTGCCCGTAGGGCAGCAGAAGAAGGAAGTCCATGCGCGAGCGCAGCAGCGCCTCGGGTCCCCGCTCGCGGACGGTCGCGTGGTCCCAGTGCAGCCACACCTCGGGCCGCAGCGCCGGGAAGTCGTGGACCGCGGGGCCGAGGATCTGGTGGTAGAGCTCGAACAGATGGTGTTGGCCGGGGGAGTTGCCGGGCAGGCTGCGGCGCAGCCTGTGGTAGAGGGGCTTCTTGGCCGCGGCCTCGTCAGCGATCCTGTGCGTGTCCTGCCACCAGCTCTGCAGATCCCGCCGGCGAAGACCGGCCTCGGTGACGGCGCGGTCGTAGACCAGGACGTCGCCGCGGTCCCCGACGATCTCGATGTCGTGGTCCACCGCGGACAGGAACCGGATATCAGGCTTGGCCAGCGAGGCGAAGATGACATTCTCCGGCCGTCGGCTGGCCACCACCCGCAGCGAGACCAGGGAGAAACGCGGATAGCCCCCTCGGTCCCGGTCTCCCTCACCTCGACCCCCGCACTGCGGACATGCGCGTTGATCTCCTCCACCAGACGGCGCTGAGCGCTCCCGTCCAGGAGGACATCGCCGCTGACCGCCCCTTCCAGGAACCGGGCGAACCGGGCATCCCTGGTCTCGAACGCGCCCAGCTGCTCGAAGAGCTCCTCCGCCGACCAGGCGCCCGGATTCCGCAGGACGTGCCGCTCGATACAGTTCCTCAGGTTCTGTGGCCTGGAGGCAGCCGGAAGCAACCCGTCGAAGGGGGATCTCTCCCCGAGCACCCAGAACCGGTCCAGCAGCGCCAGGAACCGGGCACTGTCGCGTACCAGATCCGTCAGTTCCAGCGTCCGTGCCAGTTCGCGCCGGACCCGCATGGATATCTCCGGTGCCGGTGACGCCGCCCACAGCAGGTCCTGCAGCTCATTGCGGACAGCAGCATCTACTTCCCCCTGCTCCAGAACGTGTTCGGCGACACGGGGAAGCGCATCGTCAGGGACCTGGGCGAAACTCTGCGCCACCCGCTCGCGCTCCGTCCCCGCGTCGGCGGGGATCGGTGGCATGCCGGGATCCGCGAGTGCCGCGTTGAGCGAGGCGTGCGTGTTCACGTCCCCGAGATGCGAGATCACGCCGCCGACCAGGTGCCGTAGTGCCGAGGGATTCACGCCGTCGACCATCCGCGGACACGATCCCTGACGAACCGCTGGATCGACATACGGGCACTCAGCACCCTCATGGCCCTGCACGAGGAGGACGTCAACTGCTACCGCTGCAGCCCACGCACGATCCATGAACGGGGCCACCGTCCGCCAACACGGGGAAAGGTCACCACCGCCGGGGTCGCCCACCGGCTGCGCACCGCAACAGCACACCCACATCTCGCCGCGGGCCTGGCCACAGCCATCTTCACAGCAGCATCCATCGATCAGCTCTACACCGTGCACCTCACCGATCTCGCTCCAGACGCCACCGAGATCACCCTTCACGATGCGGGCCGTCTCCGGCAGGCTGCACGACACACCCAGTTCCGCTCTGGGCTCGTCCGCTGCTGCAGGCTGCTGCCTGCCTACGAATGATCACCACCAGCCGCAGCGCCCCGCTCCTGACTGACATGGGGGTCGGTACCTGTATGCGCCTCACCGATTTCGCTGAGGAGTGCAAGCTCCGTCCACTTTCAGCCGCCTCGTCCCCGGCCCCGTCGAGGTGCTCGGCCCGTGAAGACCATGTGGCCACTTAAATCCGCCCCCTACTACGCCTCCTGGCCGGAATGCTCTTGACCGTTGTGGGACGTGGGCTGCCCGTCCGTAACGCACGGGTTAGCGTCGCGCTTTCCGCAAATGCGGTTTTCGCATGGGTTGTTGCGGGCGGTTTCGTCGGGCTGGGTTGTTGCGGTTTGCGCGAGTGGTGGTGCGGGGGTGCTGCGGGGTGCCTGTCGCCGTAGTGCGGATCGTTGTTGTTGGGGTGTGGATCGTGGTCTGTGGGAGGCTCGGACACTCACATTTTCTGATGCCCCGTCAGTTTTCGATGATCGCTTCCGTCATATTGGTGTAGACCTCTCTCGGAGGGTTGCGAGTGTGAACAGAAACCTGCTCCTGACGTTCCATCATCTGGTGTCAAGGGTTGCATCGGAGTGACTACGAGTGCATTCTGGATGCCCCGGCCCCGGAGGGGCCGGCCTCGTCCCCCTGAATCAGCACACGGCCGCACAGCGGTCCACCCACCCAGCATTACCCCCTCCCGAAC